>NZ_CP071057.1:1041000-1388000 GCF_017161425.1 Marinicauda algicola | reverse complement strand
ACCGCGCGCGAGAACGCCTCGCGGTCGACCGCCAGCGCGCCGCCGGCGGGCACCTGGTGGGCATCGCCCATCGCCATGATCAGCGAGTTCGCCCGGCGCATCTCCTCGTGCAGGAGGCCGACCGCATTGGTCGCCGCGTCGTCGGAGCGGAAGCTGTTCGAGCACACGAGCTCTGCAAGGCCATCGGTCTGATGCGCCTCGGTCTTCCGCACGGGCCGCATCTCGTGCAGCACGACCTTCGCCCCGGCCTCTGCCGCCTGCCAGGCCGCTTCCGACCCGGCCATGCCGCCGCCGACGATGTGTATGGGTGTATGTGTCATGGGTGGGGATATAGGGGTTTTCGCGCGACGGCTCAAAGGCTCTTCCGGTTCGGGGCGCAGCGCTTGACCCTGCCCGCCTTCTGGTTGCTAATTCGCATGTCAGGGGAGGAGGACGTCATGTTTAGATCGTGGCTTGCCGCGGTGGCTCTGGTCGTCGCGGCCGGTTCCGCATCCGCCCAGTCCGATCTGCCGGAGGATGTGCGCCGCAGCTATGTGGCCTACAATGCGGCGATGCAGGCGGAGGACTACGAGCGTGCGCTGCCGGCCGCCCACGCGGCCTGGCGGGCGGCCGAGGCGGCCGATTACGACCCGGTCGTGACCGCAACGCTCGCCGACAACTATGCCCAGCTCGCCGATGCGCTCGGCCGATACGAGGAGGCGGGATCGGCCTACCGTGCCGTCGTACGGCTGCAGCAGGAAATCGGCGAGAGCCCCGGTGTGATCGGCCAGACCTGGCGCCTTGCCGCGACGGCCGCGCTCAGCGCCGGCGACACGCGCGGCGCGATCCGGCTCGCCGACACGGCCGGCGACCTGTTGCAGAACGCCACGGAGATCGATCCCGGCCTGCGCGCCAACGAGCTCTTCCTAAGCCGCGCCATCCAGGCACACGCCCTGTGGCGGGACGGATCGATGCGCGGCGCGGCCCTGCGGGCGCAACAGGCGTTCGACGCGCTCGCCGATCACGACCTCACCTCGGAAGGCCATTTCGCCCTCCTCTCCTTCTATCTCGGGGCGCTGGCGGCGGCCAGGCGCGAGGATACGGACGCGGCCTACTGGCTCTCGGTCGCCCATACCTGGATGGTCCGCGAGGGGTCGCATCCGGAGATGCGTACAGGGCTCGGATACTGGGCGGACTATGCCCGGGGCCGGCTCGACAGCGACGACCGGCTCGCCCTGTTCCGCCGCCTGGCCGGGGAAGGCATGGTCGAGGAGGTGGAAAGCGAGAGCGAGGGCTATCAGGAGTGCGCCGAGCGCGGCGACGCCGAACTCGCCGACGATCCGGCCAATCGCGACGCCGTAGCGCTGGAGCGCAGGCCGCCGCGATATCCTGAGCGCGCGGCCATGGCCGGTGCTGAGGGCGTCGTGGTGATCCGCTACGCGATCGACGAGACCGGCCGGACGCAGGACATCGAGGTGCTGTTCTCCATTCCGTTTGCCGACTTCGCCGAGCCCTCCGTGGAGGCGGTGGAGCGCTGGCGCTTCGATCCGGCCCGTGTCGGCGGCGAGCCGGTGCGCCAGGAATGCCGGATGACGACCATCGAATACATCCTGGAGGGCTGAGTGTTCGCCGGCCTGTTTGCCTTCGCCCTCGGCCTCGCAGCGGCGGCGGTCGAACCCGCAGACCCGGTCGGGACGATCGGGGAGGGGCTTGTCCGGCTCGAGGCGGCCTGGCGCGCCGGCGATCTGCACGAGGTCAGCCACGTCGCCGACGAGACGCTGCGCCTGATCGAGGCGGACGACTGTCCCTGGCGGCAGGATGCGGCGCTCGTTGCCGCGATGGGATTTGTCGCCGGCCATCAGGAAGGCCCGTCCTCGACCGGCTACAGCGCCTTCGTGGCCGACCGGGTCTCCGACGCCTTCCCAGACGTGCTGCCCGACGCCCTGCTGGCGGTCGTGACGGAGGCGCAGGCCGAGCCCGGTGAATATGTCGCCTTGGATTACCGCTTCGCCCGGTCGCCCTATCTGGACCCGCCACGCGACACCGCCTGCGCCGGGGCCCGCCTCGATCCGGCCCTCCTGATCGGGGAGCCGGAGCGCGCGAGCAGCGTGATCGTCGCTTTGTGGGTCGGCGAAGACGAACGCGTCCCGGCAGGGCGCGCGGAGCTGCTCTACGCCTATCCGGCCTCTGCCGGCGCGGCTGTCCTTGCCGAACTGCGCGCCAGCGGGGCGCTGCTGCGCTCCTTCCAGCCGGTACATGTCTACGCCCTCGATCCCTGCGCCTCCCTGCAGGTGGGGGTCGGCGAGTACCTGCGACTCTGCCGAGTCCCGGAGGGGCCGCAGGAGGAGGGCGGAGCGCAGTAGCGCGATCGAGGCGCCGCCGATCTTGTCCCCCGACGGTGTGCGACACGATAGAATCACCGCCTCGCTTGCACCTGCGCTCACGCGCCGCAGCCCCGGAGAAGCGGGGAGCCGACTCTCGCCCATGCCGTTCGTCCGAGACAAAACCTCCAACGGCTCTTACCGCGCCTTTCAGCCCCCACACGCGATCCGGAGACCGGTAGTCGTTGTAGGAGTCCGATTTCCCGCTATCCCCGCCGGGGACAAGTCCGGGGGCCGCGTTGCCGCACCCGGCTTGGCGGGGGCGCGGTTTCGCCTTAGATCGGCGGCCATGACCGTCATCGAACCGGGCGCGATCCGCGCCGCTCTCCGCTTTGTCCCCGCCCATGCCCGCACCGTGCTTGCCGGGGCGGGGCTCTATGGCCTCGTTTTCACCGTGCAGAGCCTTCTCACGGTCTACGCCGCGGCGGGGTCGTCCGGGGCCGCGCTCGGCGGGGTGATCGTCGCGCTCGCCGCCTTCTTCGCCTTCGCCGCCGCGCTCGCCGGCTACGGCCGCGCGGCGCTGGGCCTGCCGCAGGCGGGGCCGTTCGGCCTCGCCTTCGACGCGGACGGGCTGCGCATGGTCTGGGTGGCGCTGCTGGTCGCGGTGCTGTGCTTCACGGTGCTCGGCACCGCGCTCCTGGTGCTCGCCTTCATGCTCGCCGCGCTCGCCATGATCGGGGCCGAGCGCATCGGCATGAGCGAGCCGCCGGAGGGCTTCATCAACATCTTCGCCCTGTTCGGGCCGGGCGAGTGGATCGTCGCCGGGGTGCTGATCGCGGGCTTTGCCGTGTTCTCGATCTGGCTGTTCGCGCGGCTCTCCCTCGCCGTGCCCGCGACGCTGGAAGCCGGGCGCATCCGCATCCTGCAGGTCTGGCCGCTGTCGGCGAAGCGCTTCGTGGCGATCACGGCGAGCGCGGGCGCGCTGCTGGTCCCGGGCCTCGCCCTCGTTGCCGGCTTCAACGCGCTCGCCGGGGCCGCCTTCGGTGTCTACCCAGCCTCGGCGCAGTCCATGGTGGCCGCGACGGGGGAGGTGACGGGGCCCCTCGCGCTCTTCGCCGCGCTGTCCTTCGTCCACGGCGCGCTGAAGATGATCCTCCTGACCGCGCCGCTGACCGCGCTGTTCTGCGCGCTCTACGCCAGGTATCGCGCGTGAAGGCGGGGGCGTCACGAAACCGGGAAGACTTCCCCGCGCGGCTTGGATAAGCTTCACGGGTCACGCAGCGCCGGGGGGAGAGATGACCAAAGCGCCCTACGATTTCGTCACCGCCACCTTCTTCTTCTTCAAGGCGATCGGCCGCAGGCCCGGCGGCGTCCTCGCCATCGCGATCAGCCAGATCGTGGGCTATGTCCTGATCGTCGCGCTCATGATCGCAGCCTTCATGCCGATGCTCTCCATGCTCATCGAGATGGAGGCCGAGGGCCGCGAACCGAGCGCGCAGCAGGCGCTGACCGCGGTTGGCTCGGTCGGGCTTCTCGGCCTGCTCGGAGTTCTCCTCGCCATCATGTTCGCGCTCTCCATCCAGGGGGCGTGGCTGCGCCTGCTGACGCGCGACGAGGTCAAGGGCGGCATTCCGCTGCGCTTCGGCGCGGACGAGCTTCGCCTGTTCGGCATCAACATCATCTTCATCGCCTTCTGGGTCATCGCCTGGATCGCGGGTGCTATCGTGATCGCCATCGCCGGAGCCGGCGGGGCCGGGCTGCTCGCGGCCGGGGAGGGCTCGATCTGGGCCGGGCTCGGCGCCGGGATCGTCTGGTTCCTCGTCTTCGTCGCGCTCGCCATCGCCGCGATCTGGATCTGCATCAAGTTCGCGGCCGCGCCGGCCATGACCGTGAACGAGCAGCGCTTCCGCCTGTTCGAGAGCTTCGCCGCGACGAAGGGCATCGTCGGCTGGATGTTCCTGTCTTATCTCGTTCTCGTCGCGATCATCCTGGTCGGCGCGACGATCATCAGCGTATTCCAGCAGGTCGTCGTGGTCGCCGGCCTGCTCGGCTCGCTCGGCACGCTGCAGGGACTCGAGCAGGCCAATCCCGAGACCGCGCAGGAGGTGTTCGAGATCCTGGGCCAGATCTTCACCGAGCCCGGCATACTCGCGGCGGTCATCCTCGTCCTGCTGATCCAGGTCGCCTTCCAGATCATCGTCGAAGGCCTCTGGCACGGCGTCGGGGCCTACGCCGCCGTGCGCCATTCCGGCGGCGAGGCGGCAAAGGCCGAGGACATCTCCGCCCCGGCCGGCTCCGTCGGCGCCGCGCCGGGCGAGGGGTGATTTCCGCAATGGCCGATCCCGCATGAAGACCGCTCTCTACGCGCCCTGGCCGGAGGCGGCGCGGCGCAGCTGGGGCTGGGCGGCGCTTCTGCTGGTCGTCCTGTTCTATCTCGCCGGGGCGCTCCTCTACGGCGTCGGCCAGCTCGTCTGGATCGTCGCCACGCGCGGTGCGGGCGTGTTCGCCGACGAGGCCGCGCTGGAGGCCGCGCTCGCCACTCTGCCGCCGGCCGGTGTGCTGTTCGCGCTGCTGCTGGTGCAGTTCCTCGTCTGGGGCGGGCTCGCCTGGCTCTGGCTGCGCGCCTTCGAGCGGCGCGGGGTGGCCAGCATCGGCATGGGTCCGCGACAGGCCGGGCGGCGCTTTTTCGGTGGCCTCTTCCTGTCGGCGGCGGTGCTCGCCGCTTTGGCCGTGGCGGTCGCGCTCATGGGCGTGGTCTTCCCCGTCGACATCGCCGGGGAGGTCGCCGCGGCCGACTGGGGACGGCTCGCCGATCCGGGCGTCTGGCTCGTGTTCGGCGCGATCGCGCTGTTCTTCCTGCTGCAGGGAGGGATCGAGGAGGTCGTCTTCCGCGGCTGGCTGATGAGCACGCTCGCCGCGCGCTGGGGCCGGACGGCGGGCGTGATCGCGACGACGCTCGCCTTCACCCTGCTTCACGCCCACGTGCTGCTCGCAGGCCTGGCGAACGGTCTTGCCGGGCTCGCCGGCATCTTCATGACCGGCCTTTTCCTCGCCCTGCTCGCGCTGCGGCAGGGGTCGATCTGGGGGGTGATCGGGCTGCATGGCGGCTTCAACGCGCTCACCCTCATCTCCACCCTCGCCGTCGCGCTCGCCCGCTCGCCGGAAACCCCGCTCGGGGTGCTGATCGTGGAGACCTTCCAGCGTGCGACCGGGCTCGAGGCCGGCGCCGGCTTCCAGCCCCAGGCGCTCGCCCAGGCGCTGGTGTTCGCGCTGTTCTCGGCGGTGCTGATCTGGCGGATGCCCGCGCGGCGCTGACGGATCGCGCAGCTCCCTCCAGGTGTTGACCACAGGCCATGGCGGACCGGAAGCGACACAGCCCCTTCGAGGTTCATCCGGCCCGTCTCGAGGACGTGCTGGAGGATCTGCGTGCGCAGGAGGGCGGGGAGACGATCTCGGTCGACGAGATCCTGGAAGCGCTGGCCCACCGCAGCTTCGGCCCGCTCCTGCTGGTGCCCGCGCTGATCTCGGTCCTGCCCGTGGTGGGCGCCCTGCCGGGGGTGAGCTACGCCATGGCGCTGGTCGCCCTGGTGATCTCGATCCACTTCGCGCTGTCGCGCCCCAAGCTCTGGCTGCCCGGGCGCCTGCGCCGGGTGAGCTTCGGCCGCAAGGCCTTCGACCGGGGGCTGGAGAAAGCCCGCCCGTTCATCAGATGGCTGGACCGCTTCGTGCTCCCGCGCTTCGCGATCGCCTTCCGCAAGCCCATGCCGCGGGTGATCTCGCTGATGTGCGTCGCCGTCAGCGCGCTGATGGTGCTCTATGCCAGCGTGCCGGGCGGGGTGGTGATCCCGGCCATCGCGCTGATCCTGCTGGGCCTCGGTCTGACGACCCAGGACGGCCTCGTCACGATCCTCGGCGTCATCGCCGGCGTGGTGACGATCGCGGGGACGTTCTGGCTGGTGGCGCTGGTGATTTGATGGAGCGCCCACCCGGCGTGGAGCCTACCCCGCCTTCAGCTTCCTCTGCCGGGCCCGGTCGCGCTCCAGCATCGGTTTCAGATAGCGCCCGGTCCAGCTCTCCTCCACGCCCGCGACGTGCTCGGGAGTGCCGGCGGCGACGATGCGTCCGCCGCCATCCCCGCCCTCGGGACCGAGATCGATGAGCCAGTCGGCGGTCTTGATGACGTCGAGATTGTGCTCGATCACCACCACCGAATTGCCCTGCTCGACGAGTTCGTGGAGCACTTCGAGCAGCTTCTTCACGTCCTCGAAATGCAGCCCTGTCGTGGGCTCGTCGAGGATGTAGAGCGTGCGGCCCGTGGCCCGCTTGGACAGTTCCTTGGACAGCTTCACGCGCTGCGCCTCGCCACCGGAGAGCTGGGTGGCGGGCTGGCCGACCTTGACGTATCCGAGCCCGACGCGCTGCAGCGTGATCATCTTGTCGCGCACGCTGGGGACCGCCTTGAAGAAGTCGGCGGCCTCGTCGACCGTCATGTCGAGCACGTCGGCGATCGACTTGCCCTTGAACTGGACCTCCAGCGTCTCGCGGTTGAAGCGCTTGCCGTGGCAGACATCGCACTCCACGAAGACGTCGGGCAGGAAGTGCATCTCGATCTTCACCACGCCGTCGCCCTGGCAGGCCTCGCAGCGCCCGCCCTTCACGTTGAAGGAGAAGCGGCCCGGCTTGTAGCCGCGCGTCTGCGCCTCGGGCAGGGAGGCGAACCAGTCGCGGATCGGGGTGAATGCCCCGGTATAGGTCGCCGGGTTGGAGCGCGGGGTGCGCCCGATCGGGCTCTGGTCGATATCGATGATCTTGTCGAGATGCTCGAGACCCTCGATCGCGTCGTGCGGCGCGGGCACCTGGCCGGACTTGTTGAGCTTTCGCGCCGCGGCCTTGTAGAGCGTCTCGATCGTCAGGGTCGACTTGCCCCCGCCCGAGACCCCGGTGACGCAGGTGAACACCCCGAGCGGGAAGTCGGCATCGACGTTCTGGAGGTTGTTGCCGGTCGCCCCCTTGATCGAGAGCATGCGCTTGGGAATCACCTTGCGGCGCTGTTCGGGCACCTCGATGAGCTTCGCGCCGGAGAGGTACTGGCCGGTCAGGCTCTTCGGATTGGCGCGCACCTCTTCGGGCGTGCCCTGGGCGACGACATGGCCGCCATGCACGCCGGCTGCCGGGCCGAGATCGAGCACGAAGTCGGCGGTCTCGATCGCCTCCTCGTCGTGTTCCACGACGATCACGGTATTGCCGAGATCGCGCAGCCCGCGCAGCGAGTCCAGAAGGCGCGAGTTGTCGCGCTGGTGCAGGCCGATCGAAGGCTCGTCGAGGACGTAGAGCACGCCGGTCAGCCCCGAGCCGATCTGGCTCGCCAGCCGGATGCGCTGGCTCTCGCCGCCCGAAAGCGTGCCCGACGCGCGGCTGAGCGTGAGATAGTCCAGCCCGACATCGACGAGGAAGCGCAGCCGGTCGCGGATCTCCTTCAGGATCCGCCGCGCGATCTCCTGCTCCTTGTCGGTGAGCGTCGCCTCGATCTCCTCGAACCAGTCGCGCGCCTGGCGGATGGAGCGCTCGCCGGCCTCGGAGATGTCGTTGCCGGCGACCTTCACCGCCAGGGCCTCCGGCTTCAGGCGCTTGCCACCGCACATCTCGCAGGGTTGGGCGGACTGGAAGCGGGCGAGGTCCTCGCGCACCCAGGCGGAGTCGGTCTCGCGCCAGCGCCGCTGCAGGTTCGGGATCACGCCCTCGAAGGGCTTGGTCGTCTTGAACTGGCGCAGCCCGTCCTCGTAGGTGAAGGTGACCTTCTGGTCCGTCCCGTAGAGCACGACCTGCCTGAAGTCCTCGGGAAGATCGCGCCAAGGCTTGAACATCGAGGCGTCGAAATGGTCGGCGAGGGCATCCAGCGTCTGCTGGTAGAGCTTCGAGGTCGCCCGGTTCCAGGGCGCGATGGCCCCGTCATAGAGCGATTTCTCCCGGTCGGGGACGACGAGGTCCTCGTCGAACTTCAGGCTCTGTCCCAGCCCGTCGCAGGCCGGACAGGCGCCGAACGGATTGTTGAACGAGAACAGGCGCGGCTCGATCTCGGGGATGGTGAAGCCGGAGACCGGACAGGCGAACTTTTCGGAGAAGATGATGCGATCGCCGGCTTCGTAGCCGCTCGAGGCGGCGGCGAGTTCGGCGACGGCGATCCCATCGGCCAGGCGCAGGGCCGTCTCCAGCGAGTCCGCCAGGCGCTGCTCCAGGCCCTCCTTGATGACGACGCGGTCCACCACGACGTCGATATCGTGCTTGAACTTCTTGTCGAGCTCGGGTGCGTCCTCGAGGGCGTGGAACTCCCCGTCGACCTTCACGCGCTGGAAGCCCTGCTTGAGGAGATCGGCGAACTCCTTGCGGTACTCGCCCTTGCGTCCGCGCACGATGGGGGCGAGCAGGTAGAGCTTGGCGCCGTCCTCGAGCGCCATCAGCCGGTCGACCATCTGGGAGACGGTCTGCGCGCTGATCGGCTCGCCGGTGGCCGGGGAGTAGGGCGTGCCCACGCGCGCCCACAGCAGGCGCATGTAGTCGTAGATCTCGGTGACCGTGCCCACCGTCGAGCGCGGGTTCTTCGAGGTCGTCTTCTGCTCGATCGAGATCGCAGGAGAGAGGCCTTCGATGGAATCCACGTCCGGCTTGCTCATCAGCTCCAGGAACTGGCGCGCATAGGCCGACAGGCTCTCCACATAGCGCCGCTGTCCCTCGGCATAGATCGTGTCGAAGGCGAGCGAGGACTTGCCCGAGCCGGACAGGCCGGTGAACACGATGAGCTTGTCGCGCGGCAGATCGACCGAGACATCCTTCAGATTATGCTCGCGGGCGCCGCGCACGGAAATGTGGGTATGAGCCATGGGGGTCTTTTGAACTTCCTTCGCGCGAGGCTCATACTTAGGCCTCTCGCGTGCCTGCTTCCACAGCCAAGGTGCTTTCCCACAGAGCCGTTCAGCCCCGGCAATGGACTCGGGCGCCGGAGTGATGTGAACTCGCCTGTGAATCGCCGCGCCTTGACGGCCGGAACATTATGTGAACAAATTTGCGGAAGAACGCAAGCGGGAGTGGATGGACATGGCCGGAAGCGTCAACAAGGTAATCCTCATCGGCAATCTCGGCGCGGACCCGGAAATCCGCCGCCTGCCCTCGGGCGATCCGGTGGTCAACATGCGCCTCGCCACCAGCGAGCAGTGGCGCGACCGCCAGACCGGGGAACGCCGCGAGAAGACCGAGTGGCACAATGTCGTGATCTTCAACGACAACCTCGCCAAGGTCGCCGAGAACTATCTCAAGAAGGGCTCCAAGGTTTACATCGAGGGCCAGCTGCAGACGCGCAAATGGACCGACCAGAGCGGGCAGGACCGCTACACGACCGAGGTCGTGCTGCAGAAATTCCGCGGCGAGCTGACCATGCTCGACGGCCGCGGCGAGGGCGGCGGACGCTCCGGCGGCTATGCGATGGAGGACCAGTCCTCCGGCGGCCAGCGCCAGGAGCGCCCGCGCGAGGACTTCTCCTCCGACACGCTGGACGACGACATCCCGTTCTGATCGCGATGCGGCGCCCTGCCGGCGCCGCATTTGCATCCGAGCCTGTCTCTTCGGCTCCGCAGGACGGGGAGGATCGAGGGTGCGAAGGGTTCTGGCGCTTCTTGCCGCGGTGATCGGCTTTGCCGGCGCAGCGGCGCAAGGCGTCCGTGACACGATCGAACCTGCGGCCGGTATGCTCGACGCCATCCTCGAGGAGGCCGGCGTCGAGGGGGCGGTGCTGGTGCGCCGGCTGTCCGACGGGGCGGAATGGACCGGGGGCGGGGCGCGCGTGGACGAACGCTTCCTGCCGGCCTCGACCTTCAAGATCGCCAATACGATGATCCTGCTCGAAGCCGGAGTGATCACCGACCCGGAAAGCGAAATCATCGCCTGGGACGGGGTCGAGCGCGGCGGAGGATGGGACCAGGACCAGACTCTTCGCAGCGCCTTCCGGCGCTCGGCCTACTGGGCCTATTCGCGTCTCGCCGGTGAAGCGGGGCACGGGCACATGGCCCGCATGGTGACGCTCCTGGGCTATGGCGACGAGCATGTCGGCGGCCCGGACGAGGTCGGCACGTTCTGGCTGGAGGGTCCGCTCTCGGTGACCGCGCGCGAGCAGGTCGGCTTCCTGCAGCGCCTGCATGCGCGCGTTCTGCCGGTCGAACCGGCCCATATGGAGACCGTGATCGGCTTCATGGAGGTCGAGCGCGGCGAGGATTGGGTGCTGCGCGGCAAGACCGGCTGGGGCCAGCCGGAAGGCCAGCCCGATATCGGCTGGTTCGTCGGGTGGCTGGAGTCCGAGTCCGACACCTGGCTGTTCGCAGTCAATATCGACATGACCGACCCGGAGCGGCACCGAAGCCTGCGCGAGCACATCGCGCGGTCCGCGCTCGCGGCCGCCGGCGCGCCGGACACCCACTGATCCGATTGAAACACCGGAAGAAACGCCGTGGCCGCGCGGGAGCGCCGGGCTGGCGGCTTGCGAAATCACAGGAAAGTTAAACGTCGTTCACTTTTCAAACGACGATCACGCCGTTATAGGAGTGAACGCTGTTCATATATGGGTCGCGCATCGGGTGCGCCCAGCCCAAGTCTACAGGAAGAGAAATCATGCTCCCCAGGATCTCGCTTGCCCTTTCGGGCGCTCTCGCCGCTGTCATGCTCGCCGGCACCGCCGCCGCGCAGGACTGCCCCTCCGAGCCCGCCTTCGTGCCGCAGAGCGCGGGCAACCGCGACGTTGCCGCCGCCGCGACGCGGGTCGAGCGCCAGGAGTGGCGCGCGGCCGAGGCCTTCGGCTGGCGCGCCGTGGAAGGCGCCAGCTCCACCGTGCAGGGCGCGGCCTACGTCAATCTCTGCGCCGCGGTCGCCCACCGCAGCCGCGACCAGCTGATGGCCATCTGCGATGCCGGTGTCGCCATGAGCGAGATCCAGTGGACCGCCCACACCAATCGCGGCGCCGCGCGCTGGATGGAAGGCGACCTTGCCGGTGCGGCCGAGGATTTCCGGGCGGCGGCCGAGCTCGCCCCGGACGAGCCGGCCGTCCGGCACAATCTCGCCCTCGCGGCGTGTGCCGCGGAGTAGGCGGTCCGTCACCCCGCCCCGCCTGCCCCCGCGAAAGCGGGGCCCCGGAGCGCCCTGATCTCCGGACCCCCGACGCCCTACGGGCTCGGGGGAGGCGGGCAGTGCGGGAGCTTTCTCCCTAGGCCGCCCGCTCGTCGCCGATATTGGCCATCAGGTCGGGCAGCCAGTTTTCGTGCGCCTGCTTCAGGCGGACGAGATCGAGGCCGTGTTCGCCGTTGAAGGTGATCTGCCGGCCGCCGGCCAGGCCGACGACGCTGACGGGAACCCCGGCCGCCTTGGCATCCTTCAGGATGGCCTCGGCGGTCTCGGCCTCGGCGGCGATGAGATAGCGCGCCTGGTCCTCGCCGAAGGCCCACGCGAAGAGCGGCAGCTTGCCGTCATAGGCGAGCTTCACGCCGACACCGGCCGCCAGGGCCATTTCCGCCGCCGCGCAGGCGAGGCCGCCATCGGACAGGTCGTGGACGATCCTGGCCCGGCCGTCGCGGATTTCCTTGCGCACGAAATCGCCGTTGCGCTTCTCCGCCTCGAGATCGACATGGGGCGGGGCGCCGTCGTCCTCGCCCTCGACATGGCGCAGATAGAGCGAGGCGCCGAGCTGGCCTTCGCTCGCGCCGATGCAAAGAAGGACATGGCCTTCCTTCAGCCCGCCATAGGAGGCGCGCCTGGAAAGATCGGGGATGAGCCCGACGCCGCCGACCGCCGGGGTCGGCGGAATGGCCTTGCCGTCGGTCTCGTTGTAGAGCGAGACGTTTCCGGACACGACCGGGAAGTCGAGCGCGGCGCAGGCCGCGGCCATGCCCTCCACGCAGCCGACGAACTGGCCCATGATGTCGGGGCGTTCGGGATTGCCGAAATTGAGGCAGTCGGTGATGGCGATCGGATCGGCGCCGACGGCGGTCAGGTTGCGCCAGGTCTCGGCCACGGCCTGCTTGCCGCCCTCGAACGGGTCGGCGGCGCAATAGCGCGGCGTGCAGTCGGTGGTGATGGCGAGCGCCTTGTTCGTGCCGTGCACGCGCACGATGGCCGCATCGGCCGGATCTTCCGAACTCGCGACCGTGTCGGCCATGACGTGGCGGTCGTACTGGCTCCAGATCCAGCGTTTCGACGCCATGTCGGGGGTGCTCATGAGCGTGAGCAGGGCCTCGCCGAGATGGCCGGGGCTCTTGAGGCGCTTCACGTCGATGCTGGCGCGCGCCTCGGCGGGGAAGGCGGGCCGGTCGTACTTGGGCGCCTTCTCCCCGATCGGATCGAGCGGCAGGTCGCAGACGAGCTCGCCCTTGTGGGTCAGCACCAGCCGGCCGGTATCGGTCGTCTTGCCGATCGTGGCCACGTCCAGGTCCCACTTGCGGAAGATGCGCTCGGCCACGTGCTCGCGCCCGGGCTTGAGGATCATCAGCATGCGTTCCTGGGATTCCGAGAGCATCATCTCGTAGGCCGTCATGCCGGTTTCGCGCTGGGGCACGTGGTCGAGATCGAGCTGGATACCGAGCCCGCCGCGCGAGGCCATCTCCACGGAGGAGGAGGTGAGGCCGGCCGCGCCCATGTCCTGGATCGAGCTGATCGCGTCCTCGGCCATCAGCTCCAGGCACGCCTCGATCAGCTTCTTCTCGGTGAAGGGGTCGCCGACCTGGACGGTCGGGCGCTTCTCTTCCGAGCCCTCGCCGAACTCGGCGGAGGCCATGGTCGCGCCATGGATGCCGTCGCGGCCCGTCTTGGCGCCCACGTAGAGCACCGGATAGCCGACCTCGCGCGCTGCCGCGGTGAAGATCCTGTCCTTGTCGGCAAGGCCCACGGCCATCGCGTTGACGAGGATATTGCCGTTATAGCCCTTGTCGAAATTCGTCTCGCCGCCGACGGTCGGCACGCCGACGCAATTGCCGTAGCCGCCGATCCCGGCCGCCACGCCGGAGACGAGCTGGCGGGTCTTCGGATGCGAAGGATCGCCGAAGCGCAGCGCGTTCATCAGCGCGACGGGACGCGCGCCCATGGTGAACACGTCGCGCAGGATCCCGCCGACGCCTGTGGCCGAGCCCTGATAGGGTTCGATGAAGCTCGGGTGGTTGTGGCTCTCCATCTTGAACACGGCGACCTGGTTGTCGCCGATATCCACCACCCCGGCATTCTCGCCCGGTCCGTAGACCACGCGCTCGCCGGTCGTGGGGAATTTCCTCAGATGGATGCGCGAGGACTTGTAGGAGCAGTGCTCCGACCACATCACCGAGAAGATGCCGAGCTCGACCAGGTTCGGCGGGCGCTTCAGCTCGGACAGGATCGTCTCGTATTCCCCGGCCGTGACATGCTCGAGGACGATCTCCTCGTTGATGCCGGGGGCGTAGCGTGCGGTGTCGGTCATTTCTGGCCTCCCAGCAGGCTCTCGAACACGCCGAGACCGTCGGTCCCGCCATGGGTCTCGTCGACGGCGCGCTCGGGGTGGGGCATCATGCCGAGCACGTTGCCGGCCTTGTTGGCGATGCCCGCGATGTCGTGGATCGAGCCGTTCGGATTGTTCAGGTAGCGGAACACCACGCGTCCCTCGTCCTCGAGTTCCTTCAGCGTATCTTCGTCCGCGAAGTAATTGCCGTCGTGGTGCGCGATCGGGAACACGACTTCCTTCGTGTCGCCATAGGCGCGGGTGAACATCGAGTTCTTCGTCTCGATCGAGAGCGGTGTTCTTTCGCACACGAAGCGAAGGCCGGCATTGCGCATCAGCGCCCCCGGCAGGAGACCTGTCTCGATGAGGATCTGGAAGCCGTTGCACACGCCGAGCACCGGCGTGCCGTCACCGGCCTTCTTGACCACGTCGCGCATGATCGGCGAGCGCGCGGCGATCGCGCCGGAGCGCAGATAGTCGCCATAGGAGAAGCCGCCCGGCACGACGACGAGGTCGAGCCCGTCGGGCAGGGTCGTGTCCTCGTGCCAGACCATTTCGGCGGGAATACCGGTGACGCGCTGCAGCGCATCGGCGGCGTCGCGGTCGCAATTGGACCCGGGAAAGACGATGACGGCGGTTTTCATGGGGGAGGTCCGCCTTCTTCTCAGGCGCTCAGTTCGATGTCGTAGTTTTCGATGACCGGGTTGGCGAGCAGCTTGTCGCACATCGCCTTGACCCGGGCTCCCGCTTCCTCGGCATCGGCGGTCGCCAGGTCGAGCTCGATGAGCTTGCCCTGGCGCGCGGCGGTGACCTCCTCGAACCCGAGATGGTTCAGCGAGTGGGCGACGGCCGAGCCTTGCGGGTCGAGAACGCCGGGCTTGAGATAGATGTGGATGCGCGCTTTCATTTGACTGCCTCCGGACCGTCGCTTGCCTGGCCGCTTTCCTTCATGATTCCGAGACGGCGCGCCACCTCGGCATACGCCTCCGTGACATTGCCGAGATCGCGGCGGAAGCGGTCCTTGTCCATCTTCTCGTTCGTCGCCATGTCCCACAGCCGGCAGGAGTCCGGGCTGATCTCGTCGGCGAGCACGAGGCGGGGTATGTCGTTCTGGTCGTAGAGCCGGCCGAATTCCAGCTTGAAATCGATCAGGCGGATGCCCGCTCCGGCGAACAGCCCGCTCATGAAGTCGTTCACGCGCAGCGACAGCGCGATCATGTCGTCGATGTCCTGGGTGGTCGCCCAGTTGAACGCCGTGATGTGCTCTTCCGAGACCATCGGGTCCTCAAGCGCGTCGTTCTTGTAATAGAACTCGACGATGGAGCGCGGCAGCGGCTCGCCTTCCTCAAGGCCGAAACGCTTGGCGATCGACCCGGCCGCGACGTTGCGCACGACGACTTCCAGCGGCACGATCTCGACCTCGCGCACCAGCTGCTCGCGCATGTTCAGGCGGCGGATGAAGTGGGTCGGCACCCCGATATTGTTGAGGTGCGTCATGATGAACTCGGAGATCCGGTTGTTCAGGACCCCCTTGCCCTCGAGCGTGGCGTGCTTCTTGTTGTTGAAGGCGGTCGCGTCGTCCTTGAAGTGGGCGACGAGCGTGCCCGGCTCGGGCCCTTCATAGAGAATCTTCGCCTTGCCTTCGTATATCTTCTTGCGGCGGGACATGGGGCTGTCAGCTCCGGTCAATGGGGCCGGCCTGTCCGATCGCGTCTGGAAAGGGGGCGGGCCCGCATGCGTAGAAATGGAGCGGCGGCCCGCGAGAAAGCGGGCCGCCACGTCAAGCGCGGACCATAGTCGCAAAGCACCAGCCCTGCAACAGGACGCGTTAGCGCCGAAGCGGCGCGCATGCCGGGGCCGCGGCTACAGCTTCACCCGTTTCAGCCGCAGCGCGTTGGCGATCACCGAGACCGAGCTGAGGCTCATCGCGGCCGCCGCGATCATCGGGCTCAGCAGCAGGCCGAACACCGGATAGAGAACGCCCGCCGCGACCGGCACGCCGGCGGCGTTGTAGACGAAGGCGAAGAACAGGTTCTGGCGGATATTGGCCATCGTCGCCCGGCTCAGGCGGATCGCCTTGGCGACGCCGCGAAGATCGCCCTTCACCAGCGTGACCCCGGCGCTCTCCATAGCCACGTCGGTGCCGGTGCCCATCGCGATGCCGACATCGGCGCGCGCCAGCGCGGGCGCGTCGTTGACGCCGTCCCCGGCCATGGCGACGACATGGCCCTTCTCGCGCAGCTCGCCGACGATGCGGTCCTTGTCCTGGGGCAGCACGTCGGCATGGATCTCGTCGATGCCGAGCCTCTTCCCGATCGCTTCGGCCGTGGCGCGGCTGTCGCCGGTCAGCATGACCACGCGTATGCCTGCGGCGTGCAGGGCTTCCAGGGCTTCGGGCGTGGTCTGCTTGATCGGGTCGGCGACGCCGATGAGCCCGGCGGGCTTGGCGTCGACCGCCACGAACATCACGGTCTGGCCCTCGGCTCGCAGCGCCTCGGCGCGCCGGGCAAGGTGAGAGGGCACGTCTGCAAGGCTTTCCATCATCGCGGCGTTGCCGATCGCGACCGCGCGGCCCCGGACCGTGCCGGACACGCCCTTGCCGGTCACGGACCGGAAGCCGGAGACGTCGGACACTGCCGCGCCGCGGGCCTCGGCCCCCTTCACGATGGCCGTGGCGAGCGGGTGTTCGCTGCCGCGCTCCAGCGAGGCGGCAAGGGACAGCAATTCGGTCGCCTCGACGCCCGGCTCGGTCTCGACACTGACGAGTTCGGGCCGGCCCTGCGTCAGCGTGCCGGTCTTGTCGACGACGATGAGGTCGACCTTTTCCAGCGTCTCGAGCGCCTCGGCATTCCTGATGAGCACGCCGTTCTTCGCGCCTTCCCCGGTCGCGACCATGATCGACATCGGCGTGGCCAGCCCGAGCGCGCACGGGCAGGCGATGATCAGCACCGCTACGGCGTTGACGAGCGCGAACGCCATCGCCGGCTCCGGGCCGAAGAGGGACCAGGCGAGGAAGGACAGAATCGCGATCACCACCACGATCGGCACGAACCAGCCGGCCACCACGTCGGCGAGGCGCTGGATCGGGGCGCGGCTCCTCTGCGCCTCGGCGACCATCTTCACGATCTGGGACAGGAGCGTGTCCCCGCCGACGCGCGTGGCGCGCATGACGAAGCCGCCGGTCTGGTTGACCGTGCCGCCGGTGACCGCGTCGCCGGGCGCCTTGCGAACCGGCATCGGCTCGCCGGTGATCATGGACTCGTCGATCGTGCTTGATCCCTCGATCACCTCGCCGTCCACGGGGATCTTCTCGCCCGGCCGCACGCGCAGCCGGTCGCCCTCCCGGAGATCGTCCAGGCCGACATCGCGCTCGCTGCCGTCCGGCGCGATGCGCCGGGCCTTCGGCGGGGCGAGTTCGAGCAGGGCGCGGATCGCGCCCGAGGTCGCCTGGCGCGCGCGCAGCTCCAGGACCTGACCGAGCAGCACGAGCGTCGTGATCACCGCGGCGGCCTCGAAATAGACACCGACCCGGCCCCGCGCGTCGCGGAAGGAGTCCGGGAAGATGTCCGGCGCGAGGGTGGCGGCCACGCTGAACGCGTAGGCCACCGTGATGCCGAGCCCGATCAGGGTGAACATGTTGAGATTCATCGTGCGGACCGACTGCACGGCGCGCACCATGAAGGGCCAGCCGCCCCACAGCACCACGGGCGTGGCCAGGGCGAGCTGGATCCACTGGGCGAGCGCGGCGTCGATCAGGCCGTGCAGGGGATGTCCCGGCAGCATGTCGCCCATGGCGTAGGCGAAGAGCGGAAAGGTGAGCGCCGCGCTGATCCAGAAGCGCCGTCTCATGTCGTTGAGCTCGCTCTGGTCCTCCTCGCCGGCCACCACGCCCTCCGGTTCGAGCGCCATGCCGCACAGCGGGCAGGGCCCGGGTCTGGGCTGGCGCACCTGCGGGTGCATGGGACAGGTATAGACCGTGCCGGAATGGCCTTCAGGCACCGTGTCGTACTTGCCCGCCGGTGCGGAATCCGCCGCGCCGCCGCAGCAGGCATGGGCCTCGTGTCGGGTATTCATCGTGCGATCCTCACGAACGGCGATGTGCCAGTTCGGTGAGCAAATACCATACCCCCCTAGGGTATGAAAAGCCCGTTTGCCAACCTCCGGCTCCCGGCTGTCACCCGGTGCCGCCGGTGAGGAAATACGAGACGGCGCCGCCGGCGAGCCCGATCACGAACAGCATCGTCACCCCGTCCTGCACGCCGAACCCGCCGCCGTGATCGTGGCCTGCGGCCTCGTCCCTGACGAGCCGGCGGTGTGTCCTGCGCAGCCAGAGCATGACCGCGACGATCGCCAGGGCGGCGAGATTCATGAAGAAGGTGTAGTCGAGCTTGAACTGGGCGACCTCCTCGACCGCGCGCCCGGACTCCGGCATCGCCCCGGCCCAGAAGAAGGCGTAATGCAGGATGATCGCGGTCGCCACGATGCTCGCATACATGATGGCCGCGATGTAGAGCGCGACGCGCCAGCCGTAGTATTTCGCGTTCACCTTCACGAGCGGGGGCACCATCAGGTCGGAATAGATGAAGCCCATGATGCCGGCGAACAGCACCCCTCCCGAACTCAGCACCGTGGCGAGCGGGATATTGCCCATCGAGCCGATGAAGGTCGCCGCGGCCACGAAGGGGGCCACGGCCGCGTTCTGCAGCACGATCCAGAAATTGCCCGGGTTCTGCGCGGAGAAGTCGGCGAAGAACAGCGCCTTCCAGAAGGCGTCGGGCACGAAGACCGCGATGAAGCCGGCCGCGGTGAAGCCGATCAGGATCTCCTGCCAGACCATGCGCCATTCATCGACGAAATTGGCGCCCACGCGCGACCAGCCCGACAGGCTCGTGATCCGGTCCATCGCATCGAAGTCCTCGCGCTCCTCGTCGGCCTCGGCCTCGACCTTGTCGCGCGCCGCCTCCATCCAGCTTTTCGGATAGGTCAGGCGGATGAGCGTGGTGCTGATCGCGATGAGGATCAGTCCGCCGATGATCTCGGCGACCAGGAACTCCCAGCCCAGGAAGATGAAGATCAGGATCCCGAGCTCGATCACCAGGTTCGTCGAGGCGAACATGAAGGCCACCGCCGCCACGAAATGGGCGCCCTTGTGCACGAGGGCGCGCGCCGCGGCGAGGGCGGCGAAGGAGCAGGAGCTGGAGATCATGGCGAAGACGGTCGACAGCGAGACGCTCTTGGGATCGGGATCGCCCATGTGCCGGGTCAGGCGTTTCTTCGGCACGAAGGCCTGGATCATGGCGCTGATCGCGTAGCCGAGCACGAAGGCCCAGCCGGCCTTCCAGAAGAAGCCCGCCGCGGTCTTCACCGCCTCGCCATAGCTCGCCAGGAATTCGGCCAGTGTCGCGTTATCCCGTCAGCGCTTGCGCAAGGGGTCCGGACGCGCCGGCGCCCCGCGCCACTCGGTGCTGGCAGACTAATGGCGGGCGAAGACCGAACGTTCCGCACCGTCGAAGAGGATGACCTCGTAGGCCTCGCTGTGGCCGGGACTCTCCATGCCCGGCGAGCCCGCCGGCATGCCGGGCACGGCCAGGCCCCGGGCCTCGGGACGTTCGGCGAGCAGGCGGGCGATGTCGGCGGCCGGGACATGGCCCTCGATGACATAGCCGTCCACGAAGGCGGTGTGGCAGCTGTGCAGCTCGCCCGGCACGTCGCCCGCGGCCTTGATCGGCGTCAGGTTCTCGTGATTGCGCACCTCGACGGCGAAGCCGTGCTGCTCGAGGTGCTCGACCCAGGCCGCGCAGCACCCGCACCACGGGGTCTTGTGCACCACGACGCTCTGACCGGAAGCGGCGGAGGCGGCGCCGAGAAACAGCGCGGCGAGGGCGGCGAGGCGAAGCAGGAACGTCATCGGGGATGTCCTCGTGAAGGCGCGGTGCAAGGATACCCTGGCCGGGTATGTGGGAGTCAACACGCCCGGCTGCGGCCACGTGGCCGCAGCTCGCGCGGCGTGCGCGCTCGCGCATTGATTATCGCCCGTGCCCGCGATAATCCGGAAGGCAATCGGACTTTTCCATAAGAGGATCTCCCCCATGCCGAGCTTTGATGACCGCGAGAAGGCGTTCGAGAACAAGTACGCGCACGATCAGGAGCTCGAGTTCAAGGCGCAGGTTCGCCGCAACCGCCTGCTCGGCGCCTGGGCGGCCGAGCTGATGGGCCTGGAGGGCGAGGACGCGGAAAATTACAAGAAGGAGGTCGTCAAGGCCGATTTCGAGGAGAAGGGCGACGAGGACGTGTTCCGCAAGATCCGCAAGGATTTCGACAAGCACGGCGTCGACCAGTCCGATCACCAGATCCGCCGCCGGATGGACGAGCTTCTCGCCGAGGCGCGCGAGCAGGTGAAGAAGGAGGGCTGAGGCCCTCATGGCCCGGCTCGATCATCGCCCCTTTTCCTGGCGCGATGATCCGGGCGTGCCCGACATTCCAGACGATCGCACGGTCCTTGTGGTGGATGGCGACTGCGCGTTGTGCTCCTGGGGCGCGCGCACCATCGCGCGCGCCGATCCGGGCGACAGCTTCCGCATCACGCCGATGCAGTCCGATGCCGGGCGCGCGCTGATGGCCCATTTCGGGCTCGACCCGCACGATCCGTGCAGCTGGCTCGCGCTCGTGGACGGGTGCGCGCTGACCGGTTCGGACGCGGTGATCGAGGTCGGCCGGCGCCTGCGCGGCGGCTGGCCGGTGCTGGCCCGCGCCGCGGGCTGGCTGCCCCGGCCTTTACGCGAGTGGGCCTATCGCCTCGTCGCGAGAAATCGCAGGCGCTGGTTCGGGCGCGGCGATCTGTGCGGCGTGGACGAACCGGAACTGCAGGCGCGCCTGTTCTAGCCTCGTCCCCAGCGCGCCGCGCGTCCGCGCCCGTCGATATGGACGAAGGGGCCGTGCACCGCGTTCGCGCCGTAGGCCCCGATGCCGCCGGCGGGAATCGCGTCGCTGCCGGTGAACAGCTCGCTCGCGAAGTCGTACAGGAATTCCGCGTCGGCCCTCGTGACGCGTCCGTCCCCGTTGATGTCGTCCATCACGTTGTTTTCCGGGTCGACGTCGACGAAGACGTCGGCGGCGTCACCGTACATGTGGCGCGAAAGCCGGGCCGACCCGATCGCCGTGTTGTAGAAGGGCGTGCGAAAGCCGCTCATCACGAAGAAGCTGTCGGCCCCGGTGCGGTTTTCCTGCTGCAGCTCGCCGATCAGGGCCTCGATGCGCACCAGCATCGGGTCGGTGACGAGCACGAATTTCGGCCAGTGGCCGGGCTGCTGCTTGCAGATGAACTGGCCGATCGTAAAGTTCGGCGAGACCGGCGTGGACAACGCCTCGGCATCGGCGAGGCGGATCAGCCCCTCGGGCGTGTTCCTGGGATAGGTCCCGATTCGATAGCCCTCGAGCACGGTTTCGCCGTCGTCCAGGGGGGTGAGCACGAAGACCGAGAGAACCTGGCGGCGGCCTTCGGTGTCGAAGGCGACCAGTTCATGGGCGCCGGCCTCCGCGGGGGCGGTCCAGCTGTGTTCGGCGGCAAGCCCGCTCACCACCGCACCGTCGAGCGCGAGGGCGAAGTCGGCCTCGTGGGAAATCTCCAGCGTCTCGCCGGGCATCACCGTTTCGTGCCACAGGCCATAGGGTGCGGCCTTGCCTGCGGTCTCGACCTTCAGCCAGGTCTCGCCCGCGGGGACGGCATCGCCGAAGCCGGCCGCGATCGTCTCGAGATCGGGCGCGGCTCCCGCGTCCTGCGATCGGTTCGTCCCGGCCGGATCGGCTTCGCCCGCCCGGGCCTCCGGCTCGCTGTCGGGAGCCGCGGGGGCGGCCTGGCGCGGCGCGTCCGCACAGGTGGCCAGGCCGAGCGTGGCGACCGCCAGGCTGGCGAGAATCGGATGATGTGTCATTGGGCACCGCCTTCGCGTGTCTCTTCGGAGAGGGCGACCGGCCGGGCTTCCAGGGCCGCGATGGTCTCGGCGTCCCAGCCATAGATGTCGGGATGCAGCCGCGCATTGCCGTCCGGGCCGGCCTCCGCAGTGAAATAGACGGTATAGATCGCGACCGGCTCGCCGAGTTCGAGGCGCTGGAGCTCCTCACCGGCCACGGCCTCGCGCACCTCCTGCGGCGTCAGCTCGGGATCGTGGGAGGCGATCCAGTCGCTCATCTCCAGCGGCTTCTCGATGCGCACGCAGCCCGAGGAGAAGGAGCGCAGGTTCTCCGCGAACAGGTGCTGGGCCGGCGTGCCGTGCAGATAGATGGAATAGCGGTTGGGAAAGATGAACTTGAGTTCCCCGAGCGCGTTCTCCTCGCCGGACTCCTGGACGAGGCGGTACTCCTCCTCCACGTCCGCCGCGCTCCAGTCGATATCGCCGGCCGGAACCCTGGCGCCGGAATCGCGGTCGAGCACGAAATAGTCGTGACTCTCGATATAGTCGGGATTGGCGCGGATATCGTCGAGCTTGTCGCGTTCCAGGATGCTCTCGGGCACGTACCAGCGCGGATTGGCCACGAGATACTCGATGGACTCGAACACGATCGGCGTCTTGCGGCTGGCAAGCCCGACGATCGCCTTCATCTCCACCGCGATCTCGCCGTTCTCGTAGGCCCGCGCGCGATAGGCGGGGATGTTCACGCGGATATGGCGTTCGGGAAAGCGCGCGGGCGCCCAGCGCCAGCGCTCGAGATTGGCGTCGATGCGGGCGATCAGGTCCTGCGGCGTGGCGTTGAGCGCGTCCAGCGTGCGCGGGCCGAGAATGCCGTCCTGCTTCAGGCCCCGGTCGGCCTGGAATTGCTTCAGCACCTCGGAGAGCGCCTCGGTGAACAGCGTGTCGTCCGGTTCCTCGCGCGTCTCCTCGCCGGCGTCGGCCTCCACCGTGCGCATCGGCGGCGCGGGCACCTCATAGCCTTCCTCGGCGAGGCGGGTGCGAAGATCGGTGATGACGGGCTCGCGCTCGCCGGCCTCCACGAGCGTTCCCGGCGGCTCGAGCCGGGTCCAGCCGCCTTCGCCGGCATGGTCCGCATAGTGCGCGCGCAGCTCCGTCAGGCGCGCGAACTCGGCATGGCCGGGGTCGAGTTCGGAATGGTCGAGCCGGCCTTCGCCTGCCCGGGCGAGCCACAGCCCGAGGCGTTCCGGGCTGGTCTTGTCCGCGAGCGGGTCGGCGACGTTTTCCGGTTCGGTGGCGCCGTTGATGCGCGCATCGGCATAGGCCAGGAAGGCCGCGGTGAGCACGAGGTCGGCCTCGCCCGCGCGCCGGGCCTGCTGCGCGCCGATGTGCTGTACCTGATCGGAAACCGCCTGTCGCAGGCCGGGAGCGATCGAGAGCCCGACCGCCTCGGCGTCGTCGAACGCGGAGAGCAGGCGCCGGGCGCCCTCGCGCGTCCAGATCGGGTCGAACACGCGCAGCGCATAGGCGCGGCGCGCCGCGACGCGCGTGCCGTCGCTGACGCCGGACAGGCGGTTCTGAAGCGCACCGGCGAGGATCGCCTCCTGGATGACATGGGCGGTGCTGCCTGGCGCGATCAGGCCGGGCTCGCCCCGTTCCTCGCCCTGGACCCGGGGTTCGAGCCGTTCGATCGGGGGCTCGCCCCGGGCTGCGGCGGCCAGAAGGAGGGCCGCGCCGGACAGGGCGAGCAGGTGGGACGGAAAGGTGGGCGGCATTGCCAGGACGCCTCGCGCACAGCTTCGAAATTGTACGGATTCAATAAGCTGGGCGCAGGGACGTTCCCGATCGGCTGCAGCCGGGATGCAGCGAGGGCCGGTCTATTCGTCGTGCTTGTCGAGCATCTTCTCCTCGACCTTCTTCAGGACGGTGAGGATGAAGAGCGCGATCGCGACGGCGGTGAGGGGCAGGGCGAAATAGCCCGCCCCGATCGAGATCCCGACCGCGCCGGCGAGCCACAGCGCGGCCGCCGTGGTCACGCCGTGAATGTCGGTCCCCGACCGGATGATCGAGCCGGCGGCGATGAAGGCGACCCCGGCGGTGACCGCTTCCACGACACGGATCGGATCCGCGCGCGCATTCTCTCCGGCCAGGTCGATGAAGGCGGCGATGTGCAGCGCGCCCATGGTCACCAGGCAGGAGGCGAGGCCGACCAGCATGTCGGTGCGCAACCCCGCATGGCGCTTGGGATCCTCGCGCTCGAAGCCGATCGCCGCGCCGGCGAGGGCGGCGAGGACCAGTCGGAACGCGCCCGCGACATAGGAGTCGGTGGGGCCGGGCTGAAACAGCGTCTCGAGCATGCATACCCTCCGTGGGAGGATAACCGCCCGCACGCCGTGCCCGTTCCCGCCGCGCCGGTCAGGCCGTGCCGAACACGCGCTGGAAGATCGTGTCGACGTGCTTCATGTGATAGCGCTCGTCGAACAGGGCCTCGATCTCGCCGTCCGACAGGCGCGCGGTGACGTCGCCGTCGGCCTTCAGCCGGTCTTTCAGATGGCCGCCTTCGTCCCAGGTGGCGAGCGCGTTGCGCTGCACCAGCCGGTAGGCGTCTTCCCGGCTGACTCCTTTTTGCGTCAGGGCGAGCAGGACGCGTTGGGAATTGTGCAGGCCGCCCTGCGCGTCGAGATTGGCCTTCATGGCCTCCTCGCGCACCACCAGCTTCTCGATCACCCCGGCCGCGCGGTGCAGGGCGAAATCGAGGTGGACCGTCGCGTCCGGCCCGATGCCGCGCTCGACGCTGGAATGGGAGATGTCGCGCTCGTGCCAGAGGGCGACGTTCTCCATGGCCGGAATGACCGCCGAGCGCACCAGGCGCGCAAGGCCGGTGAGGTTCTCGGTCAGGATCGGGTTCCTCTTGTGGGGCATGGCCGAGGAGCCCTTCTGCCCCTTGGAGAAATACTCCTCCGCCTCGCGCACTTCGCTGCGCTGGAGATGGCGGATTTCCACGGCGAGGTTCTCGATCGAGCTCGCGATCAGGCCGAGCACGGCGAAATAGTTCGCGTGGCGGTCGCGCGGGATGACCTGGCTGGAGACCGGCTCCGGCTTCAGGCCCAGCTTCTGCGCGACGTGCTCCTCCACGCGCGGATCGATATTGGCGAAGGTGCCGACCGCACCGGAGATGGCGCAGGTCGCGATCTCCTCCTTCGCGGCGAGCAGGCGCGTGCGGGCCCGTGCGAACTCGGCGTAGAAGCGGGCGAGCTTGATGCCGAAGGTGGTGGGCTCGGCATGGATGCCGTGGCTGCGCCCGATGCACACCGTCGTCTTGTGCTCCAGCGCGCGGGCCTTCAGCGCCGCGAGCAGGCGGTCGAGCCCCTCCAGCAGCAGGTCGGCGGCGTCGCGCATCTGCACCGCGAGGCAGGTGTCCAGCACGTCCGAACTCGTCAGGCCCTGGTGGACGAAGCGCGCCTCGTCCCCGACATGCTCGGCGAGATGGGTCAGGAAGGCGATGACGTCGTGCTTCACCTCGCGCTCGATCTCGTCGATGCGCGCGACGTCGAACTCGACGTCCTTGGCTTTCCAGACCGCCTCGGCCGCGCTTTGCGGCACCACGCCGAGCTCGGCGAGCTTGTCGGTGGCGTGGGCCTCGATCAGAAACCAGATCCGGTACTTGTTCTGAGGGCTCCAGATGGCTTCCATCTGGGGGCGGGTATAGCGCGGGATCATCGGCCTTCGGTCTCTTCGGTTTCGGGCGCGGGGTGCGCGGCGACCGCCTCGATGGCGACCAGCGCGCCCTCGCGGGGCAGGGCGGAGATGCCGGCAACGCTGCGCGCCGGCGCGTGCGGCTGGAGCCGCGTGCCGAACGTGCGCTGCCAGGCGCGGGTGAAGCCCTCCGTGTCGAGCCCGTCCTCGCCGGCCACGACGAGCACGCGAACGGAGACGAGGTCGGAATAGCCGAGCCCCTCGTCGATCAACACCTCTTCGAGCACCCTGAGCGCAGCCCCGGTCTGGCTCTCCACGTCGCCGGGGATGGTGCCGTCCTCGCCGGGCGGTGCGGTGACGGCGGACAGGAAGACGAGCCCTCCGGCCCGTGCGGCCGGGCGGAAGGCGCCGAGGCCGTCGCGGCGCACCTCGGGCGGCGCGGCGTAGCCGGCGTCTTCCGGGACGCTCCCGCCGGGCGTGACGTCGGGCGCACCGCAGGCGGCCAGCGCCAGGGCGCCGAAGGCGGCGGTCGCGAGATGACGCGTGAGGGACATGGGCGATTCTCGACGCACGAGGGGTGGCTTTCAAGCCGGCACAACGCCCCATCCGCTCGTCGAGGTCAAGGCTGGCCGGTCCGCACGAGCCTGCGCGGATCGGCGCCGCGCGGCCCGTCGCGATCGCGCCGGTCGGCCCGTCCCGCGGCGAGGAAAAGCACCGCGCCGAGCACGTAGAAAGCGGTGCCCCAGATCAGCGCCATCCGCAGCGCCTCACCGGCACCGAGGGCCGGGGTGAGCCAGCTCGACAGCGCCCCGATCACGAGCGGACCGAGCCCGAAGCCGATGAGATTGTTGAAGAAGGCGATCAGCGCGGCGACCGAGGCGCGGATCTCCGGGCGCGAGAGATTCTGCGCCGCCGCGAGCGTCGGGCCGAGCCAGACATAGCTCAGCGCGGTCGGAAGGACGAGCAGGGCGATCGTCGCCCCGGCGCCGGGGACCCAGAGCGCGGCGAAGAAGAGCGGCGCGGCGGCGAGCTGGGCGATGCCCGGCACGAAGCCGTAGGCGCCGCGCAGCTTCGGTGCGAGCCGGTCGGCGAGCCAGCCGCCGGCGACCGAACCGGCCATGCCGAACAGGAAGACCGGCGCCAGCGCCACGCCGACATCTTCCAGCGCCATCGCCTGACTGCGCTGCAGGAAGGTGGGAATCCACTGATACAGTCCGTAGCCGGCGAACGAGGTGCAGGCGGCCGCCGCGGCGAAGAAGCGCAGGCTCGGCGTCGCCGCGAGATGGCGCAGGGCCGCGACGAGCCCGGCTTCGGCACCGGGAACCGGGGCTGCCGCCTCGTCGAGCCGGCCGCGCGCGGGCTCGCGAACGGTCAGCACCAGCAGGGCCGCGAGCGCGAGGCCGGGAAGCCCGAGCACCGCGAAGGCCCAGCGCCAGGAGGTCGCGTCCGCGATCGTCGCCCCGAGCAGCGTGCCGGCCATCAGCCCGAGCGGGGCGCCGAGCGAGAACACGCCGATCGCGAAGCCGCGCCGGTGCTGGCCGAAGAAGTCGGAGATGACCGAGTAGGAGGGCGCGACACCGCCGGCTTCCCCGGCCGCGACGCCGATCCGCGCCAGCGCGAGGTGGAGGAAGCTCTGGGCGAGGCCGGTCAGCGCGGTGAACCCGCTCCACACCGCACAGGCCGCCGCGATCAGGCGCACCCGGTTCGCCCGGTCGGCATACCAGGCGAAGGGCAGGCCGAGCACGGCGTAGAAGGCCGCGAACATCGTCCCGCCGAGCAGGCCGAGCTGCCAGTCGGCGAGGCCGATATCCAGCCGGATACGCTCCTGCAGCACCGCGAAGAGCTGGCGGTCCATGAAGTTGACCGAATAGACCAGCAGCAGCACGCCGAGCACGTACCAGGACACGGCGCGTTTCGGGCCAGCCGCCGGGGCGGCGCCGGATTCGGTCATCGCAGGGCTCGTCGTCCAGGGGTGTCAGCCAGCCACGAAGCCTGACGCGCTTCGGCGGCGCGGGCCAGCGCCCTGCAGCTGAAAATCTAACTCGTGAGGATGGAAGCGAGATCGAGCGGGGCGTGCCGGTCGAGGCGCTTCGAGCGGTCGGGCAGGGGATATTTCAGCCCCGTGCCGCAGTTGAACAGCACCACGCGCGCGTCGCGCTCGAGCCGGCCGTCGGCGACCGCCTTCTCGGCGGCTGCGAGCGTCGCCGCGCCCTCCGGACACAGCAGCAGGCCGTCCTTCGTGCCCGCCAGCGTCCGCGCGCGCTCGATGTCGCCATCCTCCACCGCGATCGCGAAGCCGCCCGATTCGCGCACCGCATTCAGGATCAGGAAGTCGCCGATGGCCTTGGGGACCCGGATGCCGGCGGCGAGGGTGCGGGCGTCCATCCATTCCTCGGCATGCGTGTTGCCCGCCTCGTAGGCCTTGACGATGGGGGCGCACCCCGCTGCCTGCACGGCGACCATCTTCGGGCGCTTCGCCCCGATCCAGCCGAGCTTCTCCATCTCGTCGAAGGCCTTCCACATGCCGATGAGGCCGGTGCCCCCGCCGGTGGGGTAGAAGATCGCGTCGGGCAGCTCCCAGTCCAGCTGGTAGGCCAGCTCGATGCCCATCGTCTTCTTGCCCTCGATCCGGTAGGGCTCCTTCAGCGTGGAGACGTCGAACCAGCCCGCCTTCTCCTTCAGCTCGCCCACCAGCTTGCCGCAATGGTGGATGAGACCGTTGACGCGGAAGACATGACCGCCCTGGGCCGCGATCTCGCGCACATTCACGTCCGGCGTGTCCTCCGGGCAGAAGCTCCAGGTCTCCATGCCCGCCCTCGCGCCATAGGCCGACAGTGCCGCGCCTGCGTTCCCGTTCGTGGGCATCGCCATCTTGGTGATGCCGAAGCCCTTGGCCATCGCCACCGCCATGCCGAGCCCGCGCGCCTTGAAGCTGCCGGTGGGAAGCCGGCCCTCCTCCTTCGACAGGAGCGGCCCCTTCAGCCCGATCGCCTTCGCGCTTTCGGGAAGAAGCACCAGCGGGGTATCCATCTCGCCCAGGCTCACCACGTCCTCGTCGCGCCGGACCGGCAGCAGCTCGCGCCAGCGCCAGAAGCCGGGCTGGGTGATCGCGCGGCGCGCGGCGACCGCGTCCCGGTCCACCTCGCCCTTCATCCTTTCGAGATCGTAGCGCACCAGCAGCGGCCAGCCGGCCGGCGAGAGATTGTGCACGCGGTCCGCCTCGGCACGCTCGCCCGTCATCGAGCATTCCAGATGGGTGACGTAGGTCTTCGGGCTGGACATCGGTGCCTCCTGTCGGGAACGCGCGGGCCGCGATTGCGATTGTGCCGCTATTAAGCAGGAGGCGGCTCATGGCGAAAGTGCTCGGTGTCGGCGGCGTGTACTTCCGGTGCTGCGACCCTCAGGAGACGCTCGCCTGGTACAAGGTCGTGCTCGGCATCGAGCTGAACGGATCGGGAAGCCTCGATTTTCCCCACCGCGAGAGCGTGATGGAGCACGGTGCGGGCGCGCGCACCGTGGTCGCGCCCCTGCGCGGGGACAACCGGTATTTCTCGCCCTCCTCCAAGGCCTTCATGCTGAACTTCATCGTCGACGATCTCGACGCCATGATCGCGCGCATCGAGAAGGCCGGCGTCCCGCTCGCCGGCGAGCCCGTGCGCTACGCCCAGGGCCGCTTCGCCTGGGTGATGGACCCGAACGGGCTGAAGATCGAGCTGTGGGAGCCGGTGGAGGGGTAGGCCGGCTTCACGCGATCAGCCGGATTTCCTCACTTCATGCCGGGCTTTCGCAAAACGGCGCGAGTTCGGCTTCAATGGGCTCAAGGAGTTGATCGCGGAAGGGGCTTTTACCGCTGTCTTCGCGGGGGCCGCGACTGGTCACGATCGCAAGCGTCAGATCGCATTCGAGATAATCCATCAGATAGGCGTTATCTCCCCAATCCATATATCCTCTCAGCGAGAGTGCTCGGCCGAGACCGGGACGTTCGACAAGAAAACCGCCATAGGTGGCTCGCCCTATGCTCAGTTCCGCCCGCGGCTCGATGAGTTCACCGTGCGTGGCACCCAACACCGCCTCCGACTCGATGGCATGCTGAAGCTGAAGCAGGCCCTGAGCGCTTATGAGGAGCCCTGAAGCGCCAAGCATGCCATAGTTTCGCCGGAGCAATGCCGGGGGCGGCTCGATTAGGGCTCGTGCGAATGCGGTCGGATCGGAGTGATCAACCTGCCCCCAGAACCCTGCGTCCACGCAGGCCGGATCGAGCACTTCGAGTTGCGCCGCTCCCTCATAGGAGGTCCGGTATATCCGCTCGACCAGAATGCCGAGCAGGTCGTAACCATCGTTGGAGTAGCGAAATTCTCCAGCGCGCGACGCGGCTTCGGGGTTCGCATCGAGTATACCGCTCAAGGCCAACGCGTTGTCGTCGTAATTCTCCGCAATATAGCTGCTCGCATATCCCGCCGTGTGGGCCAGAATCTGCGCATAGGTCTGCGGGATGGCCTCGACGTCGCCGATCGATGTGCCGGCGGGATCGCCCAAGTCGATAAGGCCCTCTTCCGAAGCTTTGAGAATCAAGACGGCCGTCAGATATTTCGTGATCGAGGAAACCTGAAAATGGGTTTCGTGGGTGACCGGAATCTCGCTGGCGAGATCAGCATGGCCAGCAGCGCCAAGATAGATGATCTGGTCGCCGTCCAGCACGGCCACCTGACCGGCAAAGCCCTCTTCCGCCTTCGCCTCCAGGATCGGATCTATGTGCGCCCGTAGGTCTGCGTCGAGCGATACCGTGAGCGTTGGGCAAACGCGCGACGAAGGTGCAGTGGATGAGCGCGCCGGCTCACTTTCGGCGCAGGCTGCGGTGAGGCAGAGGCAGGCTATCGCCCCGATGATGCGCACCTTGTCGGCTCCGTGGAGTTAGGGTCCTCTCTCTTGTTAGGTTTAGCCTCCTTGCCTGTGTCCAGCTTGAACGTTCTTGCACCCGGTCATGTGAGCGAGCGCCGAAGCGAGGTCGGCGTGGCGCCCGTGATCGCGCGAAGCGTCCGGCAGAGATGGCTTTGATCGGCAAACCCCGAAATTGCGGCGATCGCCGCAATATTCATGTCCGTCTCAGCTATCAGGCTGAGCGCATGCTGTGCCATCGCTTCCTTGCGGTATTGGGACGGCGCGACACCATAATTCCGCTTGAACGCCCGCGTCAGGGTCCAGGGTAGCAGACGCTCTGACCGGGCGAGGGCTCTTAAGGTCCCCGGATTGGTTTGCCATAGCGCGCTCGCAATTCGCGAGAGCGCACTTTCATCCTCATCCTCGGCCAAGGACAGGGTCGGCCGCTCCTTGATCAGCTCGTCGCCGCTGCAATCTCCGTTGCGCACCGCCCGAAGCAAAGCTTCGCTCACTTGTCCTCGTCGAGCCTTCCATCCGTGCCTTGCCAGATGGGCGCTGACCGCGTTGCGGGAGAGTGGCAGAGCCACATAATGGACGGTGTCATCGCCGATCCCGTCGTGAGCGTAATATGCCGGACGTATCAGAAAGTCGCCCGCCCTGAAACGGCCGGACTCCCGGAAGGAGCGCTCACGGTATTCACCACGCAGAAAGACGATCAGCCGGGCATCAGCGTGCCGATGTAAAATTTGCTGGAGCATCCTGCCGGGCCTCGGTTCCCCAACCGCTTCCGTCACACTACAACAACCCCAGCGCCTTGAAGCTCGCCGTCTTGTCGCGTCCGACGACGAGATGGTCGTGGATGACGATGTCGAAGGGCTTGGCGGCCTCCTTCAGGCGCTTGGTCATCTCGATGTCGGCGCTCGACGGGGTCGGATCGCCGCTGGGGTGGTTGTGCACCAGGATCAGTGCCGAGGCGTCGAGAGCCAGGGCCCGCTTGACGATCTCGCGCGGATAGACCGGGGCGTGATCGACCGTGCCGCGGGCCTGGAATTCGTCGGCGATGAGCCGGTTCTTCTTGTCCAGGAACAGCACCCGGAATTCCTCGGTGGAGGCGTGCTGCAGCGCCGTGCGGCAATAGTCCAGGAGCGCCGACCAGGAGGCGATGACCGGCCGGCCGGTGACCTGCTCGCGCGCGATGCGGACCGAGGCGGCGTGCAGGAGTTTGAGGTCGAGCGCGACCTTCTCGGAGATGCCCTCCACCTCTGTGAGCTGGGCCGGGTCGGCGTTCACCACCCGCCCGAGATCGCCGAAACGCGCGATCAGCGCCTTGGCGAGCGGCTTCACGTCGCGCCGCGGGATCGAGCGGAACAGGAAAAGCTCCAGCAGCTCGTAATCGGCGAGCGCGCTGCCGCCCGCCTCGGCGAAGCGCGCACGAAGGCGGTCGCGGTGTCCGTGGAAATGGGGTTCGTCCGGTCCGGGGGCGGTCACACGTGTCTCATTCGTCTGAAAGATACGATACTTTCTATACTTACGCGAAAGTTTGCAAACACATTCAAGCTGTAATAATTTGCTATAAAACTATAGATAGTTTTCGGGGAGGCATTTATGGGTCGGAGTTGTCGAGAGATCCACGAGTGGATCGAGGAGGAAGTCGAAAAGCCGATTGAAGAGTGGGAGGAACGTCAGGAGCAGCGCTGCCGCGAGGAGAAGTGCAAGTGGTGGATGCTCTGCCTGAACAAGCTGATCTGCTGGTTCGTGACCATTCTGGTCAAGGTTGTGCGATGGGTCACGGTGACCGTCGGGAAATGGGTGGTTCGCGTCGTTTGCGAAACGGTCAATTTCGTACTCGATGTCGCGGGCTGGATCATCAATCTCGTCTTGGCCATTCCGATCATTGGCGGCATCATCCGGGCGATCTGGAACTGGCTGATCGAGATCGTCTGGCGGATCGTGGGCGTTCTCGACTTCGTCGCGAGTCTTGCCGGACTCCGGCCGCGCAAGAAGATGTACTTCGGCGTGATCATTCCGGTAGTGAACGGAACGCCGGTCGCGACGCCGGCGCAGATTCAGCCGCAGGTGGACTACGCGATCCGGGCCTACGATACGCTGTGCAATATCGACCTTCGTTTCACCGGCTATTGCACATCGCGTGTGCCGGCACCGCGGGCCGCACTCAATGTTCAATGCGGCGCAGGCGGATTCTTCAACGATCTCTGGCTTGCTGGCTCCTATTTCCAGCTCGCGATCAACATGTGCCGCTTCAAGAGCAATTGGCGGCGCGTCCTGGGTTATGGCGGGGAGATATTCGCTTTCGTCATTCCAGACGTCCTGCCCAATTCGCCTTCCAACACCGTTGGCTGCTCGATGGCGGGCACGCAGGACTATATCGTCATCGAGCCGACATCGGGCCAGGACACGATCGCGCACGAGATCGGCCATGCCTGTCTTCTTGGACATAATGGCGGTGCGACGAACCTGATGTTCTCGTCCGGACCGAGCGGCGGCCCAACGCTGACGAACTGGCAGATTTCCGTGGTGCGATCGAGCCGCCACTGCACCTATCTCTAGATTCCGGGAGACAACCCTCATGGCGCGCAAACCTGAAGCCGAGCCGCATACCCCTGAACACCCGCACCATCACGACCACGGCAAGGACGAGGTCTGCGGTTCGCCCGGACCGTGGTTCAGCTTTTCCCTGACAGCCGGACTCGCCGCGGTGGTCGCACTGGTCGCCTACGTCGTTTGGCGGATTTTGTGACGGTACTCACGATCGAGACGCGCGGCGATCTGGTGCGGCTCAAGGCGGCATCGCCGTCCAGCTTCGACGCCATCCGCCTCGCGCACCCCGAGCTGCTCCGATTCGAGGGCCGCTTGAATGCCGCCTATTTCGCCTGCGGTTGCACCACGGCGCGTGCCCTGGCCTTGCTTGCATTCCTCGTCGGCGGAGGAGCGGTTCTCGCCGGACTGTCCGGCATGGGGGTCGAGGGGATACGGCTGTGGGGCGGAGCGTTCATCGCCGCTCTGGCGGGATTTCTCGTGGGCGGCCTGGCCGGCGAGCGCATGGGACGCTTCGGCGCGCGGCTCCAGCTTGAGAAACTGCTCGGCGAACTCGATGTCGAACTTGCCCGATTCGACAGGGGCGCTCAGGCCCAGGGCGGGCAGTCATAGCCCTTGGGCGACTTGGTGAAGATCTCCACCCCGTCCTCGGTCACGCCCACCGTGTGCTCGAACTGGGCCGAGAGCGACTTGTCGCGGGTCACGGCGGTCCAGCCGTCGGCGAGCACCTTCACGGTGGGCTTTCCGGCATTGAGCATCGGTTCGATGGTGAAGAACATGCCCGGCTCCAGGCGCTCGCCGGTGCCGCGCTCGCCGAAGTGCAGCACGTTGGGCGCGTCGTGGAACAGCCGTCCGATGCCGTGGCCGCAGAAATCGCGCACCACCCCGGTGCGCTGGGCTTCCGCGTATTCCTGGATCGCCGCGCCGATATCGCCGAACGTGTTGCCCGGTTTCACCTGGGCGATGCCGCGCATCAGGGCCTCGTAGGTCACCTCGATCAGGCGCTCGGCCTTGCGCCGGATTTCCCCGACCGGGAACATGCGGCTGGTATCGCCGTGCCATCCGTCCTTGATGCAGGTGACGTCGATATTGACGATGTCGCCTTCCTTCAGCGGCTTGTCGTTCGGGATGCCGTGGCACACGACGTGATTGATCGAGGTGCACGAGCTCTTGGTGTAACCGCGATAGAAGAGCGTCGCCGGCACCGCGCCCTGGGCGAGGAAGAAGTTGCGCACCCGGTCGTCGATCTCCTGGGTGGTCACGCCCGGCTGCACGAAGCCGACGAGATCGTCGAGCGCGGAGGCCGCGATGAATCCCGCCTTGCGCATCCCCTCGAAGCCTTCCGGCCCGTGGCGCTTGATGCGTCCGTCGCGGCTGACGGTTTCGGTCTCGAGATTGGCGTCGCTCACCGCTCGCTCTCCTTCTTCTGACCCCCATATAGCCGCGTCCGGCCGGGAATGAAACGGCGCCGGCGCGAACCGGTTTCAGCCCGGCCGGCGCGCTCGCGGGGGAGCGGCATCTCCTGTGCCGCTTCCGGCCGGGTCCGCCTGCGGACCGCGCCCGCGAGCCGGCGCTCTCACGCGGGCCCGGCAAACGCCTCCGCCGCCGCGGCGAGATCGGGCGCGGGCCGGGCGTAATGGGCCGCGAAGACGCCCGTCATGCGCGCCGGCCTGCCGGTGGAGAGCTGGAAGCAGACGAGCCGGGTCTGCGCGCGGAAGATGGTCGCCCCGTCCGCGATGCGGCGGAACTGGTACCAGCGCTCGGCCCGCAGGCGCCCGTCCGAACGCGCGATCCACACCGCGCAGGCGATCTCGTCCGCCTCGCGCCCGTGGCCGAGATAGTCCGCCTCGGTGCGCACGATCGCCATGCCGCGGTCGGCGTCGAGGCAGTCCTGCACGCTGTAGCCGTCCGCGGCCCAGTGCGCCCAGGCCGTCTCGTCGGCCCAGCGCAGATAGGCCGCGTTGTTGGCGTGGCCGAACGCGTCGATATCGCCGGCGCTCACCGTGAGGGTCCGGATGAAGGGGCGGGGCAGGTCCCAGCCGGGATCGTCTTGGGCGAGGGGCAGGGTGAATTCTCCCGTCGGGCTTTGCCTTCGGCGCGTGGCGCGGGCATATCTCCAGCCCAACAGCCATATGCGAGGAGCCCGCCATGGGACAAGACCAGGTCACCGCCGGCATCGTCGTGATCGGCGACGAGATCCTGTCCGGGCGCACCCGCGACGCGAACGTCCAGCAGATCGCGCAATTCCTCGCCCCGCTCGGCGTCACCGTGCGCGAGGTGCGCATCGTGGCCGACGAGGAGGACGCCATCGTCGAGGCGGTCGACGCGCTGCGCGCACGCTGCAGCTATGTCTTCACCACCGGCGGGATCGGGCCGACCCATGACGACATCACCGCGGACGCGGTCGCGAAGGCCTTCGGGCGCGGGATCTCCATCCGGGCCGACGCGCGCGCGATCCTCGAGGCGTGGTACGCGAAGGCGAAGACCGAGCTGACGCCGGCGCGCCTGAAGATGGCGCGCATCCCCGAGGGCGCGCGCCTCATCGAGAACCCCGTCACCGGCGCGCCGGGCTTCCAGATCGAGAACGTCTTCGTGCTCGCCGGCGTGCCCCAGATCGTGCGCGGCATGCTGGAGGACATCGCCCCCCGCATCGAGGGCGGGGCGGTGACCCGCAGCATCTCGGTCCGGCTCGAGGGCGTGCGCGAGGGCGACATCGCCGCACGCCTGTCCGAAATCCAGCAGGCCCACCCCCGGACCTCCATCGGTTCCTATCCCTGGTTCGAGGAAGACGAGCAGGGCGGTTTCCGCCGCGGCATCGTTCTCGTCGCGCGCGGCACCGACGAGGCGGCGCTGGAACGCGTCGGGCGCGAGCTGGAGACGCTCGCCCCCTGATCGCCCCATTTCCGGCATGGTGACGCCGCAAGCCCCGCGCAGCGTGGCCCTCGCAAGGGACGCGAGAGCCAAGGGACAGATCATGGTGACCACTTCGAAGACGTACTGGCTGTGCGCCGCCTCGATGGGCGTGCTGCTCGTGATGACCGCCTGCGCACGGACGGTACAGGACGAGGGCGATGGCCGCGCGGACCTCGCGCGCGAGCGCGAGGCCGCCGAACCGGTGCCTCACGCGCCGACGCCGCCGCCGCCCCCGTCGGCCCTCGAGGCCTACAGCCTCGTCGCGACCGGCGCGCGCATGGCGGCCGAGCCGATGATCATGCCCCAGCCCATGCCCGGCGATATCGACCGCGAGCGCTACGAGGACGTCGACGCCAACCCCGTCGTGGTGACGCAGGAGGAGCCGGTCTCCACCTTCTCCATCGATGTCGACACGGCGAGCTATGCCGTCGCGCGGCGCTATCTGCGGGACGGCGTTCTGCCGCCGCGCGACGCGATCCGGCCCGAGGAGATCATCAATTATGTCGGCGCGTTGAAATCATTGGGTTTTTCAGATCGTTTGCCATTTGGCGATTGATCGAGCCGCATGAAACCTAGCGCCGTCTGCACACTGTAAAAACGCCCGTTCCGGCATTGTTCGGGGCGGGCGTTCTCATTCCGTGCTGGTGCGGTCAGAGTGCAGTCATCATTCAAGATCAATTAGTCCTGGAACCACTTCCCCCGCCACGCTCTCTCGGACGAGATTGACGAGCCCACGGGGGAGGGGGATAGGCCGTTGGAGGATGCGTCGGCCAATTAGGGCGCACCCTTGGACTAAGGGATGATCCTAGAGATGGTTCTTAGAGAACCCTCTTCGAGAACCACCCCCACCAATAACCTCTCATCCTAAGGATCATCCTAGGGAGGGTATGTCGGAGGGGGAGGGCGGAGCATTGTCGCTGCGCCTCAGCGAGCATCCCGGATTTTTCACCGCAGTCATCCGAAGAGGCATTCTCTAGGCCGCCCCGTCTCAATTCCCCCATGGGGTGGGGTCGGCCCTGTAGGGGGAGGGGCAGGTGCGCTCCAGTCCGGTCTCTTCCCGGCCCAGGAGGTTATGGGCCAGCGCCGTTCGTGACCTGCCTAGGGCGTCCCACCCGAGCCCCGCTCTACGGCCCAGCCCATGCTCTGAGAGCCTTCTCGTCCACGTCATCAACCCGAGCCCGCCCGGTCCTCGCCGAGGCGGGCTTTTCGCGTTCAAGAGGGAGTACCCATGCAGACTGAGTTCCTGTTCAACATCAACGACACCTTCGCGCTGTTGAAGGACCCGCTCCAGTTCATCGTCGCGAAGCCCCGGACGGGGCGCAAGGCGAGCTGGATACTGGTGAGCTTCATCCGGGAGGGCCGCGAGAGCCTGCTGCGGGACCTGCGCCGCCGAGGCATCCTGCCCACGCCTGAGGCGCTCGACCGGATCGAGCGAGATGTCCCGTCCAGAAGTGAGCTGCTGGTGGGGAGCAAGGATCGACAGCCGCTGCCCTCTAGAAGGCCCATAGAGGCATGGGCGAGCGCCGTTCGGATGTCGGCATAGGGTTCGGTAGCGGGGTGCCCTGATCGGCGCTGGCCCACGCTCATTTCGCGAGTGCTGGGAGGGCGATCAGCTGGCGGTTCCGGAGAGAGTGGCGAGGGGAGCGGGACGCGCCAATTAGGGCGCACCCTTGGTCCCGGGGTTGGTTCTCTAGGCTGTTCTTGGGACCTCCCCGAAGAGCCAGCCCCCGCCTCCTCCCAACACCCCGAGGGAGCCCTTAGGCGGCTGCCATCTCTCGCTTGATCCGCTGGACGCTCGACCGGCTGATCCCGAGGCGTTCGGCCACCGCCAGCTCTGTCAGCCCTTCGGACAGCAGCTTGCGCACCTCAGGGGCCTTGCGCCGGGCGGTGGGGGCGCGGCCCTTGTACTTCCCTGCGGCCTTCGCCTTGGCGATCCCCTCTCGCTGCCTCTCCAGCATGATCTCTCGCTCGAACTCGGCGACAGACCCGAGGATGCCGAGCATCAGCTTGCCGGTGGCGCTGGAGGTGTCGAGGTCCATGGCGAGGATGCGCAGGGCCGCACCCTTGGCCTTCACCCGCTCGACGATCTCCATGAGGTCCCGGATGGAGCGGGCGAGGCGATCAAGCCGCGTGACGAGCAGGGTGTCGCCCTCGCGGATGAACTCCAGCGCCGCCTCAAGCTGGTCGCGCTGGGCGACTGAGGAGACCTGCTCCGCGAACACCTTGTCCGCTCCGGCTGCTCTCAGCTCACGCTCCTGCGCCTCCACGCGCCTCGTGCGTGAGTGGACCGAGGTCATGGAAGAGGCGGGGCTGTCGGCCTCGACGATCCAGCGCCGCATCTCGACCCTATCGACCGCGCTGGAGATCGCCTGCGAGGACGAGAAGCTCGACAGCGTGCCGAAGCTCCCGTACCCGACGCGGAAGAAGGACAAGGCCCCGGTCTACATCAAGACCGAGGAGGAGGAGGACCGCCTCCGCGCGGAGCTGCTCTCGCTGGACCGTCCGACCAACCCGACGAACAACGGCGGCCACCCGTGGCTCCCCGGGACCGGCACTGTGCTGGCTCTGGTGGCGGACATCCTGCTCCAGACCGGGATGCGCGTTTCCGAGCTGATCCTCGCCCGCAAGGCTGACCTCGTGGGCAACACGCTCGTCCTGAACCAGCAGAAGTCCGGCTCGCCGGGCTCTGTCCCACTCAACGCCGACGCCCGGGAGTACCTCAAGCGCCTCTGGGATCACCCCACGTGGTGGCGGGTGGTGAAGGGCACCTTGGACGAGCGCGGGAATGTCGTCGACGAGGAGCGCCGCCGCGCCTACAAGTGGATCGAGTACCGCTTCCGCCCCGCCGCCAAGCGGGCCGGGCTCGGCGACATCACGCTCCACAAGCTGCGCCACACGGCGGCCTCGCGCATGATCATGCGGGGCGTGCCGATCTACGAGGTGCAGAAGGTCCTGCGTCACTCGTCGACCGAGGTGACCCAGATTTACGCGCACCTGAGCGCTGACCACCTACAGGACGCCGTTGCGACCCTCTCCCGGCGCAAGCCCGGGGAGGCCAAGGAGAGCAACGTCGTGGAGCTGCGCCGGAACACGGCGTAACACACCGGGAACACGTCCAGCACACATTGTGCAAAGTGTGCAGAGTGTGCTGGCGTTTTCCATCTAGTTTCAAATCCTTAGGTCAACCTGACCACATCATCAATTATTTCGACTACGCCTATCCGCTGCCGCGAAGCGAACGGGATCCGTTCGCCGCGCACGTCACCGTGATGCCCAATCCGTGGAATGACGCGACGCAGCTCATGCACATCGGCATCCAGGGCTACGATATCGCGCGTGCCGAGCGCCCCCGCGCGAATCTGGTCTTCCTGATCGACGTCTCCGGCTCGATGAACTCCCCCGACAAGCTGCCGCTCGCGATCCAGGGCCTCAGGATGCTGCTCGGCGAGCTCGATCCCGACGACACGATCGGCATCGTGGTCTATGCCGGCGCGGCCGGCACGGTGCTCGAGCCCACGCCCGTCTCCGAACGCGCGCGCATCGAGGCGGCGCTCGACCGGCTGAGCGCGGGCGGCTCGACCGCGGGTGGGGAGGGGCTGCGCCAGGCCTATGCGCTGGCCGAGCAGAATTTCGACGAGGCGGCGGTCAACCGCGTCATGCTGCTGACCGACGGCGACTTCATTCGGTGACCGCGATCTACGAGATCGTTGCGCCGGACAGCCCGGCCCGGATGGTGGAACCGCTGCGCTATGAAGCCCGGCCGCAAGCTGCCGATCCGTCGGGGGAATACGCCTTCGTGCGCCTCCGCTACAAGCGCCCCGGCGAGGCGGAGAGCCGCCTGATCGAGACCCCGGTGACGCAGGCCGACGCGGTCTCGCGCTTCGAGGACGCCGATGGCGAGGTGCGCTTCGCCGTGGCCGCCGCGGCCTATGCCCAACTGCTGCGCGGCGATCCCTATCTGAACGATTTCGGCTTCTCCGATGCGGCCGCGATCGCCAACGGCGCGCGCGGCGAGGACCCGTTCGGGCTCCGGGGCGAGTTCGTCCAGCTGGCAAGGCTCGCCGAGACCGCCGCGGCGCAGGAGCGGCTCGGGTCCTCGGGCCGGGGCGAGTAGCGCTGCAGCACGGGCTCGCCAACCGCTTGTTCGCGGGCCCGCGCCATCCTACCCTCTTGCTCCAGTCTCATCGACCGGAGGCGGGCGGCCGCGTGCCGGCCTCCTCCGCCCGCGTTCAGATCACAGGATTGTTCCGATGGCCCATGCCTACGACCCCCGCCTCATCCGCAACGACGACGAGGACGAGGACAAGGAGAATCCCGATGCGCTGAAGGCCGCGCCGGACTTTCTCGGCAAGGCGCTGTTCGACAGCCGCACCATCCTCATCACCGGCTCGATCAACGACAAGGCGGCCCGCTCGGTCTGCGCCCAGCTGCTGGCCATGGCCGGCAAGAGCGACGAGCCGATCCTGATGGTGATCTCCAGCCCCGGCGGCCATGTCGAGAGCGGCGACATGATCCACGACATGATGAAGTTCATCAAACCGCGCGTGATCACGCTCGGCTCCGGCTGGGTGGCGAGCGCGGGCGCGCTCATCTATGTCGGCGCCGAGAAGGGCGACCGCTACGCGCTGCCCAACACCCGCTTCCTGCTGCACCAGCCCTCCGGCGGCGCCGGCGGGATGGCCAGCGACATCGAGATCCAGGTGCGCGAGATGCAGATCATGCGCCAGCGCCTGAACCAGATCTTCTCCGACGCCACCGGCCAGCCGCTGGAACGCATCGAGAAGGACACCGACCGCGATTTCTGGCTCTCGGCCAAGGACGCGATCGAGTACGGCCTCTGCGACAAGATCGTCACCAGCGTCGACGAGATCAAGAAATAGTCCGACCCCTGCCTCAAGGGACGCGAGCGGCGGGCCGGTCTTTCAAAAGACCGGCCCGTCTGCTTTATGGATACGCCTCCGGGACGCGCGCGGGCGTGGCGGAATTGGTAGACGCACCGGACTTAAAATCCGTTGGAGGGCAACCTCCGTGCCGGTTCGACTCCGGCCGCCCGCACCAGCCTTCTCTTGCGTTACGCAGGAGAAGCCGGCCTCGCCGGCGCCGACAGGGCGAAGGCGGGCTGAACCTCCCGCGAACTTCGGCAAGCTGAGCCTGGGCCTCTCGATCTGCAACCCATCTTCCCCCCGCGCTTGCCTCGCGCGCCGATCGGCGGCACAACGGAAGGGCTTGGCGATGCGGGCGTAGTTCAATGGTAGAACGGCAGCCTTCCAAGCTGCATATGTCGGTTCGATTCCGATCGCCCGCTCCAGCCTTCGCTCGCTTCGCGAGCTTCGGCTAGGCAAACCGGCACATTTCATTCGAGCGAAGCCCGTCTCGCCGAAGCCTTGGCGGAGGCGGGCTGTTCGATCCCCTGAATTGATTGAAGGCGGAGGATGCCCGGCAGGGGCTTCGCTCGCCGCGCGAGCTTCGGCCGGACGGGCCCGGCTTCCCCGCTCACGGTTTCAGCACCGCCGCGCCGGACAGCCGGCCCTCCCGCAGATCCTCGAGCGCCTGGTTGGCCTCTTCGAGCGCATAGGTCCTGGTGCGCGGCTCGATGCCGATCTCGGCAGCGAGGGGGAGGAAGTCCAGACCATCCTGCCGGGTGAGGTTGGCCACCGAGACGAGGCGGCGCTCGCCCCACAGGATCGAGTAGGGAAATTGCGGGATCGGGCTCATGTGGATGCCGGCGCATACCACGGTGCCGCCCTTGGCGACGGCGCGCAGGGCGGCGGGCACGAGATCGCCGACCGGCGCGAAGAGGATCGCCGCGTCGAGTTCCTCGTCCGGGGCGGTGTCCGAGCCGCCGGCCCACACGCAGCCGAGCTCGCGGGCGAAGTCCTGCGCGGCCTCGTCGCCTGGACGGGTGAAGGCGTAGACCTTCTGACCCCGGGCGATCGCGACCTGGCTCATCAGGTGGGCGGCCGCGCCGAAGCCGTACACGCCGAGGCGGCGCACATGGTCCGGCTCGCCGGCCATGCGCCAGGCGCGATGGCCGATCAGCCCCGCGCACAGCAGCGGCGCGGCGGCCTCGTCCGAGAACGAGTCGGGGATCGGGAAACAGTAGCGCGCGTCGGCGATCGCCGTGTCCGCGAAGCCCCCGGGCCGGGTCCAGCCGGTGAACTGGGCGTTGTCGCAGAGATTCTCCCGGCCCGAGCGGCAATAGCGGCACGCCCCGCACGTCCAGCCGAGCCAGGGCACGCCGAGCCGGTCGCCGACGGCGATGTCCTCGACACCCTCGCCGATCGCATCGACCCGGCCGACGATCTCGTGGCCGGGAATCACGGGCGAGCGGTGCTGTTCCAGATCGCCGTCCACCACGTGCAGGTCGGTGCGGCAGACGCCGCAGGCGGCCACCCGCAGGCGCACCTCGCCGCGGCCCGGCTCGGGATCGTCGCGCTGGCGCAGCCGCAGCGCCTGACCCGGTTCGTCGAGTTCCATTGCGCGCATGGACGTGTCTCCGAGAGTGGCTACTTCGCGCGCCGGAGGCCGGCGCGCGGGCGAACCGCGCATACCTCTTGCCATTGACGCGTACGGACGCTATCCCGCGCGCTCAGTTTTCGCGGTGCGGTCTCGCGCCGTTCTAACGTTCCATCCCATCATGAAGGTTCGAGCGAGATGGCTAAGGAAAAGTTTGCACGCACGAAGCCGCACGTGAACATCGGCACGATCGGTCACGTTGACCACGGCAAGACGACGCTGACGGCGGCGATCACGAAGTATTTCGGCGAGTTCCGGGCGTATGACCAGATCGACGGTGCGCCTGAGGAGAAGGCGCGCGGGATCACGATCTCGACGGCGCACGTGGAGTACGAGACGGAGAACCGTCACTACGCGCACGTGGACTGCCCGGGCCACGCGGACTACGTGAAGAACATGATCACGGGCGCGGCTCAGATGGACGGGGCGATCCTTGTCGTGAACGCGGCGGACGGTCCGATGCCGCAGACGCGCGAGCACATTCTTCTGGCGCGCCAGGTCGGCGTTCCGGCCCTGGTGGTGTTCCTGAACAAGGTGGACCAGGTCGACGATCCGGAGCTTCTGGAGCTGGTGGAGATGGAAGTGCGCGAGCTTCTGTCCTCCTACGACTTCCCGGGCGACGACATTCCGATCGTTGCCGGCTCTGCGCTGGCGGCGATGGAAGGGCGCGACAACGAGATCGGCGAGGACAAGATCCGCGAGCTGATGGCGGCTGTGGACGAGTACATCCCGACGCCGGAGCGTCCCAAGGACCAGGCCTTCCTGATGCCGATCGAGGACGTGTTCTCGATCTCGGGCCGGGGCACGGTCGTGACGGGCCGCATCGAGCGCGGCATCGTGAAGGTTGGCGACGAGATCGAGATCGTGGGCATCCGCGACACGGTGAAGACGACGTGCACGGGCGTTGAGATGTTCCGCAAGCTGCTCGACCAGGGCGAGGCGGGCGACAATGTGGGCATCCTGCTGCGCGGCATCGACCGTGAGGGCGTTGAGCGCGGCCAGGTTCTGGCCAAGCCGGGCTCGATCACCCCGCACAAGAAGTTCGAGGCGGAGGCCTACATCCTGACGAAGGAAGAGGGCGGGCGTCACACGCCGTTCTTCTCCAACTACCGTCCGCAGTTCTACTTCCGCACGACCGACGTGACCGGTGTTGTGACCCTGAAAGAGGGCACCGAGATGGTGATGCCGGGCGACAATGTGGAGATCAATGTCGAGCTGATCACCCCGATCGCGATGGAAGAGAAGCTGCGCTTCGCCATCCGCGAGGGCGGGCGCACGGTCGGCGCGGGCGTGGTGTCGAAGATCCTCGAGTAGTCTTCGAGCCCCCGCCTTACCGGCGAGACGAATCAGGGCCGCCCGGCAACCGGGCGGCCCTTTTTCGTGGCGCGTACACCCTCACGCTCCAGGTCCGGGACGGGGGCGATCTGAATCAGAAAGTAATCGAACGAACACCTTATCTTCCATAAAGTAATCGAACGACCACCAATATTGAGATCGGAAAATCAATCTAGGTGAGCAAGGCGCAGCATATTTGTCACACGCCTGTCTCATTGTTTGATTTCACTGGGGCGAAGGGTTTGCCTCCCAGTAATCGTGGCGATACCGTCCGACTCGGAATGGCCCGCCTGTCGGGTCCGATTTCCGTGTGCACAACACAAAGCCTGCATAGATGGGGAGACACATCACCATGCAACCGAAGAATTTGAAGGCCTGGGCGATGGCGTCCACGCTCCTGACCGGTCTGGGGCTTTCCGCTCCGGCCTGGGCCCAGGAGCCTCTGGAAGAGCCGGCCGCCCCGACCCGTGACGAAGCCAGCGACATCCGCGATCAGGAAGACGTCGTTGTCGTGACCGGTACGCGTATCCGTTCGGCGAACCTCGTCGCGGTCAGCCCGGTCACCCAGATCGACGCCCAGGAGATCGCCGATCGCGGCATCCTGCGTGTCGAAGACATGATCAACACCCTGCCGCAGGCCTTCGCCGCCCAGGGTTCCAACATCTCCAACGGCGCCTCGGGTACCGCCACCGTGAACCTTCGCGGTCTCGGCTCGGTGCGCACCCTGGTGCTGCAGAACGGCCGTCGTCTGCCCTTCGGTTCGCCGATCGCCGGCGCCCAGGCCGCCGACCTCAACCAGGTCCCGGCGCAGCTCATCGAGCGCGTCGAAGTCCTGACCGGCGGCGCCTCGGCGGTGTACGGTTCGGACGCGATTTCCGGCGTCGTCAACTTCATCATGGTCGATGACTTCGAGGGTCTCGAGCTCGACGCCCAGTACAGCTTCTACCAGCACCACAACGACCACTCGATCCAGTCGCTGATCGAGGAGTTCAACGCGGCCAACCCGGACCAGTTCAAGCTGCCGGACGAGAACGTGGTGGACGGCGAGGCGACCCAGCTGTCCGCGATCCTCGGTGTGAACACGCCGGACGGGCGCGGCAACGCGACGGCCTACGTCACCTATCGTGAAGTGAACCCGGTCTACCAGGCCAACCGCGACTACTCCGCGTGCGCGCTCGGCACCCGCAACAGCGGCACCGAGTTCACCTGCTCGGGTTCGTCGACCAACGCGGTGGCGAACTTCCTGAACCTCGGCCCGACCCGTCCGGGGACCGGCCTGTGGTTCCGGACGAACGGTTCGGAGTTCATTCCGCGGAACTTCACCACGGACACGTTCAACTTCAACCCGTTCAACTTCTACCAGCGTCCGGACGAGCGTTACACGTTCGGCACGTTCGCCCACTACGAGTTCAACCGTCACTTCGACGTCTATACCGAACTCGGCTTCACCGACACGGTCACCAATGCCCAGATCGCCCCGTCGGGCATCTTCGGCGGCGGCGTGGCGGGCCAGTCGGGCGGCATCCGCTGCTCGAACCCGTTCCTGACCGCGCAGCAGGTCGACTTCCTGTGCACGCAGAACGGCCTGTCCGGTGACGATGTCGCCGAAGGCGTGCTGATCCTGCGCCGCAACGTGGAAGGCGGCCCGCGTCAGAGCCACATCCAGAACACCACCTATCGCGGTGTGGTGGGCACGCGTGGCGCGTTCTTCGACACCGGCTTCGACTACGATGTCTTCGGCTCCTACGCCAAGGTCACGTATGCGAACGAGTACGAGAACGAGCTGTCGATCCGGAAGTCCTCGCTGGCCCTCGACGCTGCGCGCGACGTGAACGGCAACATCGTCTGCCGCGTCAACGCGGACGCCGATCCGGCCAACGACGCGCCGGGCTGCGTGCCGTACAACATCTTCTCCGGTACGCCCTCGGCTGCGGCGCTGAACTACATCACCTCGCCGCTGCAGGAGCAGGGCACTACGACCCAGCAGGTGATCTCCGGCTCGATCTTCGGTGACCTGGCCCGCTACGGGATCCAGTCGCCGGCCGCCGACACCCCGGTGGGGATCGCGCTCGGTGCCGAATACCGCCGCGACACCCTCGACCGGAACCCGGACGAGGCCTACCAGTCCGGCGACGGCTTCGGTCAGGGCGGCCCGACGAACCCGGTTTCCGGTTCGACGGACGTCTGGGAACTCTTCGGCGAGGTCCAGGTGCCGCTGGTCGAGAACCGTCCCGGCATCGAGTTCCTGAACTTCGAGGGCGCCTATCGCTTCTCGGAGTACTCGACGGGCGTGTCGACCGACACCTACAAGGCAGGCCTTGAGTGGGGTCCGACGGCAGATCTGCGCGTGAGGGCCAGCTACCAGCGTGCGGTGCGTGCGCCGAACGTGGTCGAGCTGTTCTCGCCGACCGGCATCGGCCTGTTCGACCTGTCGCAGAACGCCAATGGCCTCTACGATCCGTGCGCGGGCACCACGCCTGCGGCGAGCCAGGCGGCCTGCGCGAACACCGGCGTGACCCCGGCCCTGTACGGCAACATCGCCGACAACCCGGCCGGTCAGTTCAACGCCCTGTTCGGCGGCAACCCGGATCTCGGGCCGGAGACGTCGGACACGATCACCTTCGGTGCCGTGTTCACGCCGTCGGCGCTGCCCGGCTTCACGCTGTCGATCGACTACTTCGACATCGTCGTCGAGGACGCGATCTCGACGGTCCCGCCGTCCCAGGCGCTGGCTCAGTGTCTCGCGACCGGCGCTGCGGAGTTCTGCTCGCTGATCAATCGCGGCAATGGCGGAACGCTGTGGGCCAACCCGACCGGCTTCGTGGTTGCCACGAACCAGAACATCGGGGAGCTCTCGACCCGCGGCGTCGACGTGGTGGCGAGCTACACCTTCGATCTCGACAACATGGCCGCCGGCACCGGCGAGCTGAATGTCGAGCTCGTCGGCACGTATCTCGACCAGCTCGAGACGGTGTCCTTCCCGGGCGCCACGCCGTTCGACTGCGTCGGCTTCTACGGATCGCAGTGCGGCACCCCGAACCCGGAATGGCGCCACAAGCTGCGCACGACCTGGGTCACCCCGTGGGATGTCGACGTGACGGGTACCTGGCGCTACTTCGGTGAAGTCGACATCTTCGGTGGCGGCGCTGCCGTCCACGAGACGCTCGACTCGCAGAACTGGTTCGACATCTCGGCGAACTGGCATGCCCGCGAAGGCACCAGCGTGCGCTTCGGCGTGAACAACGTGCTCGACGAAGCCCCGCCGCTCTCGGCGTCCGTCGGGGCCGGCTTCGGCAACGGCAACACCTATCCGCAGGTGTACGATGCCCTTGGCCGGTACGTGTTCTTCGGCATCACGCAAGGCTTCTAAGAGAAGTCATCACGATCAGACCAACTGCGGCGGCGGGTCCTCGGACCCGCCGCTTTTCTTTTGCCTGCCGACCGGGACAAACCGTGCCCGGAACGCTGAAGCATAATTGTCACACAGCGGTGATCAAATGCGCACCTTACGGAGGTGATCGATTGAACAGGGCTGCCGACGCGGATTAAGTCGCATGGTGGTCAAGCCATAACAAAATGGCTGGCAGATACGAGATCGCATATCAACGATGGGGAGACACATCACCATGCAACCGAAGAATTTGAAGGCCTGGGCGATGGCGTCCACGCTCCTGACCGGTCTGGGGCTTTCCGCTCCGGCCTGGGCCCAGGAGCCTCTGGAAGAGCCGGCCGCCCCGACCCGTGACGAAGCCAGCGACATCCGCGATCAGGAAGACGTCGTTGTCGTGACCGGTACGCGTATCCGCTCGGCGAACCTCGTCGCGGTCAGCCCGGTCACCCAGATCGACGCCCAGGAGATCGCCGATCGCGGCATCCTGCGTGTCGAAGACATGATCAACACCCTGCCGCAGGCCTTCGCCGCCCAGGGTTCCAACATCTCCAACGGCGCCTCGGGTACCGCCACCGTGAACCTTCGCGGTCTCGGCTCGGTGCGCACCCTGGTGCTGCAGAACGGCCGTCGTCTGCCCTTCGGTTCGCCGATCGTCGGCGCCCAGGCCGCCGACCTCAACCAGATCCCCGGCCAGCTCATCGAGCGCGTCGAGGTCCTGACCGGCGGCGCCTCGGCGGTGTACGGTTCGGACGCGGTCTCCGGCGTCGTCAACTTCATCATGGTCGATGACTTCGAGGGTCTCGAGCTCGACGCCCAGTACAGCTTCTACCAGCACCACAACGACCACTCGATCCAGTCGCTGATCGAGGAGTTCAACGCGGCCAACCCGGACCAGTTCAGGCTGCCGGACGAGAACGTGGTGGACGGCGAGGCGGTCCAGCTTTCCGGCGTGCTCGGCGTGAACACGCCGGACGGGCGCGGCAACGCGACGGCCTACATCACCTATCGTGAAGTGAACCCGGTCTACCAGGCCAACCGCGACTACTCCGCGTGCGCCTTCGGCACCCGCAACAGCGGCACCGAGTTCACCTGCTCGGGTTCGTCGACCAACGCGGTGGCGAACTTCCTGAACCTCGGCCCGACCCGTCCGGGGACCGGCCTGTGGTTCCGCACCGACGGCTCGGAGTTCATTCCTCGGGACTTCGTAACGGACACGTTCAACTTCAACCCGTTCAACTTCTACCAGCGTCCGGACGAGCGTTACACGTTCGGCACGTTCGCCCACTACGAGTTCAATCCTCACTTCGACGTCTATACCGAACTCGGCTTCACCGACACGGTCACCAATGCCCAGATCGCCCCGTCGGGCGTGTTCGGCGGCGGCGTGGCGGGCCAGTCGGGCGGCATCCGCTGCTCGAACCCGTTCCTGACCGCGCAGCAGGTCGACTTCCTGTGCACGCAGAACGGCCTGTCCGGTGACGATGTCGCCGAAGGCGTGCTGATCCTGCGCCGCAACGTGGAAGGCGGCCCGCGCCAGAACCTGATCGAGAACACCACCTATCGCGGTGTGGTGGGCACGCGTGGCGCGTTCTTCGACACCGGCTTCGACTACGATGTCTTCGGCTCCTACGCCAGGGTCATCTATGCGAGCCGCTACCAGAACGAGCTGTCGATCCGGAAGTCCTCGCTGGCCCTCGACGCTGCCCTGGCTCCGGACGGATCGATCCAGTGCCGCGTGAACGTCGATGCCGACCCGGCCAACGACGCGCCGAGCTGCGTGCCGTACAACATCTTCTCCGGTACGCCCTCGGCGGAGTCGCTGAACTACATCACCTCGCCCCTGCAGGAGCAGGGCTCCACGACCCAGCAGGTGATCTCCGGCTCGATCTTCGGTGACCTGGCCCGCTACGGGATCCAGTCGCCGGCCGCCGACACCCCGGTCAGCATCGCGCTCGGTGCCGAGTACCGCCGCGACACCCTCGAGCGGAACCCGGACGAGGCCTACCAGTCCGGCGACGGCTTCGGTCAGGGCGGTGCGACCCTGCCGGTTTCCGGTTCGACGGATGTCTGGGAACTCTTCGGCGAGGTCCAGGTGCCGCTGGTCGAGAACCGTCCCGGCATCGAGTTCCTGAACTTCGAGGGCGCCTATCGCTTCTCGGAGTACAACACGGGGACTTCGACCGACACCTACAAGGCGGGCCTGGAATGGGGTCCGACGTCGGATCTGCGGATCCGCGCTGCCTACCAGCGTGCGGTGCGTGCGCCGAACGTGGTCGAGCTGTTCTCGCCCCAGGTGCTCGGCCTCTTCGACCTCTCTTCGGGCCCGAACGGCCTGTTCGATCCCTGCGCGGGCGACTTCGATCCGGCGACGTCTCAGCCGGCGCCGCGCGGAACTCTCGCACAGTGCCAGAACACCGGCGTGACACCGGCCCAGTACGGCAATATCGCCGACAACCCGGCCGGCCAGTTCAACACGCTCGGTGGTGGTGAGGCCGGTCTGGCTCCGGAGGTCTCCGATACCGTCACGATCGGCGTCGTGCTGACCCCGTCCATGCTGCCGGGCTTCACGCTGTCGGTCGACTATTTCGACATCACCGTCGAGGATGCGATCTCGACGATCCCGGAGTCGGCGACGCTGGAGAACTGCCTGCTGACGGGCGATCCGTTGTTCTGCTCGCTGATCAATCGGGGCGCCGGCGGGACGCTGTGGGCCAATCCGAGCGGCTTCATCACCGCGCTCAACCAGAATATCGGTGAGCTGTCGACGCAGGGCGTGGACATCGTGGCGAGCTACACCTTCGATCTGGCCGATGTCGGGTCCGAGCTCGGCGAGGTCAATTTCGAACTCGTCGGGACCTACCTCGAATCGCTCGCGGGGGTTCCGTTCCCCGGCGCAGACGAGTTCGATTGCGTCGGTTTCTACGGCGGCTCGTGCAACTCCACCTTCGGAGCCTCGAACCCGGAATGGCGCCACAAGCTGCGTGCCACCTGGATCACGCCGTGGAATTTCGATGTCACGGGCACCTGGCGCTACTTCGGGGAGGTCAACAACTTCCCGGCCGACACGCCGGTCCACGAGGTCCTGTCCGACCGGAACTGGTTCGACATCTCGGGCAGCTGGTCGCCGCGTGACGATCTGCGCTTCCGCGCCGGCGTCAACAACGTGTTCGACGAGGCTCCTCCGCTGTCGGCGGCTGTGGGCGCGGGTGCCGGCAACGGCAACACCTTCCCGCAGGTGTATGATGCTCTCGGGCGTTTCGTCTTCTTCGGCGTGAACAAGAGCTTCTAGGCCGTCGGAAACGATCGACCGAAACTGACGGGCGGCGGATTTCGATCCGCCGCCCCTTTCTTTTCACCTTCCCGGCGCCTGCGCCGGTGTGCCGGTTCACCCGTCGCTGGTCCGCACGCCGATCGACGACAGCAGCGTGCTGACCTGGGCCCGCTCGGTTTCGGAAAGCTCGGGACGCCAGATCTCGAACAGAAGGACGACCCGCTCCTTGCCGGAGCGGTTCCAGGCCTCGTGCTCGATGGAATCGTCGAAGATGAACAGCTCGCCCTCCACCCAGGGGCGGGTCTGCGAGCCGACGCGGAAGCCGCAGCCGTCCGGAACGATCAAGGGCAGGTGGCAGATCAGCCGCGTGTTGATCAATCCGTTATGGGGCGGGATGGAGGCGCCCGGCTTCAGACGGGAGAACAGGATGTTGGGGCTGGTACCCTCGATGCGTGGTATCGGCAGGTCCTGAAGGGCCTTGGCGGTCTCGGGGAAGCGGGCGACATGGTCCTCGACCGGCCGGCCGTCCTTCCAGAGATAGTAAGCGCCCCAGTCGTCATTGCCGACCATGTCGCGGTGATGCGTCACCGGGCCGGACTGGTTGGCCTCGAGATAGGGTGTGAAGGAATCCCCCTCCGCCCGCAGGGCCTCGAGCTCGCCACGGATGATCGCGGTCTTCGCTTCGAGTGTCGGGACCCAGTCGAAGTCGAGCCGGTCGTAGAACTCGATCTGGGGCAGACCCGGGAAGTAATAGCGCTTGGGTTCCTGCACGAAGATCTCGCGCCGCCCGAGCAGGATGTCGAGGGAGCGGGCGAAGCGGCTGTCCGGCTGGATGGAGGGAAAGCCGGCCTCGTCCAGGGTCTGCCTGATGCGCGCCTCGTATTCCTCCTCGAGCCGCGACTTGCGCTCGCGTATGCGCGCCAGCTCCTGCGCGAGCTGGGCGGGCAGCTGTCCGACAGTCTCCGCGACGCGCAGGGCAACCGAGTACCACTTGCCAGCGACCGCGCTGTCGCCATCGGCCTCAAAAAGGTCGCCCTTCATGATCAGGGCATGCAGGTTACGCCCGTCCAGCGCGAGCGCGTGATCGAGCGCGCGCTCCTGGGCCGCCCGGTCGCCAAGCGCCTTGCACGCATAGGCGAGGCCGATCGCGCACGCGATCTGGCGCGGATCACGCGCCAGCGCCGCGGCGAACTTCTCGGCCGCCTCCCGGTGGCGTCCGGCGTGCAATGCGGCTGCGGCGTCCTGGGCGTCCTGGCGCATATCGGCCGACTGCTGCATGTTCTGTCCCCGAATGTGATCGCGCGTTGCGGTATCGCCATCTCACCGCGCCGCCGCGGCGGGGTCAAACACGAACCGACCGCAAGACTGCGACCGGGCTGGAATTTTTTCCGGGCGGGGCTTTCTTAATCGCAAAGGCCTCGTTAAAAGACCTGCTTTCAAGACTTGGCCCGGCCGCCGGTCCCGTGCTAATGCGCGCGGCCCGGCTGGTGACGGGCGACTTTTGTTAGGGGTGTAGCTCAGCTGGTAGAGCGGCGGTCTCCAAAACCGCAGGTCGGGGGTTCGAGACCCTCCGCCCCTGCCAGTCTCTGGCAGACAAACACGGGATCAGAAGCGAGACGCATGGCGCGACAAGCAAAGACGCGACAGCCGGCCCGTTCCGGCGCGGCAGACAAGGGTGGAAGCGCAGCTTCCGCGACGCCCGCCCCTGCGCGCAAGAAGGGGTTCAACCCGCTGAAATTCCTGCGTGAAGTGCGCCAGGAAGGCCGCAAGGTCACCTGGACCTCGCGCCAGGAGACCCTCGTCTCCACCGTCATGGTGCTGATCATGGCCAGCTTTGCGGCGCTGTTCTTCTTCGCCGTCGACTCGCTGATCAGCCTGACCATCGATTTTCTGCTGGCCCTGGGAGCGTAACGCCGGATGAGCGCGAAGTGGTACATCGTCCACGCCTACTCCAACTTCGAGAAGAAGGTGGCAGAGGCGATCCGCGCCGAGGCGGAGCTGAAGGGCCTGACGGACAAGTTCGAGGAGATCCTCGTGCCGACCGAGGAGGTCACCGAGGTGCGCAAGGGCCGCAAGGTCAACACCGAGCGCAAGTATTTCCCGGGCTATGTGCTCGTGAAGATGGACATGACCGACGAGGCCTACCACCTCGTGAAGAACACGCCCAAGGTCACAGGCTTCCTCGGCTCGGGCAAGCGCCCGACCCCGGTTCCGGAAAAGGAAGTCAAGGCGATCATGGGCCAGATGGAGGAGGAGGCGGAGCGTCCGCGTCCCGCCGTCACCTACGAGATCGGCGAGACGGTCCGTGTGACCGACGGCCACTTCCAGAGCTTCTCCGGGATCGTCGAGGACGTCGATGACGGACGTGGCATCCTGAAGGTGGCGATCAACATTTTCGGCCGGGCGACCCCGGTCGAGCTCGAATACGGCCAGGTGGAAAAAGCCAGCTGACCGTGAAACCGGTGCGGGAGGGTCCGGGAAGTCCATTCCGGATCTGCATACCGCGCCGCCCGCCGCCGCATCCGCGGCGTTTTTGAAGCGGCCGTTCCGTTCGGGGCGGTCACAGGAGTAGAGGGATATGGCGAAGAAGATCACAGGTTACATCAACCTGCAGGTTCCCGCCGGCGCGGCCAACCCGTCGCCGCCGATCGGTCCGGCGCTGGGTCAGCGCGGCGTGAACATCATGGAATTCTGCAAGGCGTTCAACGCGAAGACCCAGGAGATGGAGAAGGGGATCCCGATCCCCACGACCATCACGGTCTACCAGGACAAGTCCTTCACCTTCGTCACGAAGACGCCGCCGGCGAGCTTCCTTCTGAAGAAGGCGGCCGGCGTGCAGAAGGGTTCGGGCGAGACCGGCAAGGGCTTCATCGGCAAGGTGACGCGCACCCAGTGCCGCGAAATCGCCGAGACCAAGATGAAGGATCTCAACGCGGTCGATCTCGACGCGGCCACCAGGATCATCGAGGGCTCCGCGCGCTCGATGGGCCTCGAAGTGACGGAGTAAGGCGCCATGGCGAAAGTTGCAAAACGTATCGCGGCGGCCCGCGAGGGAATCGACCCGCGCAAGCTCTACACGCTCGACGAGGCGGTGAAGCTGGTCAAGGAACGGGCGACGGCGAAGTTCGACGAGACGGTCGAGATCGCCGTCAATCTCGGTGTCGACCCGCGTCACGCCGACCAGATGGTGCGCGGCGTGGTCTCGCTGCCGAACGGCACCGGCCGCTCGGTGCGCGTGGCCGTGTTCGCCAAGGGCCCGAAGGCCGACGAGGCCCAGAAGGCCGGTGCCGACGTGGTCGGCGCGGAGGACCTGGTCGAGCAGATCCAGGCCGGCAACATCAATTTCGACAAGGTCATCGCCACCCCGGACATGATGCCGCTCGTCGGGCGCCTGGGTAAGGTGCTCGGCCCGCGCGGCATGATGCCGAACCCGAAGGTCGGCACGGTGACCATGGACGTCGCCAAGGCGGTGCAGGATTCCAAGGGTGGCGCGGTCGAGTTCCGCGTCGAGAAGAACGGCATCGTGCACTGCGGCGTCGGCAAGGCGAGCTTCGGTGAGAAGGCGCTGAGCGAGAACATCCGCGCCCTGCTCGATGCGCTCCTGAAGGCCAAGCCGTCGGGCGCCAAGGGCCAGTACGTGAAGAAGATCGCGCTCAGCTCCACGATGGGGCCGGGCGTCAGGATCGACACCTCAGAAGCGTCCGCGACCGCCGCGGCTGCCTGACGAGGCCGAGAGTTTCCCGCCGGCCCGGGCTGCCGGGCTGGCGGGCAGTACGGCAAGGGGCCATCCGGTTCCCGCGCCGTACGACCTGTCCGAGATCACAGGGGGTGCTCTGAAACGGGTGCCTTAATCCCTTCGACGGGCCCTGGGTGAGACAGAGCAAGAACCCGAACGTTCCAACGCGTTGGAGCGGTCGGTTCGAGCCCTGGGACAGGAATGCGCTCACCGGGGCGCGTCTTCGTCCGCAAGGGCACGGGACGCATCGCGGCGGGCGCCTTTCACCGGGCCGCTCGTGGTGAGCGGCTCGAAACAGGGAGACCGCAAATGGATCGCCAGACCAAGGAAGCGACCGTTGAAGAGCTGAAGAGCGTCTTCGCGGGTAGCGGATCCGTGGTCCTTGCCCACTATTCGGGCATGACCGTTGCGGAAATGACCGAGCTGCGCGCCAAGCTTCGCGAGGCGGGCGGCACGTTCAAGGTGGTTCGCAACCGCCTCGCCAAGATCGCGCTCCAGGGGCAACCCGGAGAGAAGGCTGCCCACATGTTCACCGGACCTGTCGGCATCGCCTACTCCGAGGACTTCGTGTCCGCCCCCAAGGTCGCGGTGGAGTACGCCAAGGGGAACGACAAGTTCGCCATCCTCGGCGGCTTCATGGACGAGGAGGTGTTCGACGCCAAGGGTATCGAGGCGCTGTCCAAGATGCCTTCGCGCGAAGAGCTCATCGGGACCATCGTCGGCCGTCTTCTCGGCCAGGCGGGCGAGATCGTCTCGCGCGTCAATGCGCCCGGCCAGACCCTGGCCGGCTGCATTCAGGTCATCGCAGAGAAGGCCGAAGCCTAGGTCATTTACCCGCATTCGAACTGACACTCCAACCAAGGATGAAATCCAATGGCTGACGTAGCTAAACTTGCTGAAGAACTCCTGGGCCTGACCATTCTGGAAGCCAAGGAACTCAACGACATCCTCGAAGAAAAGGGCATCAAGCCGGCCGCCGCTGCGGTCGCCATGGCGCCTGCCGCCGCCGGTGAAGCCGGCCCGGCTGCCGAGGAAAAGGACGAGTTCGACGTGATCCTCGTCTCCGCGGGCGACAAGAAGATCAACGTGATCAAGGAAGTCCGCGCGATCACGGGTCTCGGCCTGAAGGAAGCGAAGGATCTCGTGGAAGCCGGTGGCAAGGCCGTCAAGGAAGGCGCCAACAAGGCCGAAGCCGAAGAGATCAAGAAGAAGCTCGAAGAGGCCGGCGCCAAGGTCGAGCTGAAGTAAGCCGTTCGCGGAGCGCATGACTGCGATCCGGGAACGCGACGGTGTTTGACGGGCGCGCGGGGCTTTTCCCGCGCGCCCGTCGAGCCGTTTCTGGAATTTCGCCCGCCGTTTCGTCCCGTCCCGGGAGCGGCAGGGCCGGTCCGCCATCCCCCTCGGCGGGCCGTTTCAAAGGGATGGAGAGGGGCCGCGGCAGTCGCGGCTCTTACGGAAGGCGCAAGGCCATAGGCCTTGAAGGGAGCGGAAATGGGTCTGTCGTTCACCGGCAAGAAGCGCATTCGCAAGTCGTTCGGGCGTATCCCCGAAGCGGTCGAGATGCCGAACCTCATCGAGGTTCAGAAACATTCCTACGACCAGTTCCTGATGAAGGACATGGACGCGGCGTCGCGCCCCGACGAAGGGCTGCAGGCGGTGTTCAAGTCCGTCTTCCCGGTCAAGGACTTCTCCGAGCGCGCGGTGCTGGAGTTCGTGAACTACGAGTTCGAGGCGCCCAAGTACGACGTCGACGAGTGCATGCAGCGTGACATCACCTATGCCGCGCCGCTGAAGGTGAAGATGCGCCTCATCGTGTTCGATGTGGACGAGGAAACCGGCGCTCGCTCGGTCAAGGACATCAAGGAGCAGGACGTCTACATGGGCGATATCCCGCTCATGACCGACAAGGGCACCTTCATCGTCAACGGCACCGAGCGCGTCATCGTCTCCCAGATGCACCGCAGCCCCGGCGTGTTCTTCGACCACGACAAGGGCAAGACCCACGCGTCGGGCAAGTACCTCTTCGCCGCGCGCATCATCCCCTATCGCGGTTCCTGGCTGGATTTCGAGTTCGACGCCAAGGACATCGTCCACGTGCGCATCGACCGCCGCCGCAAGCTGCCGGCGACGACGCTGCTCTATGCGCTGGGCCTCGACCGTGAGGAGATCCTCGCCACCTTCTACGACCGCATCAGCTTCGAGCGCACCAAGAAGGGCTGGACCATGCCCTTCTTCAAGGAGCGCTGGCGCGGGGCCAAGCCGCAGCGAGACCTGATCGACGCCAAGACGGGCGAAGTCGTCGCCCCGGCCGGCAAGAAGATCTCCGCGCGCGCGGCCAACAAGCTCGCCGAGGACGGTGTCGAGAAGCTCGTCGTGGCCACCGACGACCTGATCGGCCGCTTCGCCGCGGAAGACATCGTGAATCTCGAAACCGGCGAGATCTTCATCGAGGCCGGCGACGAGTTCACCGAGGAGAGCCTGAAGGAGATCGAGGAAGCGGGCATCGACACGCTCGAGGTCCTCGATATCGACGGCGTCAATGTCGGCGGCTACATGCGCCAGACCCTGGCGGTGGACAAGAACGAGTCCCGCGAGCAGGCGCTGGTGGACATCTACCGCGTCATGCGCCCGGGCGAGCCGCCGACCCCGGAGACGGCCGAAGCGCTGTTCCAGGGCCTGTTCTTCGACCCGGAACGCTACGACCTGTCCCCGGTCGGCCGCGTCAAGATGAACATGCGCCTCGATCTCGACGCGGAAGACACCGTGCGCGTGCTGCGCAAGGAAGACATCCTCGCCGTGCTCAAGACCCTCGTCGGCCTGCGCGACGGCAAGGGCGAGATCGACGACATCGACAATCTGGGCAACCGGCGCGTGCGCTCGGTCGGCGAGCTGATGGAAAATCAGTACCGCATCGGCCTGCTGCGCATGGAGCGTGCGATCAAGGAGCGCATGAGCTCGGTCGATATCGAGACCGTGATGCCGCACGACCTCGTCAACGCGAAGCCGGCCGCGGCCGCGGTGCGCGAGTTCTTCGGCTCCTCCCAGCTCTCCCAGTTCATGGACCAGACCAACCCGCTCTCGGAAGTCACCCACAAGCGCCGCATGTCGGCGCTCGGGCCGGGCGGTCTCACCCGTGAGCGTGCGGGCTTCGAGGTGCGCGACGTGCACCCGACCCACTATGGCCGGATCTGCCCGATCGAGACGCCGGAAGGCCCGAATATCGGCCTCATCAACTCGCTCTCGACCTATGCGCGGGTCAACAAGTACGGCTTCATCGAGAGCCCGTACCGCAAGGTGGAGAACGGCAAGCTCACCGACCAGGTGGACTATCTCTCCGCCATGCAGGAGGCGAAGTACAACATCGCCCAGGCCAACGCGACGGTGAACGATAAGGGCGAGCTGGCGAACGAGTTCGTCAACTGCCGCATCGGGCCCGGCCGCGACGCGACCCTGATCCCGCGCGAGGACGTGGACTATATCGACGTCTCGCCGAAGCAGGTCGTCTCCGTCGCCGCTGCGCTCATCCCGTTCCTGGAGAACGACGACGCCAACCGCGCCCTGATGGGCTCGAACATGCAGCGTCAGGCCGTGCCGCTCCTGAAGGCCGAGGCCCCGCTCGTGGGCACCGGCATGGAATCGGTCGTGGCCCGCGATTCCGGTTCGGCCATCGCGGCGCGCCGCGACGGCGTGGTGGAGCAGGTCGACGCGATGCGTATCGTCGTGCGTGCGACCGGCGACATCGAGGCCACGGCCTCGGGCGTCGACATCTACCGCCTGGCAAAGTTCCAGCGCTCCAACCAGTCGACCTGCATCACCCAGCGTCCGATCGTGAAGGTCGGCGACCAGGTGAAGGCGGGCGACATCATCGCCGACGGTCCCTCGACCGATCTCGGCGAGCTGGCGCTCGGGCGCAACGTGCTCGTCGCCTTCATGCCCTGGAACGGCTACAACTTCGAGGACTCCATCCTCATCTCCGAGCGTATCGTGCGCGATGACGTCTTCACCTCGATCCACATCGAGGAGTTCGAGGTCATGGCCCGCGACACCAAGCTCGGCCCCGAGGAGATCACCCGCGACATCCCGAACGTCGGCGAGGAAGCCCTGCGCAATCTCGACGAGGCGGGCATCGTGGCGATCGGCGCCGAGGTGGAAGCCGGCGACATCCTGGTCGGCAAGGTGACCCCGAAGGGCGAAAGCCCGATGACGCCGGAGGAGAAGCTCCTGCGCGCGATTTTCGGGGAGAAGGCGTCCGACGTGCGCGACACCTCGCTGCGTCTGCCGCCGGGCACCTCGGGCACGATCGTGGAAGTGCGCGTGTTCAACCGCCACGGCATCGAGAAGGACGAGCGCGCGATCACGATCGAGCGCGAGGAGATCGAGCGCCTGGGCAAGGACCGCGACGACGAGCTGGCGATCCTGGAGCGCGACATCTTCTCGCGCCTGAAGGACATCCTCATCGGCAGGAAGGCAGTTTCCGGCCCGCGCGGCTTCAAGAAGGGCGACGTCACCGAGGAGAGCCTCGAGGAAGTGCCCCAGTCGCAGTGGTGGAAGATCGGCCTGGAAGACGAGAAGGCGATGGCCGAGGTCGAGGCGCTGAAGAAGCAGTTCGACGAGTCCAAGGCCCGGCTCGACCGGCGCTTCGAGGACAAGGTCGAGAAGCTGCAGCGCGGCGACGAGATGCCTCCGGGCGTGATGAAGATGGTCAAGGTCTTCGTCGCGGTGAAGCGCAAGCTCCAGCCCGGCGACAAGATGGCCGGCCGTCACGGCAACAAGGGCGTCATCTCCAAGATCAACCCGATCGAGGACATGCCCTTCCTGGAAGACGGCACGCCGGTCGACATCGTGCTGAACCCGCTGGGCGTGCCCTCGCGCATGAACGTGGGCCAGATCCTGGAGACGCACCTGGGCTGGGCCTGCAAGGGCCTCGGCCGCCAGATCGGCGAGGCCTACGAGGCCTTCATGCGCGACGGCAAGGCCGATGCGCTGAAGAAGCAGCTCAAGCTGGCCTATGGCGACGACCAGGAACTGCCCGAGGACGAGAGCGATCTCGCCGAACTCGGCCGCAATCTCGCCAACGGCGTTCCGATCGCCACGCCCGTCTTCGACGGCGCGCGCGAGCCGGACATCGTGGAGATGCTGAAGGCGGCCGGCATGGACGAGAGCGGCCAGGTCGTACTCTATGACGGCCAGACCGGCGAGGCCTTCAAGCGCAAGGTCACGGTGGGCATCAAGCACCTGCTGAAGCTCCACCACCTCGTGGACGACAAGATCCACGCGCGCTCGATCGGCCCGTACTCGCTCGTCACCCAGCAGCCGCTGGGCGGCAAGGCGCAGTTCGGCGGCCAGCGCTTCGGCGAGATGGAAGTCTGGGCCCTGCAGGTCTACGGCGCTGCCTACACCCTGCAGGAGATGCTGACCGTGAAGTCGGACGACGTCGCGGGCCGCACCAAGGTCTACGAGGCCATCGTGCGCGGCGACGACACGTTCGAGGCCGGCATCCCGGAGAGCTTCAACGTGCTCGTCAAGGAAATGCGCTCGCTCGGTCTCAACGTCGAGCTGGTCAACGAGTAATCGCCCTCGGGCGTCAACCGTGAATAGGCGGCGGGGTCCACCCCTCCCGAAGGCCTCGCCGCCGCCACCGTCAAGGAGACGGATCCCATGAACCAAGAGGTCATGAACATCTTCAACCCGTCCGCCGAGGGCCCGTCCTTCGACCGGATCCGGATCTCGCTGTCCAGCCCGGAGAAGATCCTCTCCTGGTCCTACGGCGAGGTGAAGAAGCCCGAGACGATCAACTACCGGACCTTCAAGCCGGAGCGCGACGGCCTGTTCGGCGCGCGCATCTTCGGCCCGGTGAAGGACTACGAGTGCCTGTGCGGCAAGTACAAGCGCATCAAGTACAAGGGCATCGTCTGCGAGAAGTGCGGCGTGGAGGTCACCCTCCAGCGCGTGCGCCGCGAGCGCATGGGCCATATCGAGCTGGCCGCCCCGGTCGCCCACATCTGGTTCCTGAAGTCGCTCCCGTCCCGGATCGCGCTCATGCTGGACATGGCGCTCAAGGACGTCGAGCGCGTGCTCTACTTCGAGAGCTACATCGTCACCGAGCCCGGCCTCACCCCGATGCAGCAGAACCAGCTGCTGACCGAGGAGGAGTATTACGAGGCGGTCGACGAGTACGGTGAGGACGCCTTCACCGCCGGCATCGGCGCGGAAGCCATCCGCGAGATTCTCCAGGCCATGGACCTGGAGAAGGAAGCCGAGCGCATGCGCGAGGAGATGAAGGAGACCGGCTCGGAGCTGAAGCTGAAGAAGCTCTCCAAGCGCCTGAAGATCGTCGAGAACTTCATGGCCTCGGGCAACCGTCCCGAGTGGATGATCATGACCGTCGTTCCGGTCATCCCGCCGGAACTGCGCCCGCTCGTGCCCCTAGACGGCGGCCGCTTCGCGACGTCGGATCTGAACGATCTCTACCGCCGGGTCATCAACCGCAACAACCGCCTCAAGCGCCTGATCGAGCTGCGCGCGCCGGACATCATCATCCGCAACGAGAAGCGGATGCTGCAGGAAGCCGTCGACGCGCTGTTCGACAACGGCCGCCGCGGCCGGGTGATCACGGGCGCGAACAAGCGTCCGCTGAAATCGCTCGCCGACATGCTCAAGGGCAAGCAGGGCCGGTTCCGCCAGAACCTGCTCGGCAAGCGCGTCGACTATTCGGGCCGCTCGGTCATCGTGGTCGGCCCGGAGCTGAAGCTGCACCAGTGCGGCCTGCCCAAGAAGATGGCGCTCGAGCTGTTCAAGCCGTTCATCTACGCGCGCCTGGACGCAAAGGGACTGTCGGGAACGGTCAAGCAGTCGAAGAAACTGGTCGAGAAGGAGCGTCCGGAGGTCTGGGACGTGCTCGATGAGGTCATTCGCGAGCACCCGGTCCTCTTGAACCGCGCGCCGACCCTGCACCGTCTCGGCATCCAGGCCTTCGAGCCCAAGCTGATCGAGGGCAAGGCGATCCAGCTGCACCCGCTGGTCTGCGCCGCGTTCAACGCCGACTTCGACGGCGACCAGATGGCCGTGCACGTCCCGCTGAGCCTGGAGGCCCAGCTGGAAGCGCGCGTGCTGATGATGAGCACCAACAACATCCTGTCGCCCGCCAACGGCAAGCCGATCATCGTGCCGTCCCAGGACATCGTTCTCGGGCTCTACTACCTGTCCATCGCCAAGGACGGCGAGCCGGGCGAGGGGATGGTGTTCGGCTCGATGGCCGAGATCGACGCCGCGCTCGATGGCGGCATCATCACGCTGCACACCAAGATCAAGGCGCGCTACGAGGGCGTGGACGAACAGGGCAATCCGAAAGCCAGCGTCATCGACACGACGCCGGGCCGGATGAAGGTGCTCGAGCACCTGCCCAGGCACCCGCTGCTCTCGCCGGACCTGCTGGCCGACCTGCTGACCAAGAAGGCGATCGGCAACCTGATCGATCAGGTCTATCGCCACACCGGCCAGAAGGCGACGGTGATCTTCTGCGACCAGATCATGGCCCTGGGCTTCAAGGAAGCGGCCCGCGCCGGCATCTCGTTCGGCAAGGACGACATGCTGATCCCGGACGCGAAGGCCGATCTCGTCGGCGAGACCCGCGCGCTCGTGGCCGACTACGAGCAGCAGTATGTCGACGGCCTGATCACCAAGGGCGAGAAGTACAACAAGGTGGTCGACGCCTGGGCGAAGTGCACCGACAAGGTCGCCGACGCCATGATGGAAGAGATCTCCAAGCCCATCAAAGGCGGCGACGGCCGCGAGGGCGAGGTGAACTCGGTCTACATGATGGCCCACTCCGGCGCGCGCGGTTCGAAGAACCAGATGAAGCAGCTCGCCGGCATGCGCGGCCTGATGGCCCGTCCGGACGGCTCGATCATCGAGACGCCGATCATCTCGAACTTCAAGGAAGGCCTGACCGTCCTCGAATACTTCAACTCCACCCACGGCGCCCGTAAGGGCCTCGCGGACACGGCGCTGAAGACCGCCAACTCGGGCTACCTGACCCGCCGTCTCGTCGACGTGGCGCAGGACTGCATCGTCAACGAGGACGATTGCGGGACTTCGGACGGCATCGAGATGGCTGCCGTGGTCGATGGCGGCGAGGTGGTTGCCTCGCTCGCCTCGCGCATTCTCGGCCGCACCTCGGCCGAAGAGATCAAGGATCCGGCAACCGGCGACCTCATCGCCACGGCGGACACCTATCTCGACGAGGATCTGTGCGCGGCGATCGAGAAGGCCGGCGTGGTCTCGGTCAAGGTGCGCTCCCCGCTCACCTGCGAAACCCGCATGGGCGTGTGCGCCACCTGCTACGGGCGTGACCTGGCGCGCGGCACCCGCGTGAACATGGGCGAGGCGATCGGCGTGATCGCGGCCCAGTCCATCGGCGAGCCGGGCACCCAGCTGACGATGCGGACCTTCCATATCGGCGGTACCGCCCAGGTCTCCGAGCAGTCCTTCATCGAGGCGACGCACGAAGGCAAGATCGCCTTCAAGGACCGCTCCACGGTGAAGAACTCCGAGGGCGCCTTCATCGTGATGAGCCGCAACATGCAGGTCGCGGTCGTCGATTCCGAGGGCAAGGAGCGCGAGAGCTACAAGATGCCCTACGGCGCCAAGCTGCGCGTGGACGAGGGCGACACCGTCAAGCGCGGCCAGCGGATCGTCGAGTGGGACCCGTACACGGTCCCGATCGTCACCGAGGTCGGCGGCAAGGTGAAGTTCATCGACGTGCTCGAGGGCATCTCGGTCAAGGAAGAGACCGACGAGGCCACCGGCATCGCCTCGAAAGTCGTCATCGACTGGCGCGGCACGACCTCGAAGTCGGGCTCGATCCAGCCGGCCGTGGTGGTCAGCGACGAGAAGGGCGATCCGGTCAAGCTGCCCTCCGGCTCTCCGGCGAACTACATGCTGTCGGTGGGCGCCATCCTGTCGGTCTCCGACGGGGACGAGGTCCAGCCCGGTGACATCATCGCGCGTATCCCGACCGAGGGCGCCAAGACCCGCGACATCACCGGCGGTCTGCCGCGTGTGGCGGAGCTGTTCGAAGCGCGCCGTCCGAAGGATCACGCCATCATCGCCGAGATGACCGGCCGTGTGGAATTCGGGCGCGACTACAAGAACAAGCGCAAGATCAAGATCACGCCGGAAGAGGAGGGCGCGGAAGCGGTCGAATACCTGGTCCCGAAGGGCAAGCACCTCACGGTCCAGGAAGGCGACGTTATCCGCCGCGGCGAGTTCCTGATGGACGGCAACCCGGCCCCGCACGACATCCTGCGGATCCTGGGCGTCGAGCCGCTGGCCAACTATCTCATCAACGAGATCCAGGAGGTCTACCGGCTGCAGGGCGTGCCGATCAACGACAAGCACATCGAGGTGATCGTCCGCCAGATGCTGCAGAAGATCGAGATCTCCGATCCGGGCGATTCCACCTTCCTGGCCGGGGAGCAGGTCGACAAGATCGAGTTCCTCGAGACCAACGAGGCGCTGGAGAAGGCGAAGAAGAAGCCGGCCGTGGGCGAGCCCGTCCTCCTGGGCATCACCAAGGCGAGCCTGCAGACGCGCTCCTTCATCTCCGCGGCCTCGTTCCAGGAGACCACCCGCGTGCTCACCGAAGCTGCCGTCCAGGGCAAGGTGGACATGCTGGAGGGCCTCAAGGAGAACGTCATCGTCGGCCGTCTCATCCCGGCGGGCACCGGCGGGGTGATGCGCGAGTACCAGTCGGTTGCCGACAAGCGCGACCGCGATCGCCTGGAAGAGCAGCGCGCTGCGGCCGAGACCGGCGAGGAAGCCCTTCCCGCCGAGATCGAGGAAGCGGCCCGCGAGGAGAAGGGCGAGGAGTAGTCGCCCCGAGCCTTCCGGTCAGGAAACGGAACAGCCCGCCGGCCACCGCCGGCGGGCTTTTCCTTGGATGCGGGCCCTGCAAATCCCGCATCATACACCGCTTGACGTATTCGAGTCGCGACAGTAGGTTCCGCGCTCGTTTTCGGAGGCGAGCCGTAATCCGCGTCAGCGCGCATTATACGTCGCCCGAAACAACGACAGTTTTCGACATCCGATCGCGGCCGGGAGGGAACTCTCGTCCAAGATCGGTTTTACGCGTTCGCCGCCCTGCCGGGCGGAAACGCCTCAGCGGGATTAGGAACGGACGAGAGCCGGATGCCCACAGTCAATCAGCTCATCCGCAAGCCGCGGAAAGACAAGCCCAAGCGTAACAAGGTGCCGGCCCTGCAGGCCTGCCCGCAGCGTCGGGGTGTGTGCACGCGCGTGTACACCACGACGCCGAAGAAGCCGAACTCCGCGCTTCGCAAGGTGGCCAAGGTGCGCCTGACGAACGGCTACGAGGTCGTGAGCTACATCCCGGGTGAAGGCCATAACCTTCAGGAGCACTCCGTCGTGCTCATCCGCGGCGGCCGCGTGAAGGACCTTCCCGGCGTGCGTTACCACATTCTGCGCGGCGTGCTGGACACCCAGGGCGTCAAGGATCGCCGCCAGCGCCGTTCGAAATACGGCGCCAAGCGTCCGAAATAAGGAGAGGCAGCGATGTCCCGTCGTCACCGCGCCGAGAAGCGCGAAATCTTCCCGGACCCGAAGTTCGGCGATCGCGATCTGACCAAGTTCATGAACTACATCATGCGCGACGGTAAGAAGTCCGCGGCCGAGAGCATCATCTACGGTGCGCTCGAGCTGGTCGAGCAGAAGGCCAAGCGCGAGCCCGTGCGCGTCTTCCACGAAGCGCTGGAAAACGTTGCGCCGGAAATCGAAGTGCGCTCGCGCCGCGTCGGCGGTGCCACCTACCAGGTGCCGGTCGAGGTGCGCCCGGAGCGCCGCAAGGCGCTGGCCATCCGCTGGCTCGCCGCCGCCGCCAACGGCCGCAACGAGAACACCATGCGCGAGCGTCTCGCCGCGGAACTTATGGACGCCTCGTCGAACCGGGGCACGGCCGTGAAGAAGCGGGAAGACACCCACCGCATGGCCGAAGCCAACCGCGCGTTCTCGCACTACCGCTGGTAAGACACGCCTGCCCAGGGCCGACCACAAGGACCTCCCCCATGCCCCGCGACTACAAGATCGAAGACTATCGTAATTTCGGCATCATGGCTCACATCGATGCCGGCAAGACGACGACGACCGAGCGTATCCTGTACTACACGGGCAAGTCGCACAAAATCGGCGAGGTCCATGACGGCGCGGCCACCATGGACTGGATGGAGCAGGAGCAGGAGCGCGGCATCACGATCACGTCGGCCGCGACGACGACCTTCTGGCGCGGCAAGCGCCTGAACATCATCGACACGCCCGGCCACGTGGACTTCACCATCGAGGTGGAGCGCTCGCTGCGTGTGCTCGACGGTGCGGTGTGCTGCCTGGACGCCAACGCCGGCGTCGAGCCGCAGACCGAGACGGTCTGGCGCCAGGGCGACAAGTACAAGGTCCCGCGGATCATCTTCGTCAACAAGATGGACAAGCTCGGCGCGGACTACTTCAACTGCATCAAGATGGTGAAGGAACGCCTGGGCGCGGTCCCGCTCGTCACGCAGCTGCCGGTCGGTTCGGAGTCCGATTTCGAGGGCGTCGTCGACCTTCTCAAGATGAAGGCCGTGATCTGGGACGCCGAGACGCTGGGCGCGACCTTCCGCGAGGTCGAGATCCCCGCCGAGCTCGCCGACCAGGCCGCCGAATACCGCGAGAAGCTCGTGGAGTCCGCCGTCGAAATGGACGACGAGGCGATGGAGGCCTATCTCGGCGGCGAGGAGCCGTCCTACGAGAAGCTGATCTCGCTGATCCGCAAGGGCACCATCCTTCTCAAGTTCGTCCCGATCCTGTGCGGCTCGGCGTTCAAGAACAAGGGCGTCCAGCCCATGCTCGACGCGGTCGTCGACTATCTGCCCTCGCCGGTGGACGTGCTCGACATCCGCGGCATCGACCCCAAGACCGAGCAGGAGGTCAAGCGCCGGTCGTCCGACGACGAGCCGACCTCGCTGCTCGCCTTCAAGATCATGAACGACCCGTTCGTCGGTTCGCTCACCTTCTGCCGCATCTATTCCGGCAAGGTGGAGACCGGCACCTCGCTCCTGAACACCGTGAAGGAGAAGAAGGAACGCATCGGGCGCATGCTTCTGATGCACTCCAACTCGCGTGAGGACATCAAGGAAGCCTTCGCCGGCGACATCGTCGCCATCGCGGGCCTGAAGGACACCACGACGGGCGACACGCTCTGCGATCCGGCCAAGCCGGTGATCCTGGAGCGCATGGAGTTCCCCGAGCCGGTGATCGAGCTCGCGATCGAGCCGAAGTCGAAGGCCGACCAGGAGAAGCTCGGCGTCGCGCTGCAGCGCCTGGCCGCCGAGGACCCGTCCTTCCGCATGTCGACCGACGAGGAATCCGGCCAGACCATCATCGCCGGCATGGGCGAGCTGCACCTCGACATCATCGTCGACCGCATGCGCCGCGAGTTCAAGGTCGAGGCCAATGTCGGCCAGCCGCAGGTGGCCTACCGCGAAACCGTCGGCGTGCCGTGCGAGATCGACTATACGCACAAGAAGCAGTCGGGCGGTTCGGGCCAGTTCGCGCGCATCAAGCTGCAGATCGAGCCCAACGAGCCGGGCGCGGGCTTCCAGTTCGAGTCCAAGATCGTCGGCGGTTCGGTGCCGAAGGAATACATCCCGGGCGTGGAGAAGGGCATCAACTCGGTGCGCGAGAACGGCCTGCTGGCCGGCTTCCCGCTGATCGACTTCAAGGCCACGCTCGTGGACGGCGCCTATCACGACGTCGACTCCAGCGTGCTGGCCTTCGAGATCGCGGCGCGTGCCGCGATGCGCGAAGCCAAGCCGCAGATGAAGATCAAGCTGCTCGAACCGATCATGAAGGTCGAGGTCGTGACCCCGGACGAGTACACCGGCTCGGTCATCGGCGACCTCAACTCCCGCCGCGGCCAGATCCGCGACCAGGCGATGCGCGGCAATGCGACCGTCGTGAACGCGATGGTGCCGCTGGCCAACATGTTCGGCTACGTGAACAACCTGCGCTCTGCCACCCAGGGCCGTGCCCAGTTCACCATGCAGTTCGACCACTACGCGCCGGTGCCGCAGGCCGTCGCCGACGAGGTCATCTCGAAGATCGCCTGATCCGAGTGACGGACCGGGCTCCCAGGACAAGACGCCAGAAGAGCGAGACTTAAGATGGCTAAGGAAAAGTTTGCACGCACGAAGCCGCACGTGAACATCGGCACGATTGGTCACGTTGACCACGGCAAGACGACGCTGACGGCGGCGATCACGAAGTATTTCGGCGAGTTCCGGGCGTATGACCAGATTGACGGTGCGCCCGAGGAGAAGGCGCGCGGGATCACGATCTCGACGGCGCACGTGGAGTACGAGACGGAGAACCGTCACTACGCGCACGTGGACTGCCCGGGCCACGCGGACTACGTGAAGAACATGATCACGGGCGCGGCTCAGATGGACGGGGCGATCCTTGTCGTGAACGCGGCGGACGGTCCGATGCCGCAGACGCGCGAGCACATTCTTCTGGCGCGCCAGGTCGGCGTTCCGGCCCTGGTGGTGTTCCTGAACAAGGTGGACCAGGTCGACGATCCGGAGCTTCTGGAGCTGGTGGAGATGGAAGTGCGCGAGCTTCTGTCCTCCTACGACTTCCCGGGCGACGACATTCCGATCGTTGCCGGCTCTGCGCTGGCGGCGATGGAAGGGCGCGACAACGAGATCGGCGAGGACAAGATCCGCGAGCTGATGGCGGCTGTGGACGAGTACATCCCGACGCCGGAGCGTCCCAAGGACCAGGCCTTCCTGATGCCGATCGAGGACGTGTTCTCGATCTCGGGCCGGGGCACGGTCGTGACGGGCCGCATCGAGCGCGGCATCGTGAAGGTTGGCGACGAGATCGAGATCGTGGGCATCCGCGACACGGTGAAGACGACGTGCACGGGCGTTGAGATGTTCCGCAAGCTGCTCGACCAGGGCGAGGCGGGCGACAATGTGGGCATCCTGCTGCGCGGCATCGACCGTGAGGGCGTTGAGCGCGGCCAGGTTCTGGCCAAGCCGGGCTCGATCACCCCGCACAAGAAGTTCGAGGCGGAGGCCTACATCCTGACGAAGGAAGAGGGCGGGCGTCACACGCCGTTCTTCTCCAACTACCGTCCGCAGTTCTACTTCCGCACGACCGACGTGACCGGTGTTGTGACCCTGAAAGAGGGCACCGAGATGGTGATGCCGGGCGACAATGTGGAGATCAATGTCGAGCTGATCACCCCGATCGCGATGGAAGAGAAGCTGCGCTTCGCCATCCGCGAGGGCGGGCGCACGGTCGGCGCGGGCGTGGTGTCGAAGATCCTCGAGTAGTCTTCGAGCCCCCCCGCCTTACCGGCGAGACGAATCAGGGCCGCCCGGCAACCGGGCGGCCCTTTTTCGTGGCGCGTACACCCTCACGCTCCAGGTCCGGGACGGGGGCGGGGGCCGGCCGCGAGGCAGGGCAGGGGGCTGCGCGCCCGTCCGCCCCGCCGGGCTCGCGGCGGTTATCTGCGAAAACCGTCGCCGGCACTGTGCGAGAGCGCGTGATTTGCGTGACAAGGTGTTGACGGGGAAGGCGGGGAAGAGTATCGAACCGTCCTTCAAAGCGGACTGGCCGTGCCTTCGGGCAAACGCAGTCCCTCGAAACGAACAATTTGGATCTGCGTGAGCTGCCATCGCCCTGGCATGGGAATGGCGCGGCTCGCGCGCATTGTTGGGACCGGATCGATGGCACAACAAAACATTCGCATCCGCCTCAGGGCTTTCGATCATCGCGTGCTGGATAGCTCCGCGCGCGAGATCGTCTCCACGGCGAAGCGCACGGGCGCGGCGGTGCGCGGACCGATTCCGCTGCCGACGCGGATCGAGAAGTTCACGGTGCTGCGGGGTCCGCACATCGACAAGAAGTCCCGCGAACAGTTCGAGATGCGCACGCACAAGCGCGTGCTCGACATCGTTGACCCCACCCCGCAGACCGTGGACGCGCTGATGAAGCTCGACCTGTCTGCCGGCGTGGACGTCGAGATCAAGCTGGGAGCTTAAGACCATGAGCCAGGCTCAACAGCTGCGCACCGGCGTTCTGGCGAAGAAGATGGGCATGACCCGGATCTTCACCGAGGACGGCAATCACATGCCCGTCACGGTCCTGCACCTGGACAATGTCCAGGTCGTTGCCCAGCGCACCAAGGAGCGCGACGGCTACACCGCGCTCCAGCTCGGCGCGGGCGCGGCCAAGGCCAAGCGCACCTCCAAGCCGATGCGCGGCCATTTCGCGAAATCCTCCGTCGAGCCCAAGCGCAAGGTGATGGAGTTCCGCGTGTCGGAAGACGCGCTCATCGAGCCGGGCGCGACGCTGACCGCCGACCACTTCGCTGTGGGTCAGAAGGTCGACGTCTCCGGCATCACGATCGGCAAGGGTTTCGCGGGCGCCATGAAGCGCTGGAATTTCGGCGGCCTGCGCGCGACGCACGGCGTGTCGGTGTCCCACCGCTCGCACGGCTCCACCGGCCAGCGCCAGGACCCCGGCAAGGTGTTCAAGGGCAAGAAGATGGCCGGCCATCTCGGCACCGAGCGCGTCACGACCCAGAATCTCGAGGTCGTCCGCATCGACGCCGAGCGCGGCATCATCTGGCTGAAGGGCGCCGTTCCCGGCTCCGCCGACGGCTGGGTCGAGATCCGCGACGCGGTCAAGGGCGTGAAGGCCGACGCGCTTCCCTTCCCGGGGGCCTTCAAGGCGCCGGGCGAAGTCGACAGCCCGAAGCCGGGCTCCGAGGAAGCCGACATGGTCGCCGAAGGCGCCCCGACTGAAGGTCAGGTCGAAGCCGCGGCCGAAACCGCCGGCGAAGAGGAATCCAAGTCATGAAGATCGACGTGATCAAGCTCGATGCCGGCAAGGCCGGCTCGGTCGATCTCGACGATGCCATCTTCGGCATTGGCGAGATCCGCGCCGACCTGCTGCAGCGCGCCGTCAAGTGGCAGCTCTCGCGCCGCCAGGCCGGCACGCACAAGGCCAAGGAGCGCGGCGAGATCTCGCGCACCGGCAAGAAGATGACGCGCCAGAAGGGCACCGGCGGCGCCCGCCACGGCGACCGTCGCGCCCCGATCTTCGTCGGCGGCGGCAAGGCCCACGGCCCGCGCGTGCGCAGCCATGCGACCGACCTTCCCAAGAAGGTCCGCGCGCTCGCGCTCAAGCACGCCCTGTCGTCCAAGGCCGGCGGCTCCAGCCTCATCGTGCTCGACGAGGCCCGCCTCGACGCGCCCAGGACCAAGGACCTCATCGAGGCCTTCGGCAAGCTCGGCCTGACGAACGCCCTCATCATCGACGGCGAGACGCTCGACGAGAACTTCGCCCGCGCCGCGCGCAACATCCCGAACGTGGATGTGCTGCCGGCCCAGGGCCTCAATGTCTACGACGTGCTGCGCCGGGACACGCTGGTCCTGACCAAGGCGGCCGTGGAGAAGATCAACGAGCGGCTGCAGCCGCGGGAGAACGCGTAAATGCCCGCTCCGCGCCATTACGACACCATCATCGCGCCGGTGATCACCGAGAAGTCGACCCTGCTGTCGGAAGACAACAAGGTCGTGTTCAAGGTGCCGCTGAGCGCCACGAAGAAAGACATCGCCGAGGCGGTGGAAGAGCTTTTCAAGGTCAAGGTGAAGGCGGTCAACACGCTCATCACCAAGGGCAAGACCAAGCGCTTCCGCGGCACGCTCGGCCAGCGCAGCGACGTCAAGAAAGCGGTCGTGACCCTCGAAGAGGGCCACTCCATCGACGTCACGACGGGCCTGTAAGAGCGCCGGCAGGAGGAACAAGACAATGGCACTGAAGACATTCAAGCCGACCTCGCCGGGCCGCCGTGCACTGGTTCTGGTGGATCGCTCCGAGCTGCATGACGGCAAGCCGGAAAAGACCCTCGTCGAGGGTCTGCGCAAGAATGGCGGGCGCAACAATACCGGCCGCATCACCGCGCGCCGCCGCGGCGGCGGGGCCAAGCGCCTCTACCGCGTCGTCGACTTCAAGCGCGCCAAGCGGGATGTGCCCGCGACGGTGGAGCGCCTGGAATACGATCCGAACCGGACCGCCTTCATCGCGCTGATCAAGTACGAGGACGGCGAGCTGTCCTACATCCTCGCGCCGCAGCGCCTGGCCGTCGGCGACACCGTGATCGCCGGCCAGCGCGTCGACGTGAAGCCGGGCAACTGCATGCCGCTGCGCGCCATGCCGGTCGGCACGATCGTGCACAATGTCGAGATGAAGCCGCTCAAGGGCGGGCAGATCGCCCGTTCGGCCGGCTCCTACGCCCAGCTCGTCGGCCGCGATGCGGGCTATGCCCAGATCCGCCTGATGAGCGGCGAGCTGCGCATGGTGCACCAGGATTGCGTGGCCACCGTTGGCGCGGTGTCCAACCCCGACCACATGAACCAGAATATCGGCAAGGCCGGCCGCAACCGCCACCGCGGCTGGCGTCCGGCCGTGCGCGGCGTCGCGATGAACCCGGTCGACCACCCCCACGGTGGTGGTGAAGGCCGGACCTCGGGCGGCCGTCACCCGGTGACCCCGTGGGGCAAGCCCACCAAGGGCCGCAAGACCCGGAAGAACAAGGGCACCGACAAGTTCATCATCCGCTCGCGCCACGAGCGCAAGAAACGCTAAGGGAGCGCGTGTAACCCATGCCCCGTTCTGTCTGGAAAGGTCCGTTCGTCGACGGATACCTCCTGAAGAAGGCCGATGCCGCGCACGCGGGCGGCCGCAAGACGGCCATCAAGACCTGGTCGCGCCGCTCGACGATCATGCCGCAATTCGTGGGTCTGACCTTCCAGGTCCACAACGGCAACAAGTTCATCCCCGTGCTGGTGACCGAGGACATGGTCGGCCACAAGCTCGGCGAGTTCGCGCCCAGCCGGACCTATTACGGCCACGCGGCGGACAAGAAAGCCAAGAGGAAGTAGCGCGATGGGTCAGACCACCAATCCCCGCCGCGTCGCGGAAAACGAGGCGCGCGCCAAGCAGCGGATGATCCGTATCAGCCCGCAGAAGCTGAACCTCGTGGCGCAGATGATCCGCGGCAAGTCCGTGGAGCGCGCGCTCAACGACCTCACCTTCTCGCGCAAGCGCATCGCCGCCGACGTCAAGAAGGTGCTGGAGTCCGCGATCGCGAACGCCGAGAACAATCACGGCCTGGACATCGACTCCCTGGTCGTGGCCGAGGCCTATGTCGGCAAGAACATCGTCATGAAACGGTTCCGCGCGCGGGCGCGCGGCCGGGGTGCGCGCATCCTGAAGCCGTTCTCCGAACTCACGATCGTCGTCCGCGAAGTCGAGGAGGCCGCATAATGGGTCAGAAGGTCAATCCGATCGGCCTGCGCGTCGGGATCAACCGCACCTGGGAGAGCCGCTGGTTCGCCAAGGGCGAGGAATATGCCGAACTCCTCCACGAGGACCTCGCGATCCGCAAGTTCCTCAAGGACAAGCTGAAGAACGCCTCGGTGTCCAAGATCGTCATCGAGCGCCCGCACAAGAAGTGCCGCGTCACCATCCACACGGCCCGTCCGGGTGTGGTGATCGGCAAGAAGGGCGCCGATATCGAGAAGCTGCGCCGCGAACTCGTCGCCATGACCACCGGTGAGGTCTTCCTCAACCTGGTCGAGGTGCGCAAGCCGGAAACCGACGCCAACCTGGTTGCGGAATCCATCGCCCAGCAGCTTGAGCGCCGCGTGGCTTTCCGCCGCGCGATGAAGCGCTCCCTGCAGACGACGATGCGCATGGGTGCCCTGGGGTGCCGGATCATGTGCTCGGGTCGTCTGGGCGGGGCCGAGATCGCGCGCACCGAGCAGTACCACGAGGGCTCGATCCCGCTGCACACGCTGCGTGCCGACATCGATTACGGCTTCGCCGAGGCGATGACCGCGATGGGCATCATCGGCGTCAAGGTGTGGATCTACAAGGGCGAGATCCTCGAGCACGATCCGATGGCGTCCGAGCGCCGTCTCCAGGAAACCGGTGAGCAGCGCGCCCGTTCGGGCCGCGCCGCCGCCTAAGGTCGAGGCAGGAGTAGAGACATGCTTCAACCGAAGCGCACCAAGTACCGGAAGGCCTTCAAGGGCCGGATTCACGGTAATGCCAAGGGCGGCTTCACGCTCAATTTCGGCTCCTACGGCCTGAAGGCCCTGGAACCGGAACGCGTCACCGCGCGCCAGATCGAGGCGACCCGCCGCGCCATCACCCGCCACATGAAGCGGGCCGGCCGGGTGTGGATCCGCATCTATCCGGACCTGCCGGTGTCGAAGAAGCCGACCGAGGTCCGCATGGGCAAGGGCAAGGGCTCCCCGGAATACTGGGTGGCCAAGATCAAGCCGGGCCGGATCATGTTCGAGATCGACGGCGTGCCGGACGATGTCGCGCGCGAAGCGCTGCGGCTCGGCGCGGCCAAGCTGCCGATCAAGACCAAGGTCGTGACCCGTCCGGGCGAACAGGAGACAGCGCGATGAAGGCCGACGACGTCCGCGCTCTGAGCGACGATCAGCTTCAGGACGAGCTCCTGAAACTGAAGAAAGAGCAATTCAACCTGCGTTTCCAGCAGGCCTCGGGCCAGCTGGAGAACACCGCGCGTTTCGGGAAAATCCGCAAGGACATCGCCCGGATCAAGACGGATCTCCGTCGCCGCGCGCTCGAGAGCCAAGGGAGCTAGGCGATGCCGAAGCGAATTCTGCAAGGCACCGTGGTCGGCGACAAGCAGGACAAGACGGTGATCGTCCGCGTCGAGCGGACCTTCCTGCACCCCCTGCTGCGCAAGACCGTGCGCCGCTCGAAGAAATACCACGCGCACGATGAATCGAACGCGAAGAAGATCGGCGATCAGGTCCTGATCCAGGAATGCGCGCCGAAGTCGAAGCTCAAGCGGTGGGAGGTCGTCGCGGAGCAGGCGTGAGCCTTGTATCCCGCGAAGACCATCCTGATCTGATGGAGGATCACGATGATCCAGATGCAAACCAATCTGGACGTGGCCGATAACTCCGGCGCCCGCCGTGTTCAGTGCATCAAGGTGCTGGGCGGAGCGAAGCGGCGTTATGCGCGCGTCGGCGACATCATTGTCGTCTCGGTCAAGGAAGCCGCGCCGAAGGGCCGGGTGAAGAAGGGCGACGTGCGCAAGGCCGTGGTCGTGCGCACCGCCGCGGACATCAAGCGCCGCGACGGCTCGGTCATCCGCTTCGACAACAACGCGGCGGTCCTGATCAACCAGAACGGCGAACCGATCGGCACGCGCATCTTCGGCCCCGTGCCGCGCGAGCTTCGTGCGAAGCAACACATGAAGATCGTCTCGCTGGCTCCGGAGGTGCTGTAGTCATGGCTGCGAAGGTCAAGAAGGGCGACAAGGTCGTCGTGCTGGTCGGCCGCGACAAGGGCAAGACCGGAACCGTGAACAAGGTGATGCCCGACGAGGATCGGGTCATCGTCTCGGGCGTGAACATGGTCAAGCGCCACCAGCGCCCGACCCAGTTCCAGGCCGGCGGGATCGAAGAGAAAGAAGCGCCGATCCACGTGTCCAACGTGGCGATCGCCGATCCGAAGACCGGTGAGCCGACCCGCGTCGGCTTCAGGACCGAGGACGGCAAGAAGGTCCGCTATGCCAAGAAATCCGGCGAGGTGATCGATGTCTGACGCCGCTACCTACGAACCGCGCCTGAAGGCCCGCTACCGCGACGAGATCCGCGCGCGCCTGAAGGAGAAGTTCGCCTACACGAACGAGATGGAAGTCCCGCGGCTGGAAAAGGTCGTGATCAATTTCGGCGTCGGCGAGGCGGCCCAGGATTCCAAGAAGATCCAGGGCGCCCTGAAGGACCTCGAGGCGATCGCCGGCCAGAAGCCGGTGGCGACCAAGTCGAAGACCTCGATCGCGGGCTTCAAGCTGCGCGAGGATCAGCTGATCGGCGCGAAGGTCACCCTTCGCAAGGATCGCATGTACGAGTTTCTCGACCGTCTCATCACCGTCGCCCTGCCGCGCGTTCGCGACTTCCGCGGACTGAACGGCAAGAGCTTCGATGGCCGGGGCAATTACGCGATGGGCCTGAAAGAGCACATCGTGTTCCCGGAGATCGACTACGACAAGGTCGAGAAGATCCGCGGTATGGACATCGTGGTGTGCACCACGGCCAAGACCGATGAAGAAGCGAAGGCCCTGCTGGCCGAGTTCGAGTTCCCGTTCACGAACTAACGCAGCAGGAACGCGGTCCCGTGGTGGGGCCGCACGCAGGAGAAAGTTGAATGGCTAAGAAGAGTGCAGTCGAACGCAACAACCGCGTCCGCAAACTCGCAAAGCAGTACGAGGCCAAGCGCGAGCGCCTGAAGGCGGTTGCGCGCGATACCGAGCGCCCGGTCGACGAGCGCTTCGCCGCGCAGCTGAAGCTCGCCGAGCTTCCGCGCAATTCCTCGCCGACGCGCATTCGCAACCGCTGCGAAGTGTCGGGCCGTCCGCGCGGCTATTACCGCAAGCTGAAGATGTCGCGTATCGCGCTGCGTCAACTCGCCAGCCACGGGCTCATCCCGGGCATGGTCAAGTCGAGCTGGTAGGGAGAGGGCAAGATGTCCATGATCGATCCGCTCGGCGATATGCTGACCCGCATCCGCAACGCGCTGCTGCGTAACCGCTCCAGCGTGCGCACCCCCGCCTCGAAGCTTCGCCAGCGCGTGCTCGACGTGCTGCTGGAGGAAGGCTTCATCCGGGGCTATTCGGAGACCACCGACGCGAAGGGCTTCAAGGAGTTCGAGATCGAACTGAAGTACTTCGAGGGCGCTCCCGTCATCAACGATATCAAGCGCGTGTCCAAGCCGGGCCGGCGCGAGTATCGCAAGGTCAGAGATCTTCCGCTGGTCCGCAACGGGCTCGGGATCGCGATCGTCTCCACGCCGAAGGGCGTGATGAGCGACGCGGCCGCGCGCGAGGCGAATGTCGGCGGCGAGATTCTCTGCCACATCAGCTAAGGGGAGATTTCTACATGTCTCGTTTGGGAAAGCTTCCCGTCGAAATCCCCTCCGGCGTCACTGCGACCCTGGCGTCCGGCGTGCTGCAGGTGAAGGGCCCGAAGGGCGAGCTGAAGTTCGCCATCCCCGACACCATCGAGGTCACGCAGGAAGACAAGGCGATCAAGATCAGCCCCGCTGACCAGACCGCCGAGTCGCGCGCCATGTGGGGCACCGCCCGCGCCACCATCTCCAACATGATGGTCGGCGTGACCAACGGCTTCACCCGCGACCTGGAACTGGTCGGCGTCGGCTACCGCGCGCAGATGCAGGGCAACGATCTGAAACTCGCGCTCGGCCTGTCGCACGACGTGATCTACAAGCCGCGCCCCGGCATCAAGATCGCGACCCCGAAGCCGACCGAGATCAAGATCGAGGGCCCGGACAAGCAGGTGGTCGGCCAGACTGCCGCGGAGATCCGCGAGTTCCGTCCGCCGGAACCCTACAAGGGCAAGGGCATCAAGTATTCCGACGAGTACATTCGCCGGAAAGAAGGCAAGAAGAAGTAAGGGTACGGCGATGAAATCTGCACGCGAAAAGATGCAACGCCGCGCTCAGCGCACGCGCGCGCGGCTTGCCAAGACCTCGAGCGGGCGTCCGCGCCTGTCGGTCTACCGCTCGTCCAAGCACATCTACGCCCAGATCATCGACGACGCGAAGGGCGAGACCCTGGCTGCGGCGTCGACTCTGGAAAAGGACGTGCGCGGCGACGCGGTGACCGGCGCGACGGTCGAACTCGCCGGCAAGGTCGGCAAGCTCGTCGCCGAGCGGGCCAAGGCCAAGGGCCTGACCGAGGTCGTGTTCGACCGCGGCGGCTACATCTATCATGGGCGCATCAAAGCGCTCGCCGAAGCCGCCCGCGAGGGCGGGCTGCAATTCTAAGGGAGGCGGCGCATGGCTCGAGATCAAGAGCGCGGCGGTCGCGACCGCAGGCGGAAAGACCGCGAAGAGGAGCAGGGCGACGAACTCGTCGACAAGCTCGTCCACATCAACCGTGTCGCCAAGACCGTGAAGGGCGGCCGGAACTTCCAGTTCGCCGCGCTCGCGGTGGTCGGTGACCAGAAGGGCCGCGTCGGCTTCGGCCAGGGCAAGGCCCGAGAGGTTCCCGAGGCGATCCGCAAGGCGACCGAGGAAGCCAAGAAGACGATGGTGCGCATTCCGCTGCGCGAAGGCCGCACCCTGCACCATGACGGCAAGGGCCGTTGGGGTGCGGGCAAGGTGGTCCTGCGTGCGGCGCCTCCGGGCACCGGCGTCATCGCCGGCGGTCCGATGCGTGCGGTGCTGGAATGCCTGGGCGTTCACGACGTGGTGGCCAAGTCCACCGGCTCTTCGAACCCCTACAACATGATCCGCGCGACGTTCGACGCCCTGAAGTCCCAGGAGAGCCCCCGCACGGTGGCCTCCAAGCGCGGGCTGAAGGTCGGCGATCTCGCCAACCGCCGCCGCGACGGGGCCTCTTCGCCCGAAGCGATCGAGTCCTAGGGGTTAGACGATGGCCAAGAAATCCACCCTCGTCGTGCGCCAGACCGGCAGCTCGACCCGCCGCCCGAAGGACCAGCTGCAGACCCTCGTCGGTCTGGGGCTCGGCCGTATCGGCAAGCAACGCGAACTCGAGGACACCCCCTCGGTGCGCGGCATGATCGCCAAGGTCTCGCACCTGGTCGAAATCGTCGAGAAGCCGGCGTAAGCCCGCTTCGATAAAGGAGTACATCCCATGCGTCTGAACGAACTGCGCGACAATCCGGGCGCCGTCAAAGAGCGCACCCGCATCGGTCGCGGCATCGGCTCGGGCAAGGGCAAGACCGGCGGACGCGGCGTGAAGGGCCAGAAGTCCCGTTCCGGCGTGGCCATCAAGGGCTTCGAGGGCGGCCAGATGCCGCTGCACCAGCGTCTGCCCAAGCGCGGCTTCACCCAGCCGAACCGGGCGCGCTATGCCGAGGTCACGCTCGATCGCCTGCAGAAGGCGGTCGATGCCAAGAAGCTCGATGCCAAGAAGACGGTCGACGCGGCCGCCCTGGTCGAGGCCGGCGTGATCCGCCGTGCGCTTGACGGCGTGCGCGTGATCGGCGGCGGCGAGCTGAAGGCCAAGCTGAACCTGGTCGTGGCCGGCGGCTCCAAGCCCGCCATCGCCGCGATCGAGAAGGCCGGCGGCACGGTGGCCATCCAGGCGCCTGCCAAGACCGACAGCGAAGACTAGTGCATTCGGGCGGCGCGCTCCCCATGTCGAGGGGCGCGCCGCCCTTTTCGCGCCCGGATGGAGTGACCTGACCCGATGGCGTCCGCCGCAGAACAGCTCGCACGCAACATGAACTTCGCCTCCTTCGCCCAGGCGAAGGAGCTGCAGAAGCGTATCCTGTTCACCCTGATGGTCCTGGTGATCTACCGCATCGGGACCTATGTGCCGATCCCGGGCATCGATCCGGAAGTGTTCCGCCAGACCTGGCTCAACCAGCAGAGCGGCATCCTCGGCAATCTGAACATCTTCGCGGGCGGCGCGGTCGAGCGCATGGCGATCTTCGCGCTCAACGTGATGCCCTACATCTCCGCCTCGATCATCATGCAGCTGATGGCGGCCACCGTGCCCACGCTCGAGCGCATGAAGAAGGAAGGCGGCGAGCAGGGCCGCAAGCAGATCAACCAGTATTCGCGCTATCTCACCGTCATTCTCGCCGCGGTGCAGGCCTTCGCCATCGCCATCGGCATGGAGCAGCCCAACACCGCCGGCGTCACGCCCGCGATCGATCCGGGCTGGTTCTTCCGCATCAATGTGGTGATCACGCTCGTGGGCGGCACGATGTTCCTGCTGTGGCTCGGCGAGCAGATCACTGCGCGCGGCGTGGGCAACGGCGTGTCGCTGATCATCTTCGCGGGCATCATCGCGGAAATGCCGCGCGCCCTGTTCCAGCTGCTCGCCCAGGGCGAGGAAGGCACCGTGGGCGGGGGCACCGTCATCGTCGCGCTCGCGCTGATGCTGGCCGTGCTCGTCTTCGTGGTGTTCATCGAGCGCTCGCAGCGCCGCCTCCTGGTGCAGTATCCCAAGCGCCAGGTCGGCAATCGCATGATGGGGGGGGAATCCTCCTTCCTGCCGCTGAAGCTCAACACGGCGGGCGTCATCCCGGCGATCTTCGCGAGCTCGCTGCTCTTCCTGCCGCAGACCGTCGCCGGCTTCACCGCCCAGGGCGGGGGGCCGGAGTGGCTGCGCACGATCACGGTCCTGCTCGGCCCCGGCCAGCCGCTCTTCATCGCGTTCTACGCCGCGCTGATCATCTTCTTCTGCTTCTTCTACACCTCCATCGTCTTCAATCCGGAGGACACCGCGGAGAATCTGAAGAAGCATGGCGGCTTCCTGCCCGGCATCCGCCCCGGCAAGCGTACCGCGGAATATCTCGACTACGTGCTGACGCGTCTGACCGTGATCGGCGCGGGTTATCTGACCATCGTCTGCGTCTTTCCCGAGGTGCTGCGCGCCCAGGCGCCGGCCATCCCCTTCTATATCGGGGGTACCGCGGTGCTCATCGTGGTCTCGGTCACCCTCGATACGGTGACGCAGATCCAGTCTCACCTGCTCGCCCACCAGTATGAGGGGCTGATCAAGAAGACCAAGCTGCGGGGGCGCAAGCGATGAACGTGATCCTGTTCGGCCCGCCCAACGCCGGCAAGGGGACCCAGGCCAAGCGCCTCGTCTCCGAGTATGGCTGGGTGCATCTGTCCACCGGCGACATGCTGCGCGCCGCGCGCGCGGCCGGTACCGAGCTCGGCAAGCAGGTCGCCGCGATCATCGATCGCGGGGACCTGGTCTCCGACGAGATCGTCATCGCCCTGATCGAGGAGCGCCTGCCCGAGGCCGAGAAGGCCGGCGGGGCGGTGTTCGACGGTTTTCCGCGCACGATCGCCCAGGCCAGGGCGCTCGACCGGCTGATGGAAAGCCGTGGGTCGCAGATCGACAAGGTGATCCGCCTGAAGGTGGATCGCGAGGAACTGACCCGGCGCGTGGAGAAGCGCGCGCGGGAGGAGGGCCGGACCGACGACACGGTCGAGGTCTTCAAGAATCGTCTCGACACCTACGAGGCCGAGACGAAGCCGCTCATCCCCTACTACGCGGGCCAGGAAAAGCTGGTGAACGTCGACGGGATGGGCAGCGTGGACGAGGTGGCTGCCGGGATCGACAAGGCGCTCGGCCGCTAGAGGAGGCGATCCTTGCGCTGCTTCTGCAGCGCACGGGGCCTCAACTGAAGCAGAGTGCGTCAAGCCCTGTTGACGGGAGTGGCGCGAAGACTATAAGAAGCGCCCTTCGCTCAAAAGGGCCGAAAACCTGTCTGCGTGCGTGCCGAAACGGGATGCACCTGCCGGTTCCGGTGTCCTTGGCGAGAGCGGCCTGAAGAATTGAGGAGAGCGTCGTGGCTCGAATTGCCGGCGTCAACATTCCGACGAACAAGCGCGTTGAAATCGCGCTGCGTTACATTCACGGCATTGGCCCCGCCAAGGCGCGTGAGATTATCGAGAAGGTGGGCATCCCGGCTGAGAAGCGGGTCAACGAGCTCACCGATGCGGAGATCCTACAGATCCGCGAGACGATCGATGCCAACTACACGGTGGAGGGCGACCTTCGCCGTGAAGTCGCGGTCAACATCAAGCGTCTGATGGATCTCGGCTGCTATCGCGGCTTGCGCCATCGCCGCGGCCTTCCGGTTCGCGGCCAGCGCACCCACACCAATGCCCGTACCCGCAAGGGTCCGGCCAAGCCGATCGCCGGCAAGAAGAAGTAAGGACCAAGGTTTATGGCCAAGGAACCCAGCCGCGTTCGCCGCCGCGAGCGGAAGAACATCACCGCCGGCGTCGCCCATGTGAACGCCAGCTTCAACAACACGATGGTGACGATCACCGACGCGCAGGGCAACACGATCTCCTGGTCGTCGTCCGGCCTGATGGGCTTCAAGGGCTCGCGCAAGTCGACCCCGTTCGCCGCTCAGATGGCCGCTGAAGACGCTGCCAAGAAGGCGCAGGAGCACGGCCTGAAGACGGTCGAGGTTCGCGTCTCCGGTCCCGGTTCGGGCCGCGAGAGCGCTCTGCGCGCCCTGCAGTCGGTCGGCCTGACGATCACCATGATCCACGACGTGACCGCCATTCCGCACAATGGCTGCCGTCCGCCGAAGCGCCGCCGCGTCTGACCGCGCGGCTGCTGCCGGCCAATTGAGTACCCAAAGGCGCGTCGGCCCCTCCGGCGCGCATCCCGCTTGAAGGGGACGAAACGTGATCGAGAAGAACTGGCAGGAACTCATCCGCCCGATGAAGCCGGAAGTCACCCCCGGCTACGACTCCCAGCGGCACGCCAAGATCGTGGCCGAACCGCTCGAGCGCGGCTTCGGCATGACGCTCGGCAACGCGCTGCGCCGCGTGCTGCTCTCCTCGCTGCAGGGTGCCGCGGTGACGGCGGTGCAGATCGACGGCGTGGTGCACGAGTTCTCCTCGATCCCGGGCGTTCGCGAGGACGTCACGGACATCGTGCTGAACCTCAAGCAGATCGCCCTTCGCATGCATGCCGAGGGCCCCAAGCGCCTGACGCTGAAGAAGTCGGGCCCGGGCGAGGTGACCGCCGGCGACATCGAGGAAGTCGCCGATGTCGAGGTCATCAACAAGGATCACGTCATCTGCACGCTCGACGAGGGTGCGGAAGTGCGCTTCGTTCTGACGGTCAACACCGGCAAGGGCTATGTCCCGGCCGACCGCAACCGTCCCGAAGACGCCCCGATCGGCTATATCGGCGTCGATGCGCTCTACTCCCCGGTCAAGCGCGTGGCCTACAAGGTGGAAAACACCCGTGAAGGCCAGGTGCTCGACTACGACAAGCTGACGCTGGACGTCGAGACCAACGGCGCCGTGACCCCGGAAGATGCGGTTGCGTACGCCGCCCGCATCCTTCAGGACCAGTTCCAGATCTTCATCACCTTCGAGGAGCCCTCCGAGGCCCGCGGCCCGGAGGAGGAAGCCCCCGAGCTGGACTTCAACCCGGCACTGCTTAAGAAGGTCGACGAGCTCGAGCTGTCGGTCCGCTCGGCGAACTGCCTGAAGAACGACAACATCGTCTATATCGGCGATCTCATCCAGAAGTCGGAGGCGGAGATGCTCCGCACCCCGAATTTCGGGCGCAAGTCGCTCAACGAGATCAAGGAAGTCCTGGCCCAGATGGGACTTCACCTCGGCATGGAGGCGCCCAACTGGCCGCCGGAAAATATCGAGGACCTGGCAAAGAAATACGAGGACCACGTCTAGGACGGCCCTGGCCTCCAGACTGAAGGAGAGACGTCATGCGCCACGGTATTGCGCACCGCAAGCTGAACCGGACCGCGTCGCACCGCCGTGCGATGTTCGCCAATATGGCCGCGTCCCTGATCGAACACGAGCAGATCGTGACCACGCTGCCCAAGGCGAAGGAACTCAAGCCCTTGATGGACAAGCTGATCACGCTGGCCAAGAAGGGCGACCTCGCCGCGCGGCGTCTCGCCATCTCGAAGATCCGCAACGAGGAGCAGGTCAAGAAGCTCTTCGACACGCTGGGCGAGCGCTATTCCGAGCGCAATGGCGGCTATACCCGCGTGCTGAAGGCGGGCTTCCGCCACGGCGACAACGCCCCGCTCGCGGTGATCGAACTCGTCGACCGCGATCCGGAGGCCAAGGGCGCCGCCGATCGTGCCCGCACGGCCGAGATGGAAGGCGAAGGCGAGGAGTAGATCTCCCTGCCGGACCGATCGGACAAGCCGCGCCCGGGCAACCGGGCGCGGTTTTTCTTTGTGGCTCCGTCCGGCTTGTCCTCCCCCCGCGCGGCCCGGCGTAAGCTGCATGCGAAGCGCCGGACCGGGAGGCCCCGCCATGGACCGCGACAGGCAACGCCAGGCGCGCAGGCCGGCCTGTCCACGCGGGAGAGCCATGGTAGTCGTAGTAGGAGTCTCGTTCCGGCAACTCCGGGAGCCTCTCTCCCATCCCCCCGCGATGACGCGCCGCAGCATGGGGGCTTACCGTGGCCGCGAGATCGGCTTAGATTGAACCGTGAACGAGGACTGGACCCTGGACCGATGACGCAGACGTGGAGCCCCGACAGCTGGAAGCGCAAGGAAGTCCGCCAGCTTCCGAGCTATCCCGACGCGTCCGCGCTCGACGAGGTCCTGTCGCGCCTGCGCAGCCGGCCGCCTCTGGTCTTCGCCGGTGAGGCGCGGCGCCTGAAGCGTCAGCTCGCGAGCGTCGCCAATGGCGAGGCCTTCCTGCTCCAGGGCGGGGACTGCGCGGAGAGCTTCAAGGAATTCTCCACCGACAACGTGCGCGACACATTCCGTGTGCTGCTGCAGATGGCGGTGGTGATGACCTTCGCGGCCGCCAAGCCCGTGGTGAAGGTCGGCCGGATCGCCGGCCAGTTCGCCAAGCCGCGCTCGTCCGACGTGGAAGTCCAGGACGGGGTCGAGCTGCCGAGCTATCGCGGCGATTCCATCAACGACATGGCCTTCACGCCCGAAGCGCGCGTGCCCGATCCCGAGCGGCTCATCAAGGCCTACGACCAGGCCGCGGCGACGCTGAACCTCCTGCGCGCGCTCGCCTCGGGCGGCTATGCGGACCTGCACAACGTGCATCAGTGGACCCTGGATTTCCTCGCCGGAAGCCCGGCCGGCGCGCGCTACCAGCAATACGCCGACCGGATCTCCGAGGCGCTCGCCTTCATGCGCGCATGCGGGGTGACGAGCGATGCCGCGCCTTCGCTCGAGGGCGTGGATTTCTTCACCAGCCACGAGGCGCTGCACCTGCCCTTCGAGGAAGCGCTCACCCGGATCGATTCCACGACCGGGCGGGCTTACGCGACCTCGGCGCACCTGCTCTGGATCGGCGACCGCACGCGCCAGCCGGACGGGGCGCATGTGGAGTTCATGCGCGGACTGGAAAACCCGATCGGGCTGAAGTGCGGCCCGAGCCTGGATCCCGACGAACTCGTGCGCCTCATCGACATCCTCAACCCGGGCAACGAGGCGGGCCGGCTGGTCCTCTACGCACGCATGGGTGCCGACAAGGTGGGCCAGGGCCTGCCGCCGCTCGTCAGGGCGGTCAAGCGCGCCGGCAAGCGCGTGGTCTGGTCCTGCGACCCCATGCACGGCAACACCACGAAGACGGCCTCCGGCTACAAGACGCGGGTGTTCGATTCGGTGCTGAAGGAACTGAAACAGTTCATCGAGGTGCTGCGCGCCGAGGGCGTCGAGCCGGGCGGGGTGCATTTCGAGATGACCGGCCAGGACGTCACCGAGTGCGTCGGCGGGGCAGGGCACCTGTCCGAGGCCGACCTGTCCAGCCGCTACCACACCCATTGCGATCCGCGCCTGAACGCGGACCAGGCCCTGGAGATGGCCTTCCAGATCGCCGAAGCCCTGAAGCCCGCGAACGGGCTGAAGCGGGCCGCGGAGTAGGCTGCAGCGCGCGCCTCCCCCGCTCGTGGGGGGGAGCCCATCGCGCGGGGCAAACCCGGGTCAGGAACCAAAAACGCCGCCCGGTTTCCCGGGCGGCGTCTTCGTCCTCGCGGTGTGGACCGCTTAGATGTCTTTCAGCGAGGAAGCCGGGCGGAAGGCCAGGGAGGTCTTCGCCTTGCTCATCATCTTCTCGCCGGTACGCGGGTTGCGCACTTCGCGCGCTTCCCGGTGCTTCGGGTGGAAGGTCCCGAAGCCGGCGAGCTGAACCGTGTCACCCTTCTTGACCGCCTTGGTGATGTTCTCGATCACCGCGTCGACGGCTTCACCGGCTTGGGTGCGGGTGACGCCGGCGGCGTCGGAGACGGCTTTGGCGAGTTCGGACTTGTTCATTGAGGGGTCCCCCCTTCCTGATGGTTCTGGCGGTGGCCGGGACGGGACGCCCCATGCAAGCCGCTCTTCCTGTTGGACGTTGGAATGAAGCGCGATTCTGACGTCCAATTGCAAGCGAATACAGGCGAAACGGGTGATTTTCCGCAGTTTTTCCGTTCGGACTTCATCCGTATGGTTAACAATTGCGCGGTTTCGCGGCGCGGCGTTTGCAATTGAGAAACCATGAAGACCGCAAGCGCCTCATTTCCGCACACCTTGTCGGCGGCAAGCCTGGCCGTCTGTGCCGCGATTCTGGCCTATGGCGGGGTCGATGCCGTGACCGGTCTGCCCGATCTCGCAGCGCTCGCAGGGGCGGTGACGGGCGGGGGTCTGCTCGGCCGGCTCATGCGCCGCGATCAGCGCGGGTAGAGCACCATCTGGGTACAGCGGTACAGGGCGATCGTCCTGCCGTCGCTTTCGCGCCACGCCTTCGCGTCGAACACCTGCGTCGTGCGGCCGGCATGGACCGGGACCGCCTCGCCGGCGACCCCGCCTTCGAGCGCGGTGTTGAGGAAGTTCGACTTCAGCTCCACCGTCGTGAAGCCGCGTGCGCCCTCGGGCAGGTTGGCGACGCAGCCATAGCCCGCGAGCGTGTCGACGAGGGCGATCACGCTCGCGGCATGCAGATAGCCGTTGGGGGCCAGCAGCTCGGCGCGGACCTCGAAGCGGCCCGCGACCTTCTCGGGTGTGTACTCGGTGATCTCGATGCCGATCAGGCCGGGCAGCTTGCCGGTCCCGATCGCGTTGATCTCCGCCAGGGACGGGATGTTCACCCTCAGACCTTGACCAGCATCTTGCCGACATTCTCGCCGGTGAACAGGCCGATGAAGGCGTCGGGCATCTTCTCGATCCCCTCGTAGATGGTCTCCTTTGAGGTGACCTTGCCCGCCATCATCCAGCCCGACAGATCCTTCACGAAGGCCTCGTTGAGATCGATATGATCCATCACGATGAAGCCCTGCATCTTGAGGGATTTGGCGACGATCTGGACGAGGTTGCTCGGACCGGGAACCGAACGGTCGTCATTGTAGCGCGCGATCATCCCGCAGGCCGCGATGCGGCCGTATTGCTTGAGCACGTCGAGCGCGGCCTGCAGATGGTCGCCGCCGACATTCTCGTAATAGGCATCGATACCCGAACTGCCGATGTCCCTGGCCGCCTGGCGGATCGCCTTGGCGAGATTGTCGGTCGCCTTGTAGTCGACCGCCGCATCCGCCCCGAGCTCCCTGCACAGATCGCACTTCTCCTTGCCGCCGGCGGTCGCGATCACCTTCGCGCCCATCGCCTTGGCGAACTGGATTCCGGAGGTGCCGACCGCACCGGCGCCCGCGCTCATCCACAGAGTCTCGCCTTCCTTCAGGTCGATGATGCGCTTCAGCCCGACATAGGCGGTCAGGCCGGGCATACCGGCGATGCCGAGATAGGTCTGGGGCGGCAGCAGGTCGGCATCGACCTTCATCAGCCCCTTGGCCGGAGCGGTCCACGCCTCGCGCCAGCCATACATGGAGAAGACATAATCGCCCTCGGCGTATCTGTCGGACTTCGACTTCACCACGCGCCCGACCGCGCCCCCCTCCATCGGCTTGCCCGGCTCGAACGGCTCGACATAGGTCTTCACCCCCGTCATCCGCCCGCGCATGTAGGGATCGACCGAGAGCCATTCGTTCTCGACCTGGACCTCGCCCTCCTTCGGCTCGGCAATCTCGACCTCCTCGATCTCGAAATAGTCCGGCTTGATCTCGCCGACGAAATTCTCGGTGAGGTGGACTTCGCGCGATTTCATGGGGGCCTCCCGGGCAGATATGACGTGGTGAACCGTGTTTACTTCGGCGCTCATCCTAGGGATGGCGCGCCGCTTCGCAATAGCCCGGGAAAGGAACCGAAACCAAACTTGAGGCGCACGATGCGCGCCGCGCTTTGCAACGAAGCGGGCTGTGTGCTCTTTGCCCCTTCATGAGCAAGACTGACAAACCCCTTCGCGCCGGCGTCGTCGGCGCGGGCGTGTTCGGCGGCTTCCACGCCTCCAAGTACGCCGCCGAGCCGCGCGCCGAGTTCATCGGCGTGTTCGATCCGGTCGCCGACCATGCGCGCGCGCTGTGCGAGAGGCATGGAGGAACGCCGTTCGAGAGCCTCCACGCGCTGATCGAGGCGGTCGACATCCTCACGGTGGCGAGCCCGGCCATGTTCCACCACGACGCCGCCCACCGTGCGCTGCAGGCCGGCAAGGCCGTGCTGGTGGAGAAGCCCATCGCAGCCACCGTGGAAGAGGGCGAGGATCTCGTCTCGCTCGCGGAGGCGAACGGCGTCGTCCTGCAGGTCGGTCACCAGGAACGCTTCGTCTTCGATGCGATGGGTCTGTTCGGAGACTTGCCAAGGCTCGACACGCTGCACGCGCGGCGCATGGGCACCCCGTCGGCGCGCAATCTCGACGTCTCGGTGACGCTCGACCTGCTGATCCACGACATCGACCTTGTCCTGGCGCTCGCCGGGGCTGCGCCCGAGCGCATCGAGGCGCAGATGATGGCTGATCGCGGCGGTCTCGCCGACCATGTCTACGCCACGCTCGACTTTCCCGGCGGCCTGAAGGTCACGCTGGAGTCCAGCCGCGTCGCCGAGGCGCGTGACCGGGTGATGTTGATGGGCTATGCCAGCGGCGACCAGGTCGAGGTCGACTTCCTCAACAAGCGCTTCGCCAACGAGGGCAAGCTGCATCTCGACCCCGACTTCGCCGAGGCGCCTCAGGCGAAGGACTCCCTCGGCGCCAACGTCTCCGCCTTCATCGATGCCGTGCTCGATCCGAAGGCGAGGAGCGTGGCCGCCACCGGGCGCGACGGGCTGCGCGCGCTCGAGACGGCGCTGAAGATCGACGCGGCCGCCGGCAGCCATAGCCGGCTGGAATGAGCGGCCCGCACGGCTCGTTTGACGTGCGCGCGCGCCCATGGCAAAGCGCCTGACCCTGATCCCCGCATCCTCCTTCGAGGACACCCGTCCCATGACCGTCAAAGTCCGCTTCGCCCCGAGCCCGACCGGGCGCCTGCATGTCGGCAATGTGCGCACCGCGCTGATGAACGTCCTGTTCGCGCGCTCGCAGGGCGGCGTCTTCGTGCTGCGCATCGACGACACGGACCTGGAGCGCTCCACGAAAGAATACGAGGAAGGCATCAGGGCGGACCTGAAGTGGCTCGGGCTCGAGTGGGACGAGAGCTTCAACCAGTCCGACCGCTTCGACGCCTACGAGGCCGCCAAGGACCGGCTCATCGAGATGGGCCGGCTCTATCCCTGCTACGAGACCGAGGAGGAGCTGGAACGCAAGCGCAAGATCCAGCGCGCGCAGGGCCGCCCCCCGGTCTATGACCGCGCCGCGCTCCAGCTGACCGAGGAACAGAAGCGCAAACACGAGGCCGAGGGCCGCAAGCCGCACTGGCGCTTCAAGCTGACCGGCGGCCGCGTGGAATGGAACGACCTCATCCGCGGTCCGTCCCATATCGAGACCAGCTCGGTCTCCGACCCGATCCTGATCCGCGAGGACGGCAGCTATCTCTACACGCTTCCCAGCGTCGTCGACGATATCGATGCGAAGATCACCCACATCGTGCGCGGCGAGGACCATGTGACCAACTCCGCCGCCCAGATCGAGATCTTCGAGGCGCTGGCCGGGAAGGGGTCCGCACCGGCCATGGCCCATCAACCTCTGCTCGTCGGCGCGGACGGGGAAAAGCTCTCCAAGCGCCTCGGCTCGCTCTCGGTGATGGCGCTGCGCGAGGAGATCGGCCTGGAGCCGATGGCGATTCTCTCGGTGCTGGCGAAGGTGGGCACGTCCGATCCGGTCGAGGTGCGCCCCGATCTCGAGACGCTCGCCGCGGAGTTCGCCTTCTCCAAGGTTTCGCGCACGCCCGCCCGGCTCGACCCCGAGGACATGCGCCGGCTCAATGCGCGCCTCTTGCACGAGATGGATTTCGGAGAGGTGTCGGAGCGGCTGTACGAGATGGGCGTGGATATCGATTCCACCGTCTGGCTCGCCATCCGGCCCAATCTGGAGACGCTGGCCGATGCGAAGGACTGGTTCGCCCTCATCGAGGGTCCGGTCACCCCGCTCGTCGCCGGCGAGGACGAGGACTTCGTGAGGACCGCCGCCGAGCTTCTGCCCGCGGGGCCGCTCGACGAGGCCAGCTGGGGCGTCTGGACTTCCGCGCTGAAGGAACGGACCGGCCGCAAGGGCAAGGCCCTCTTCATGCCGCTGCGCCTCGCGCTCACCGGCCAGAGCCACGGCCCGGAAATGGCTGTGCTCCTGCCGCTGATCGGCGCCGACCGGGCGCGCAAGCGCCTGCAGGGCGAGGCGGCCTGAAAGGCGGGCCTTCCGCCGCGTCCTGACACCATGAAGGCTTGAGGCGCGCGCGCGGGCGTGGTCAATTGCGCCAAACCGTCACAAAAGGACGCCGGCCTGGATATTCGAAGTCGGCGCTGGGGAGCTCATGGTCATCAATATCGTCGTCGCGATCGGCGTCCTCGTCACGATCGCCACCGCCATTCCCGTGTTTGCCGAGATGCGCAAGCATCCGCGCGGCCTGCACATCCTGTTCTTCGCCGAGATGTGGGAGCGCTTCTCCTACTACGGCATGCGCGGCCTGCTGATCTTCTATCTGACCCAGCATTTCCTGTTCGACGACGCTTTCTCCAGCGCCCAGTACGGGGCCTACACCGCGCTCGTCTACCTGCTGCCGCTGGTCGGGGGCTATCTCGCCGACCGCTATCTCGGCAACCGCAAGGCCATCGCCTTCGGGGCGCTCCTGCTGGTGGCCGGCCACTTCACGATGGGTATCGAGGGCGAGCCTGCCCGGGAGGTGCTCAACTACGAGGGCCAGCAATACGAGTTCGTGGCCGAGGGGCGCGGCGCGGAACGTCACGTCGAACTCGAGGTCGGCGGCGAGCTCTACGAGTTCAGCGCCAACCAGGAAGGCGATCTCATGATCGCCGACCTGCCCGCAGACGCGCCGATTCCCGCAACGCTGCAGGCCGGCACGTTCGACACCGAGGTGGTCGAGCGCGACCGCACCTTCGTGAACATCTTCTATCTCGCGCTCGCGCTCATCATCATGGGCGTCGGCTTCCTGAAGGCGAACATCTCCTCCATCGTCGGCCAGCTCTACGAGGAGAACGACCCGCGCCGGGACGGGGGGTTCACGCTCTATTATTACGGTATCAACCTGGGCTCGTTCTGGGCGGCGATCCTGTGCGGCCTGCTCGGCGAGACGGTAGGCTGGTGGGCCGGCTTCGGCCTCGCCGGCGTCGGCATGCTGCTCGGCTGGCTGGTCTTCGTGCGCGGCCGGGCGCTGTTCTTCCTGCCGGGCAAGAGCCTGATCGCCCATGTCGGCAACCCGCCCGAGCCTGAAAAGCTGAAGAAGCCGGTCTTCGGGCCGATCAACCAGGAATGGCTCATCTACATTCTCGGCGTGCTCGGCGTCGGCCTCGTCTGGATGATGGTCCAGGCTCACTCCGTCGAGGTATTCGGCACCGACGTGCTGCTGCTCCTGCTCGTCCTCGGCGGCCTCGTCTTCCTGGGCTACATGGCCTTCTACATGGTCAAGGAGTGCACGAAGGTCGACGCCCAGCGCCTGATCCTCGCGATCATCCTCATCGTGGTCTCGGTCGTGTTCTGGTCGCTGTTCGAGCAGGCCGGCTCCTCGATGAACCTCTACGCGGCGCGGAATACCGATCTCTCGGTGTCGCCGGCCGACGTGATCAATCTGGGTCCGATCGCGGTCGATATGTCGATCACGGCATCCCAGACCCAGTCCTTCAATGCCGGCTTCATTCTGATCTTCGCCCCGATCTTCGCCGCGCTGTGGGCGTTCCTCGCCAAGCTGCAGAAGAACCCCAACACGCCGCTGAAGTTCGCCCTGGCGCTGGTCCAGGTCGGTCTCGGCTTCATGCTGCTGGTGTGGGGCACGCAGTTCGCCGACGACAGCTACCGGGTGCCGCTGATTTTCCTGGCCGGTGCCTATCTGCTGCACACGACAGGTGAACTCTGCCTGTCGCCGGTCGGCCTGTCGGCCATCACCAAGCTGTCCCCGCCCGCGGTGGTCAGCTTCATGATGGCGGGCTGGTTCCTGTCGAGCGCCTTCGCCCAGTACGTCGCCGGCCTCATTGCGGCGCTGACCGCGACCGACACGGTCGCCGGCCAGGTGCTCGACCCCGAGAGCGCGCTTGCCGGCTACGCGACGGTGTTCGGCCAGATCGGCCTCATCGCGATCGGACTCGGCGTGGTGCTCGGCGTGTTCAGCTTCTGGCTGAAGAAGCTCGGCCACGGCCGTGCCGAGGACCAGATGCCGAAGGACGTCACCGAGGCGGCCGGTCCCGATCAGGACGCGCGCGACCTGCTCTAGGGCCTGGTCGAGCAATCCGGATGCGGTCGCGGGCGATCAGCGCCCGCGGCCGCCTTCGTTGCCGGGATCGAGCTGGGCACGCTCGGCGCCGCATTGTGAGCGCCCCACCGGGTCCACGGAGAAGACGCCGGCGCCGTAGTCCACCGTGATCTCGGTGCCTTCGAGAAAGTCGAGGCCGACCACCATGGCCGGCGTCTCGTTCCAGCCGAACGTCTCGAAAATATCGAGATCGGCCACGAGCACGGAAAGGCGCGAACGGCACATTCCTCCGACGCGAAAGCGCGAGAGATCGACGAAGCGTACATCTTCCCCGATGCGGCCCTCCACCCCGGCGACGACGCGGCGCTGGAGGCCGAAGGGCTGGTAGGCCCGCTCGAAGGCGGAGTTGACGATGGTCCGCACCGAGCCGGTGTCGACCAGCACGCGGGCCGGGCCGCGCAGCTGGGCCATGCGCGCGGCCCCGAACAGCACGTCCCACTCGGGCGAAACGACCCCGTCGCGATGTTCGGGGGGAGGGACGGACAGTTCCAGAACGCCTGCGGCGAGATCGAGGCGCACGGTCTGCCGGCCGAAGGCGTTCGCGCCGAGAAGACCCTGCGCGGCGAGCTGCTCCTCGGGCGCGGCCGGAATGATCACCGTGGTCAGATCGACCGGTGTCGGCCCGCCATAGTCGACCTCATCGAGCCGGAAGCGCTCGGCTTCGAACCTCGTGGTGAGGGAATAGGCCTCGTCGAGGTCGCGACTCGACCGGAAGCCGAACTGTTCGGCGAGGGTCTGCGTGATCGCGGTGTGGCTCGCCCCGGTGTCGAGCACGAAGGGGAACGGGCCTGCGCCGCGAATCTCGACATCGATGATGAAGTGCCCGCTCTGCGAACGCGCGAGGGCGATCGTTTCGCCTGTCGCCGTCGGCTCCTGCATCGCGGCGGCGAGCGCGGCAGCGAGCAGGAGCGGGCTCATGAGGCCTCGCGCTGGATGCGCGTGGAGCGGCACTCCGGACCGCCTGGACCGGGATCGAGCTGCACGGTTCGCGCACCCCGGTCGATCAAGATCCGGCTGTCGCCGATCACGTCGAGACCGGCGACCATCGCCGGTTCGTCCTGCCAGCCCAGCGCAGTGAAGATGTCGAGTTCGGCCTCGAGGGCCGCCACCCGGGCGACGCACAACCCTCCGAGCCGGACGCGCTCGAGCCGGACCGCCTCGGTCTCGATGAGACTGCCCGTCACGCCGCCCACATTCATCGAGATGACCACACCGCCTCGGTTGAGCCTTCGGGCGAGTTCGCGGTTGACCATGGTGCGTGGGGAGCCGGAGTCCACGAGCACGTTCACCGTTCCGCGCACACCGCTGAGCCGCGCCGTAGCGAAGACCAGCCCGGTCTGCGGATCTATGCGGGCATCGTCGTGGGAGGTCGGCTCGGCATCGAGTTCGAGCCGGGAGCGGGCGAAATCGATGGCGATTCGGCCTTCGCCGAACGCGTCCGCGCCCAGCAGCCCGTAGGCGGAGAGTTCTGCGTCGGGAGCGATCGGCACGACCACGGTGTCGAGCTCCGCCAGGCGGCTGCGTCCGAAACGAACCTCCTCGAGCAAGAATCGCTCGGCGCGGAAGCGGTTCGTGAGCGCCTGCACGTCGTCGGTGCGCTCGAAGCGCGAGACGAAGCCGAAATGCTCGGCGAGGGGCTGGACGATCGCCGTATGGCTCGCCCCGGTATCGACGATGAAGGGCCAGGGACCCTCACCCCGGATCGAGACCTCGACAGCGTAATGTCCGCTCGGCGTGGTGTGCATCGCCGCGGTATCCGGCGAGGGCGTGGCCGCGACCACCAGCGCGGCGAGCAGGGCTGACGGGCTGAACATCGACTTGGCCTTCCAGGTTCCGGCGCCGCCACCGGTCCGCGAGGCCGGCGGCTGGTTGTGAAGCTCTCCAGCTGTTGCCGAACGATAACAAGGCGCCAGGCGTCACGCCAGCGTTCACAGCGTTCCGCGAACCTGGAGGTAGATCGTCGTGCCCTGGTATTCGTCGCGGGTCTCGATCATGCGCACGACCCCGCTTGCGCGCGAGCCATCGAAGAAGATCCGCTCGCGGTGGGAGGGGGTGTCGAACACGAAATCGGCGCCCAGACGCGTGGTCAGGCCGGCAAAGCGTGTCGTTTCCACGTAGACGTCGAGATCGCCGTCGGGGAAGGCCTCGTGGCGCAGCTCGCGGGCGCGGAACACCTCCCCGTCGGAGAGCCAGAAATAGTCCCAGCCCCAGGCCCACCCCGCTTCGGGGAAGGTCTGGCGGAAGTCGAATCGCATCTCCCACTCGCGGATCCCGGAAAATGCACGCTCCTCGCCGGTGAGCGGGTCGGTCACCTCGGTGCCGTACCACTCCACGAAGCCGTCGAGCACGGCATTGTCCAGGCCCAGCGCGTCAAGCGGGGACGACCACTCCAGCGTCACGCGCCGGCGATCGCCGTCGCCGATATTTCCGGGTGCGTCGAACACCCCGTTCGGCGTCACCACCGCGATGAAGTCGTCGAGGTCCTTGATCCAGTCGCGGCCGACGGTGAGGGAGACGCTTGCCTCCTCGCCGAAGCGGCGCTCCCACTCCGCCTCGATCGTCCAGGTATTCTGGGGGCGGTAATCGGGGTTGCCGATCACCGAGACATTGTCGGTCAGATTGACCGCGCTCGCGAATTTCTGGAACTGAAGCTGGTCCACATCGCGCAGGCCGGCGATCCGCCAGCGCGTGTTTGGCGCGGGAGTCCAGACCAGGACCACCGAAGGCTTGAGATAGGTGAAGCTGCGCTGCTGATTGACGTCCCCGGTCTGTGTGATCTCGGAGACTTCGTAACGCAGCCCGCTTTCCAGGGAGATTTCCGGGCGCACCGACCAGACGTGGTTCGCCGAAAGCTCGCCGCGCCGCTCCTCCACGCGCGCGTCCGACACGGGCAGGGGAATCGGTGCGACGACGACCCCGTTGTCGGAGAAGAGTTCGAGCAGCGTGTCGCGATAGTTGAAGGCGCCTTCGATGCTGAAGTCCAGGGCGTGGGTCTGATTGGGCGTCCAGGACAGCGACTGGCGCAGCGCACGCTCGCCCACCTCGCCCTCGAAGAGCACGATGGTCGCATCGCTCAGCGCGCCGGAGGCGTCGAATTCCTCGAAGCGCTCCGGGCCATCCTCGAAGTCGTGATGCTGGGCGTAGAGCGTGGTCTCCAGCTCCACCGTTTCCGTCAGCGCATGCACATAGGCCAGGTTTGCGGAAGCGACATTGCCGAAATTGACCGTTTCGGAGCGCTCCGCCCCCGCTGGAACGAAGCCGCCGCCGGCAGGGCGCTCGATGTCGGTGAAGATGAGGCGCCGCCAGTTCCAGTGCTCGGCCTCGAGGTCGAGTCGCACCCGGCCGTCCTCGCCGACCGGGCTCGCTACCGAGAGGCTGGGATTGACGCGCCAGAAGCGGCGTTGTTCCTCGTCGCCGAGCCGGAAGAGAAGATCGCGTTGCGGCGACAGGATCTGCTCGTCCCGCTCGATCCGCGGGCCCCTGAGCTCGCCCTCGACCGCGAGCGTGAATTCCGTCTCGCCGACCCGGTCGGAATAGGAGATCCCCGCGTCGGGGAGGACGCGGCCCGAGGAATAGTGGCTGATCTGTCCGTTCCAGTTCACAGCGCGGCCCGCGCCTTCGCGCAGGATCACGTTGGCGAGCTGGGCGTGGCCGCGCATGTCGTAGTCGGGCAGGGCCTCGCGGATGATCTCGATGCGTTCGACATCGCTGGCCGGGATGCGCTCCAGCACCCGCTCCAGGCCCAGCGACTTGTTGGAGGGCCGGCGCCCGTCGACCAGGAGATTGCCGAAGGAGTCGGCAAGGCCGCGCCGCTGCGTGTTGCCGGCCGACAGCGCGAACCCCGGTACGCGTGCGATCATGTCCCGGGCGGTGACGGGGGAGAACTGGGTGAAGAAGCCGGCCGGGTACTGGACGATGGCACCGTCGGCGGCCGGTTCGGGCTCGGTACGGGCGAGGGCGCTTTCCATGCCCGCGTCTGTGTCGCTCGCGACGGCGGCAGGGGAGAGGGCGAGTGCGAGGCACAATCCGGCGGTTGCCGTCAGGCGAGCGCGTAAAGCCATGAGAACCATCCCTGAATAAACGAATGCGGCCCATGCATGCCATGGGCATCGTCCACAATCGATTTAAGGAACGGACATAACCTTCACGAGCGTGTGAGTAAGGTTACAGATGGCTCATATTGGCAGAAAATGTCAGCCCGCGCCGCCCACGGTCAGGCCCTCGATCTTCAAGGTCGGCTGGCCCACGCCGACCGGCACGCCCTGGCCGCCCTTGCCGCAGGTCCCCACGCCCGGGTCCATCTTGAAGTCGTTGCCGATCATCGAGATGCGTGTGAGCGCGCTCGGTCCGTCGCCGATCAGCGTCGCGCCCTTGATGGGTTCCATCACCTTGCCATTCCTGACCCGATAGGCCTCGGTGCAGCGGAAGACGAACTTTCCCGAGGTGATGTCGACCTGCCCGCCGCCGAAATTCTTCGCGTAGATGCCGTCCTTCAGGCTTGCGAGAATCTCGCCGGGATCGTCGGTTCCGGCGGTCATGATCGTGTTCGTCATGCGCGGCATGGGCGCGTGGGCATAGCTCTCGCGGCGTCCGTTGCCGGTGGGTTCGACACCCATCAGCCGGGCATTCTGCCGGTCCTGCATGTAGCCGACGAGTACGCCGTCCTCGATCAGCGTCGTGCGCCGGGTCGGCGTCCCCTCGTCGTCGAAGGTCAGCGAGCCGCGCCGTTCGGCGATCGTACCGTCGTCGATGACGGTGACACCCCTGGCCGCGACCTGCTGGCCGATGCGGCCGGCGAACGCGCTCGTGCCCTTGCGGTTGAAATCGCCTTCCAGGCCATGTCCCACCGCCTCGTGCAGCAGCACGGCGGGCCAGCCTGCGCCGAGCACGACCTCCCATTCGCCGGACGGCGCGTCGACCGCCTCGACATTGACCTTGGCCACGCGCAGCGCCTCGTCTGCAAGCTCCCTCCAGGCGTCCGGGGCGAGCCAGCGCTCGAACGGAGCGCGTCCGCCCGCGCCGGTCGAACCGGTCTCGCGGCGTCCATTGCGCTCCACGGTCACCGAGACGTTGAGGCGCACCAGCGGGCGCACGTCGGCACGCACATCGCCGTCGGCGCGCACGATGCCGATCACCCGGCGCGAGCTGGCGAGCGAGCACGAGACCTGGACGACCTCCGGGTCCTTGGCCCGGCAATAGGCATCGATCTCGGCCAGCAGCTTCGCCTTCGCCTCGAAGCCGGGCTGCTCGACGACGTCGATATCGTCGTAGAGCTTCATGTTGGTGCCGGGCGGGGGCGGCGCCATGACCGCATCGCGGCCCTTGCGCGCGGCCGCCGCCGTTTCGCCGGCGCGCTTGAGCGCGGCGAGGGTGGGATCGTTGGAGTGCGCGAATCCGGTCGTCTCGCCGAACACGCCGCGCAGGCCGTAGCCGCGCTCGGAATCGAAATTGGCGACCTTCAGCCGGCCGTCGTCGAAGGCGAGGGATTCCGAGCTCGCCGTCTCGACGAAGAGCTCGCCGTCATCGGCACCGGCGAGATTGTCCGCCAGAACCTGGCGGGCGTCGTCGGCGTCGAACTCGAAGGCGGCGAAGGGATTGGCTGTCATGAAGCGGGGGCTCCGGTGGCGAGACGAGGTGAGGCCAAGAGATAAAGCCTCGTCTGCCCGCTTGCGAGGGGCAGGATGTATTTGCCGGACGAGACGGCACGACGGCCGGGCTCAGCCGGCCGGGCGATGCTGAAGGAAGCGGGCAGGCTGGGCCTGGAGCTGCGCGTTGTCCGGGGCGAGGGCGGCGGCCTCGAGATAGGCCTCGTAGGCCGCGTCGAAGCGGTCCTGGCGCTCCAGCGCGATGGCGAGGTTGAACCAGGCGAGTTCGGGTGCGTCCACCCCGAGATCGAGCGCGCGCCGGGCGGCGTCCTCGGCGCGGGAGAAATCCCCGACGAGAATCAGGGCTGCGGCCCGGTTCAGCTCCACCGCGCCCGACTGCGGGAGCAGCTCGCCGGCTGCATCGAGATCGGTGATCGCCGCGCGCGCATTGCCGCGGCGCACGAGATTGACGCCACGGTTTGTCAGGACACGGGCGCGGGCCTCCTCGCCCAGTCCTCCGCTGCGCAGCAGCAGGTCGCAGGCTCCGAGCGCGCGGGCATCGCCGCCGGGCGCGTGCGCCCCCGATTCGCATTCCTCCCGGGCATCGGCGATGGCCGGGGCCGGCTCGCTCTGCGCGGAGACCGTCTGGCCGAAGCCCGGCCCGCCCAGGATCAGCGCCACCGCCGCGCCGAGCGCGAGCGCGCTGATCAGTCCGCCCGCCGCGCCTTTGACGGTCGCGGCCACGACCCTTGCCGATCGCAGTTCGGCTTCGCGATCCCTCATTGACACCCCCTTTTTTCTCACACCCGCATGGAGCCTAACAAAGCCGGGCGGATCACTCCAGTGGCACCGCGGCGGGGCGTGCCCGCCCGCCTGCGCGAGGTGCTGAAAAAACCTTGCGGGTTGCGACAAAAAGGCGCTTAAAGCGCCCTGACATGAACTGGCGGGGGTTCTATATTCCGCCGCCGAATGGCAGAGAACCGCCTCTGTCGATCCGCTACCAACCTTCGGGGGAGCCATGCGTTTGAAGGCCGCTCTTGGAGCACTCGCTTCGTTCTTCGCCCTCTGTACCGGCGCCGCATCGGCGACGCCGAACCAGGTCCTGCCGCGTGACGGTCAGCTGGGCTTCCAGCCCGCCGTCACGCCGGTGATGGAAAACATCGACGCGTTCCACGCCATGGTCCTGTGGATCATCGTCGGCATCACGCTCTTCGTGCTCGCCCTGCTGTTGTGGGTGATGGTGCGCTACAATGCGAAAGCCAATGCCGAGCCGAAGAAGTTCAGCCACAACACGCTGGTGGAAGTGATCTGGACGGCAGTGCCGGTGATCATCCTCGTGGTGATCGCGATCCCGTCCTTCCAGCTGTTGTATTTCCAGGACACGATCCCGGAGAGCGACTTCACCATCAAGACGACCGGCAACCAGTGGAACTGGACCTACGAGTATCCCGACCATGGCGGGTTCTCCTACGTGGCCAACATGCTTCCCGAGGACGAGCTCCAGCCCGGTCAGCCGCGCCTGCTTGCGACCGACCTGCCCGTCGTGGTGCCGGCCGGGGCGACCGTGCGCGTCGAGGTGACCGCGTCCGACGTGATCCACAACTGGGCCATGCCGTCCTTCGGCATCAAGATGGACGCCATTCCCGGCCGTCTGAACGAGACCTGGTTCCAGGTCGGCGAAGAGGATATCGGCATCTATTACGGCCAGTGCTCGGAGCTGTGCGGGCTGCGCCACGCCTTCATGCCGATCGAGATCCACGTCGTCCCGCAGGATGTGTTCGACGCCTGGGTCGAGGCGGCCAACGACGATCCCTATACCGCGCCGCAAGTGCTTGCGGCCCACTACGAAGCGGCGCGCGAGACCCGTCTCGCTGCAGCCCGGTAAGGAGAGGTTTTCATGTCTGCTGAAGCTGCCGCGCATCACGACCACACCCCGTCCCCTTGGGACTGGAGGCGCTGGGTCTTCTCCACGAACCACAAGGACATCGGCACGATGTACCTGGTCTTCGCGATCGTCGCGGGGATCATCGGCGGCGCGCTGTCCGGCCTCATCCGCTGGGAACTCGCCGAGCCGGGTCTTCAGGTCTTCACCGGCCAGGACACCGGCTGGGGCGCCATTTTCGGCAACGAGCACAATTACAACGTCGCCACCACGATGCACGGCCTGATCATGATCTTCTTCATGGTCATGCCGGCGATGATCGGCGGGTTCGGCAACTGGTTCGTGCCGCTCATGATCGGGGCGCCGGACATGGCCTTCCCGCGCATGAACAACATCTCCTTCTGGCTCCTACCCTTCTCGTTCGCGCTGGCGCTGATTTCCATGTTCGTGCCGGGCGTGGGCGGGGAGAACGGCTTCGGCGGCGGCTGGGTGCTCTATCCGCCCCTGTCGACCTCGGGCCATAACGGGCCGGCGATGGATCTGCTGATCCTGTCCCTGCACATCGCGGGCGTGAGCTCGATCCTGGGCGCGATCAACTTCATCACCACCATCTTCAACATGCGCGCGCCGGGCATGACGATCCACAAGATGCCGCTCTTCGTGTGGTCGGTGCTGGTGACGGCCTTCCTGCTGCTGCTCTCGCTGCCGGTGCTCGCCGGCGCGCTGACCATGCTGCTGACCGACCGCAATTTCGGCACGACCTTCTTCGATCCGGCCGGCGGCGGCGACCCGGTGATGTTCCAGCACCTGTTCTGGTTCTTCGGCCACCCGGAAGTCTACATCCTGATCCTGCCGGGCTTCGGCATGATCTCCCACATCGTGGCGACCTTCTCCAGGAAGCCCGTGTTCGGCTATCTCGGCATGGCCTACGCCATGGTGGCGATCGGCTTCATCGGCTTCATCGTGTGGGCCCACCACATGTACACCGTGGGCCTCAACGTGAACCTGAAGGCCTATTTCGTGGCGGCCACGATGATCATCGCGGTGCCCACCGGCATCAAGATCTTCTCCTGGATCGCGACGATGTGGGGCGGCTCGATCTCCTTCCGCACCCCGATGATGTGGGCGATCGGCTTCATCTTCCTGTTCACGGTCGGCGGCGTGACGGGCGTCGTGCTCGCCAATGCCGGCGTCGACCAGTCGCTGCACGACACCTATTACGTGGTGGCCCACTTCCACTACGTGCTGTCGCTGGGCGCGGTGTTCTCGATTTTCGCGGGCTTCTACTACTGGTTCGAGAAGATCTGGGGCGTGAAGTACAACTCCTTCCTCGCCCGCACCCAGTTCTTCCTGTTCTTCATCGGGGCGAACGTGATCTTCTTCCCGCAGCACTTCCTTGGCCTGGCCGGGATGCCGCGGCGCTATGTGGACTATCCGGACGGCTTCGCCTTCTGGAACATGGTGTCCTCGTGGGGCTACGTGATCATGGCCGTGGGCATGCTCGTCTTCTTCGTCCTCATCATCGAGGCGGCCATCCGCCGGCGTCCGGCCGAGGCCAATCCGTGGGGCGAGGGTGCGACGACGCTGGAGTGGACGCTGTCCTCTCCGCCGCCCTTCCACCAGTTCAACGAACTGCCGAAGATCAAGTAGGCCATTGGCTGCAGCGAAGGGACCGACGTGTCCGCATCCTCCGCCGATATCGCCCGGGGCGGCGCCGTGAACGCGGCGTCGCCTCGCGACTATCTCGCGCTGATGAAGCCGCGGGTGATGACGCTCGTCGTCTTCACCGCGCTCGCCGGCCTCGTCGCCGCGCCGGTCGACATGCACCCGCTCGCCGCGGCGATCGCGATCCTGTGCATCGCCGTCGGCGCCGGGGCGGCCGGGGCGATCAACATGGCCTATGACGCCGATATCGACGCGGTGATGCGCAGGACCCGCCTTCGCCCGGTGGCCCGCGGCGTCATCCCGGCCTCGGAAGCCTATGCCTACGGCGTCGTGTTCGCGCTCATGAGCACGCTGATGATGGCGCTGGCCACGAACTACGTGGCCGCGGGGCTCCTGGCCTTCTCCATCGTCTTCTACGGGCTCGTCTACACGGTCTGGCTCAAGCGCTCGACGCCGCAGAACATCGTCATCGGCGGCGCGGCAGGCGCCTTCCCGCCGATGATCGGCTGGGCCGCCGCGACCGGCACGATCAGCCTGGATGCCGTCCTGCTCTTCCTCGTCATCTTCCTGTGGACGCCGCCCCATTCCTGGGCGCTGGCGCTCTACAAGTCCGGTGACTACAAGGCGGCCGGCGTACCGATGATGCCGGTGGCCAGGGGCGCCAGATCGACCCGCATCCAGATCATGGTCTACACCGTGCTCTATCTCGCCGCGACGGCCGGCCCGCTCGTCACCGGGCTCGGCGGGGTCGGCTACGCGCTCGCGGTTGTCCTGGGAGGCGCGCTGTTCTTCCTCCTGGCGCTGCGCGTGCTGATGTCGAAGGCGGGCGAGGCCGGCGCGGCCGAGGACGAGCTCTACGCCGTGCGCGCCGGGGACAAGGCCGCGCGCGACCTGTTCGCCTACTCGATCGCCCACCTGACGCTTCTCTTTGCCGCATTGCTGGTCGAGCACGGGACCGGGCTTCATGTGAAGCTGAGCAGTCTTGGAGGCTTCTAGATGAAGGACGAGCGCCCCAAACACCCCGAGACGGGCGAGCCGCTCGAGACGCATCGCCCGAGCGACGCGGAGAAGGCGGCGCGCAACCGGCGCAATCTGTTCATCGCGCTGGGCCTGGTGGCGTTCGCCGTCCTCGTGTTCGCGGTCACGGTGATGCGCCTTTCGGCCAATATCTCGGCGGGGGGCTGAGCCATGCGCCTTCTGCCCAGGGACAGGAATCTGAGGGTCCTGACGATCTGCGCGATGACCGCCGCCGGCATGGTCGGCGCGGCCTATGCGGCGGTTCCGCTCTACGATCTGTTCTGCCGGGTCACCGGCTATGGCGGCACCACCCAGGTCGCCCAGTACGATTCCGGCCAGATCATCGACCGCACCGTCACCGTCCGATTCGACGCCAGCATGGCGCGCGGCATGCCCTGGACGTTCGAGCCGCTCCAGCGCGCGATGGACGTGAAGGTCGGCGAGACCGTGCTCGCCTTCTACCGCGCCACCAACACCTCGGACCGCCCGGTCACCGGCGTTGCGACCTACAACGTCACCCCGTTCAAGGTCGCGCCGTATTTTTCCAAGCTGGAGTGCTTCTGCTTCACCGAGCAGACGCTGCAGCCGGGCGAATCGATGGATATGCCGGTTCTGTTCTTCGTCGATCCGCTGATGGACGGGGAAGACAATCTCGACGACGTGCGCACCATCACCCTGTCCTACACCTTCTGGGAGGCGGGGCGCGAACGCGAGCGCACGATGGCGTCGGCAGAGGCCCGCTAGCGGGCGTTTGAATGCCTGCACGTGCCCTCCGGGCGCAGCGGGAAGGAATTGATAGGGGGGCAGGGCGCCGCTATAGGTGCCCCGACCCGTGAGACTGGGACTTGCAGGAGAACACCATGGCTGGCGGAGCCGTTAAGCACGACTATCACCTGGTTGACCCGAGCCCGTGGCCCTTCGTCGGCTCGCTCGGCGCCTTCGTCCTTGCCATCGGTGCGGTGGTGCAGATGAAGGGCCTCGTGACCGACACCGGGAGCTGGGCGTATTTCTTCCTCGGTGGCGGCCAGCCCTGGCTGCTGCTCCTCGGCTTCCTCATCGTGGCCTACACGATGGTCGGCTGGTGGGGCGACGTCATCAAGGAAAGCCGGCGCGGCGACCATACCCCGGTCGTGGATATCGGCCTGCGCTACGGCATGATCCTGTTCATCGTTTCCGAGGTGATGTTCTTCGTCGCCTGGTTCTGGGCCTTCTTCGAACTCGCCCTGTTCCACGAGGCGCGCGCGGGCGCGACCTGGACCGGCGAGGCGATCGGCGTGGATTATTCGGGCTGGGCCCACTGGCCGCCGCCGGGCGTGGAGACCTTCGATCCCTTCCACCTGCCGCTGATCAACACGCTGATCCTGCTGCTCTCGGGGACCACCGTCACATGGGCCCACCACGCCCTGCAGCACGGCGACCGCAAGGGCGCCAAGCTCGGCCTGCTGCTGACCGTCGTGCTCGGCTTCCTGTTCACCTGCGTGCAGGCCTACGAGTACAGCCATGCCCATTTCGGCTTCGGCGGCAATCTCTACGGCGCGACCTTCTTCATGGCGACCGGCTTCCACGGCGCGCACGTCATCATCGGCACGATCTTCCTTCTGGTCTGCCTGTTGCGCCTGATGGCCGGCCACTTCACGCCGCAGAAGCATTTCGGCTTCGAGGCGGCGGCCTGGTACTGGCACTTCGTCGACGTGGTCTGGCTCTTCCTCTTCGCCTTCGTCTACGTGACGTTCGCCGGCGAGGTCGCGCACTGAGCATGAATGAACCGGGCCCCTTTTCCGCAGGCGTTCGAGGGCGATGCCCTCGGTGCGGGGAAGGGCGCCTGTTCGACGGTTTCCTGAAGATCGCGCCCGCATGCGAGAGCTGCGGGCTCGATTTTTCGGGGGAGGACGCCGGCGACGGCCCCGCGGTCTTCATCATGTTCCTGGTCGGCGCGATCGTCGTGCCGCTGGCGCTGCTGCTTCACCTCTGGCTTGCCCCGCCGACCTGGATTCACCTCGTCCTCTGGATCCCCGCCGTGATCGGCCTCAGCCTCGCCTTGCTGCGCCCGTTCAAGGGCGTGATGTTTGCCCTGCAGTACAAGCACGGCGCGCGCGAGGCGCGCCTGGACGAGGGCGACGAGGTCTAGTCGGGGAGCACACGGCATGCATTTCCGCCCGCTGCCCCTGCTGACGCTGTTCGCGATTCCCGCACTGGCGCTGCTCGTGGGCCTCGGCCTGTGGCAACTCGACCGGGCGGAGACCAAGCGATCGCAGATCGCCGCCTTCGAGGCGGCGCGCGAGGCGCCGGCCCTCGCGCTCGGCGACCTGCTGTGCGGCACCGGCGAGCCGTTCGGCCGCCGGGCGCTGGCGCCCGAGCCGGCCGGGGATACGGTGCTGCGTGTCTATGGCCGCACCCGCGAAGGCGCGCCCGGCTGGCGCCTCTTCCGCCCGGCCGAGGCGCCGGGCTGCGTGCAGGCGCGCCTGATCCTGATGGAGACCGGCTTCGCGCCGCTCGACGGCGAGGCGCGCGAACCCGGCGATGCGGCGGGCCTCATCTATGCGGCGCCGCCGCGTGCGGGCGCCTTCACCCCCGGTCCCGAGCCGCAGGAGCGCCGCTTCTACGCCTTCGACCGGACGGCGTTGGCCGGGGCGCTTTCGGTCGCGCCCGAAGCGCTCCATGCGCAGGGCTGGCTCGCGGCCGATGACGGGCAGCTGCCCGCCGTACTCGCGGAAGTTCCGCCGGAGCGTCATGTCGGCTATGCCATCACCTGGTTCGGGTTCGCCTTCGCGCTGATCGTCGTGTACGGCGCGTTTCACGCTGCGCGCGGCCGGCTCGCGTTCACGGGCGGGAAAGACTGACGCGCTAGACTTGCCGTTTCCTGCCCCGAAGTATTGAGTAGGGCGGCGGGTCCTTGGGTGAAGGCGAGGAGGACGGCGCGTGGCGCTCTGGCGAGACGAAACCCAGGAGACGGTCCTGTTCGGCGAGGGCATCCGCCTGCGCCATCCCGCGCTCGAGGACTATGACAGCTGGGCCAAGCTGCGCTTCGCGAGCCGGCGCCATACCGAGCCGTGGGAACCCGCCTGGGCGGAGGACGAGCTGACCCGCTCGGCCTACAAGCGCCGGCTGCGCCGCTACCAGATGGATGTGGAGACCGGGCAGGGCTATCCCTTCTTCATCTTCCGCGCGAGCGACGACGTGCTGCTCGGCGCGTGCAATCTCAACAATGTGCGCCGGGGGGTCCTGCAATCGGCCGATCTCGGCTACTGGATCGGCCAGCCCTACATGCGCCGCGGCCATACCCGCGCCGCGGTGCGCCGGGTGCTGGCCTATGCCTTCGGCCCGCTCGGACTTCACCGGGTCGAGGCCGCGACACGGCCGGAGAACGAGCCTTCACGCGCGCTTCTGCTCTCGATCGGCTTCACGCCGGAGGGCTTTGCCCGCAAGTACCTCAAGATCAACGGGCAATGGCACGATCACCTGAAATTCGCGATCCTCAAGGACGATCCCGTCCGCTAGACGCCGGGGATAGCTCGCCCTACGCGCAGGCGGTTCGCGCCGCCGGTGCGCTCGGCGTGGAGATCGATCTTCCCGCCCAGCGTATCGCGCTGACCGGAGAGGCCGGCGGTCTCGGTCTTGCCGCGACGCAGGCGCGCGCCTCGCTCGCCGCGTTCCGCGAGCGCATCGCGGCGACCGACCGAGGCGCGCTCGAGACCCTCTCCGCTCCCGGCCGGCTCGACGTGCGGGTGCGCCTGATCGGCGAGGACTCCCAGGTCCGCCATGTCCGCCTCAGCGGGCGCGGGGACGGGACGTCCTGGACGGGACTGCTTCTGCCCGCAGGCCATGGCCCCGACGGGGGTCATCAACGCCTGGAGAACGAGGCGGCTTTGCGCCGCGGTCTCGACGAGGGACGGGTCGTGGCCTTCCACCAGCCGATCGTCGATCTCAGGACCGGACGGCTCGCCGGATTCGAGGCGCTGGCGCGCTGGCAGCGCCCCGGATTCGGGCTCGTGGCGCCCGACGACTTCCTGCCCCTCGCCGAGCAGATGGGCCTCCTCGCCGAGATCGGCCGGGCGGTGCGCGCCGGCGCGATCGCCGACCTGGCGGCCTGGCGTGGGGCGAACCCGGCGCTCAGATCGCTCTACGTGGCGGCCAACGCCACGGCCGGCGAGCTTGCCGCGCCGGGCTTTGCCGAGACGCTCATCGCGGCGGTGCGCGAGGCGGGCCTGCCGCGCGGCGCCTTCAGGCTGGAGATCAACGAGACCGAACTCATGCAGGATCCCGATGCCATATGCGCCGTCTGCGCCGAGCTGAAGGCGGCCGGCATCGCGCTCGTCCTCGACGATTTCGGAACGGGATATTCCTCGCTGGCCCGGCTCGACCGGCTGCCCTTCGACGTCATGAAGATCGACCAGTACTTCATCCGCGCCATGATGGCCGACCGGGCGGCCCGCTCGATCGTGTCCTCTGTGGTGCGGCTCGCGCGCAACTACGCCATGGTCGTGGTCGCCGAAGGCGTCGAGACCGATGCCATGGCCCGCACCGCCGCCGGGCAGGGCTGCGACTACGCGCAGGGCTTCTACTATGCCGGCGCCCTTGCCCCGGATGAGGCCGGTGCGGTCATCGCGGCGGGCCGGGAAGGTCGCTTCCAGGGCGCGCAGCACTGATCCGGCTGCCGTTCCGGCGGCGAACGGTCACGCGTGCCCGCTGGTGGCCGTGAGGAACTCCGGGGTCACGCCCAGCTTTTTCAGTGCCTTCTGCCACTTCAGCGCATGATCCTCCGCAAAGAGCAGCGCGTCGTCCGGCTCGGTGACGAGCCAGGCATTCTGGCCGATCTCGTCCTCGAGCTGGCCCTCGCTCCAGCCCGCATAGCCGAGCGCGAGCAGCGAATGGCGCGGCGGCGAGCTCGACGCCATGGCCTCGAGAATGTCTTTGGTGGCGGTGAGCCCGATGCCCGGGCCGATGCCGAACGTGGTGTCCTCGCTCGAATAATCGTCGGTGTGCAGCACGAAGCCGCGGTCGCGGTCGACCGGACCGCCGAACAGCACGGCCCTCTCCGGCACCTCGATCTCGCACTTCACGCCGAGCTGCTCGAACAGGGTCGGCAGGGTGAGGTCGCCGAGCGGCTTGTTGATCACGATCCCCATCGCCGCATCGTCGCCATGGGCGCACACCAGGATCACCGAGCGGTCGAAGCGCGGATCGCCGATCAGCGGGCTCGCGATCAGCAGCTTGCCGGTGAGATAGTCCGGTTCGAATTGGGTCGGGTTCGTCTCCATGGCCCAGAGTGTCCGGTACACGGGGCTTGCTTGTCCAGTGCGCGTTGCTTGCGGCCTTGCCGCCGGGCGCCAGCGCCCTCTATGTGTGAAAGGAAACGGACGCGAGGCGCGTTCCCGGTTCTTCGCACACGAGGAGATTTCCCATGACGATCAAGGTTGGCGACACCCTTCCCGACGTGACCTTCACCACGATGACCGCAGACGGACCGACGCGGGTGACGACGGACGAGGTGTTCGGGGGGCGGACCGTCGCTCTCTTCGCCGTGCCGGGCGCGTTCACGCCGACCTGCTCGGCCAGGCACCTGCCGGGCTTCATCCAGAAGGCCTCCGAACTCAAGGCCAAGGGTATCGACCGCATCGTCTGCACGGCGGTCAACGACGCATTCGTGCTCGGTGCCTGGGCGCGCGACCAGGGCGCGGGCGAGGAGGTCATGATGCTCGCCGACGGCAATGCCGACTTCGCGCGCGAGATCGGCCTCGTCATCGACGCCTCGAAATTCGGCATGGGCATCCGCTCGCAGCGCTATTCCATGGTGGTCGAGGACAAGGTCGTCAAACACCTGTTCGTGGAAGAATCCGGCGACTTCAAGGTCTCCAGCGCCGAGCACATGCTCGCCGCGCTGTAGGAAAGCCGCTCCTCCCTTCGCCATTCAGGGGAACGCCGGAACCCGAGGTGCGGCCTCAAGCGTACGCAGCCGGGTTCCGCATAGCGCTTCGCGCCTGCGCGATGGCGAAGGCGCGCGGCTACTCGGGCGTCTCGCTCTTTTCCGCCGCCCGCATCGCCACGATCGCCTCGCGTGCCAGCTCGTCGGCGCGCTCGTTCTCGGCGTGGCCGGCATGGCCCTTGATCCATTCCCACGTCACGTCGTGGCGCTTGCGGGCCTCGTCGAGGCGCTGCCAGAGGTCGGCGTTCTTGACCGGCTTCTTCGCGCTCGTCTTCCAGCCGTTTCGCTTCCAGTTGTGCAGCCACTTGGTGATTCCGTCGCGCACATAGACGCTGTCGGTGACGAGCCGCACCTTCGAGGGCCGCTTCAGCGCCTCCAGCGCCTGGATCGCGGCCATCAGCTCCATGCGGTTGTTCGTGGTCAACGCCTCGGCGCCGGAGATTTCCTTGCGGTGACGTCCGTACTCGAGCACGGCGCCCCAGCCGCCGGGGCCGGGATTGCCCGAGCAGGCCCCGTCGGTGTGGATGACGACCGCGCTCACGTGGGGGTGACCTCGTACTTCCTGGACAGATTGCGAACCCCCGCTTCGATCAATTCGGCGAGAACATCAAGGTCGATATCCTCGAGCCTGGTCACGTAGAGGCAGGACTTGCCCCGCGCGTGCCTGCCGAGCCTGGCCAGGATGGCGGAATGGTCTTCGTAGCCCGGCAGGATGTAGATGGAATGCCTGGCCTTCCTCGGCGAGAAGCCGGTGGCGAGGAAATCGCCCTCCCGCCCGCGCTCGTAGCGATAGTGGTATTGCCCGTACCCGATCATGGACGGGCCCCACATGCGCGGCTGCCAGCCGGTGACCCGGCGGAACAGGGTATCGAGTTCGACGGCCTCCGCGCGCCTGCGTTCGGGTTCGACCGCGGCGAGGAAGGAGTCCGGGGGGATGTGCGTGGGCTGGGTCTTGTTCTCGGACATGGCGGATGCTCCCTGGTGCCCAGCCTGGCATCGGTTCGAGCGGGGAGGGGACAGGCCCGCGCTCGTGTCCCCGTCATGGCCCGGTCCGGCCGGGCCAACCGAGCCGCTCCGGTGGCGAGGTGTGCGGCGTTCAGGCCACCTCCTTCGGCAGCTTGAAGACAACGTCCTCCTCGGCGACCCGCACCTCCTCGATGTGCACCTCGAAGCGCTGCGCGATCTCGCTCAGCAGGTCCTCGACCAGTTCCTCCGGGGCGCTCGCTCCCGCGCTGATGCCAAGCCGTTCCACGCCGTCGAACCAGGACCAGTCGACATTGCCGGACGTCTGGACGAGATGGGCATCCTTGGCCCCGGCGCGCCGGGCGACCTCGACCAGGCGCACCGAGTTGGAGGAGTTCGGCGCACCCACCACCAGGACGAGATCGGCCTTGGCCCCGATCGCCTTGACCGCGGCCTGGCGGTTCGTCGTGGCGTAGCAGATGTCCTCCTTGTGCGGCGCGGCCATCGAGGGAAAGCGGCGCTGCAGCGTCTCGACGATCTCGGCGGTGTCGTCGACGGACAGGGTGGTCTGCGTGACGAAGGCGAGATTGTCCGGATCGGCCGGTGTGAAGCTCTCCGCGTCCTCGACCGTCTCTACGAGATGGATCGCGCCCTCGGGCAGCTGGCCCATCGTGCCGATGACCTCGGGATGGCCGGCATGGCCGATCAGCACGATGTCCCTGCCGGCGCGGTGATGGCGCTGGGCCTCGACATGGACCTTGGAGACCAGCGGGCAGGTCGCATCGACATAGAGCATGTCGCGGCGTGCCGCCTCTTCGGGGACGCGTTTCGGGACGCCGTGGGCGGAGAACACCACCGGCCGGTCGTCCGGGCACTGGTCGAGTTCGGAGACGAAGACCGCGCCCATCGCCTTCAGCCGGTTCACCACGTGCTTGTTGTGCACGATCTCGTGGCGCACATAGACCGGCGCGCCATAGCGCTCCAGCGCGCGCTCCACGATCTGGATGGCACGGTCCACCCCGGCGCAGAAGCCGCGCGGGGAGGCGAGCAGGACGGTCAGCGGGCGCTTTTCGGTCATGATTTCTCAGCTGGGCGGAGCCCTTGGCGTTGCCCTCGCGGCAGCGCCATCGTAGAGACGATGTAACAGCGCCGGGGTTCGCCGCAAGGGGAGGCGGCCGGCATATCACAGACCCGCCTGACCGTCCGAGGAAGTCTCATGCGCACAATCGCCGCCATTCTCAGCCTGTCGCTGCTTGCCGGATGCGAAACCGTCGGGGAGGCGCTGAGCGAGGACGAGCCCAATCCGGGACCGTGCCCGACCGCGCTCTCGCTCTATGACGCGCATCGCATCGTCGAGTTCAAGGGCGAGGAGCTGACCTACGCCAATGTCGGCTTCACCGGCGAGATCCTGAACGTCGTCCGGTTCTGCGAGTACACCGACGCACGCGCAACGCCGATCGAGCTCGATCTCGGCATTCGCATGGCCTTCGGGCGCGGCCCGGCCGCGGAGGGACGCACCCACACCTATCACTATTTCGTCGCGGTTACGCGCAAGGACATGGTGGTGATCGATCGCGAGGTCTATCCGATCACCGTCACCTTCCCGCCGGGCGAGGACCGGGTGGAGATCGTCCAGGAATTTGAGGGCATCGAGATTCCGCGCGCCAACGAGACCCTGGCCGGCACCAATTTCGAGATCATCGTCGGGTTCGAGCTCACCGAGGAGCAGCTCGCGTTCAACCGCTCGGGCATGCGCTTCCGCGTCACCGCAGGCCAGGAAAGCTAGGGCCCTCCTCATGGCGTCCATTCCCGAACAGCTCAGCGGCTCCCTCGGGGCCGCCTTCGAGGCCGTTGGATTGCCGCGCGAGCTCGGCCTGGTGGCCGAAAGCGACCGCCCGGATCTTGCGCCCTATCAGTGCAATGGCGCGATGGCGGCGGCGAAGATCGCGAAGAAGGCGCCGCGCGCCGTCGCCGAACAGGTCGCCGCCGAGTTCCAGGCGCGAGAGCCGGACGTGGCGATCGAGATCGCCGGGCCGGGCTTCCTCAATCTCACGCCCTCGGCCACGGTCTATGCGCAGCGTGCGAATGCGATCGCGGCCGACCCGCGTACCGGTGCGGCCCGGGTCGAAATGCCGCGCACGGTCATGATCGACTTCGGCGGCCCCAACGTCGCCAAGCCCATGCATGTCGGCCATCTGCGCTCCAGCGTCATCGGCGACAGCCTGCAGCGCCTCTTCCGCTTCCGCGGCGATCGCGTGATCTCCGACATCCATCTCGGCGACTGGGGCTACCAGATGGGCCTGCTCGTCACCGAGCTGGAGGACGAGCAGCCCGGCCTTGCCTATTTCGACGAGAGCTTCACCGGACCCTATCCCGACGCCCCGCCCGTGACGATCGACGACCTCTCCCGCCTCTACCCGCAGGCCGCGGCGAAGGCGAAGGAGGACGAGGAACGCGCCGCGCGCGCCCGTAAGGCCACCGCCGAGCTGCAGGCAGGCCGGCCGGGCTATCGCGCCCTCCTGCAGCACTTCATCAATGTCTCCATCGCCGCGCTGAAGGCCGATTTCGACGCGCTCGGCGTGCATTTCGACCTGTGGAAGGGCGAGAGCGACGTCAACGACCTCGTCCCCGAGGTAGTCGAGCTCTTCAAGGAGAAGGGCATCGCCGAGGAGAGCGAGGGCGCGCTCATCGTGCGCGTCGCCGAGGAAGGCGAGAAGAAGGAACTCGCCCCGCTGATTCTGGTCTCGCGCCAGGGTTCGGCGCTCTATGCCACGACCGATCTCGCCACCATCCTCGACCGGCGCAGGACCTACGATCCCGACCTCATCCTCTATGTCGTCGACCTGGGACAGTCGGACCATTTCGAGCAGGTCTTCCGGGCCGCGGTGAAGGCGGGCCTCGCGCAGGAGGGCGGGCTGGAGCACATCAAGTTCGGCACGGTCAACGGGCCGGACGGCAAGCGCCTGCGCACCCGCGCCGGCGGCACCTTCCGCCTCGCCGACCTGATCGGGGAGGCCTATGGCCGGGCGAAGGCGCGTCTCGACGAGGCCGGTCTCGGCGCGGAACTGTCCGAGGCCGAACACGACCGCGTGGCGCGCCTCGTCGCCAATGCCGCGATCAAGTTCGCCGACCTGCAGAACTTCCGCACCACGAACTACATCTTCGAGCTCGACCGCTTCGTGAGCTTCGAGGGCAAGACCGGGCCCTACCTGCTCTATCAGGCGGTGCGGGTGAAATCGATCATGCGCAAGGCCGCCGACCAGGGGCTCGAGCCGGGCCCCATCCTGGCCGGCACGCCGGAAGAGCAGGCCCTGATCCGGCGCCTGGACGGCTTCGAAGCCGCGCTGGCGCGTGCCTGCGACCTGCGCGCCCCGAACCATCTGTGCGACCACGCCTTCTCGCTCGCCCAGGCCTTCAGCGCCTTCTACGCTGCCTGCCCGATCCTGCCGGAGGAGAACGAAGCCGTGCGCGCCTCGCGTCTGGCTCTGGCCGAGACGGTCCTCAAGCAGCTCGAGCTGAACCTTGCCCTGATCGGGCTGGAAGCACCGGAGAAGATGTAGGCCGCTCTGCCCGAGCCGGCGGCACCACCCCCTCTCCCAAGCTCGCGGGGGAGGAGGAAAAAGGCCGGCTTCGCGGCTCAATCCCACATCCCATGCCGATTGACTTCCCGGCGGCGAAAATTAGGGTGGCGCCGCTCGAGTCTGCGCGGCTTGCCGGGGGGCTCGGGTGCATGACAGCCCTCTCGCGGGAGAGACCGGCCGAAGAAGCCGGCGCCGAAGGCGCAACCGCCCCGGAAACGCTCAGGCAACAGGACCGCGGGAGACGTAGGCTGACGCTGGAAAGCGGGTGAGGGCGCCAGTCCTTTCCCCACCGAAGGAGCATTCGGCGCGGGCGCTTCGCCCCCGGCCGAGAAATCTCTCAGGTCCAAGGACAGCGGGGGCGCGACAACCGGATTTCCTCTGGGACGTTCGGGACGAGAAGCCGCGCCAACCCATTGGACCTGACCCATGACCGACGAGACGCTCCACCGAACCCCGCTCTACGATCTCCATGTCGAACTCGGCGCCAAGATGGTGCCGTTCGCCGGCTATGCCATGCCCGTCCAGTACGAGGGCATCATGGCCGAGCACAACCACACGCGCGAGGCGGCCGGCCTGTTCGACGTCTCCCACATGGGCCAGGCGCGCGTGACCGGCGATGCCGGGGCGCTGGAAGCGCTGATCACCGCAGATCTCTCCCAGATCGGGCCGGGCGACCAGAAATACACCCTCCTGCTCAACGACGAGGGCGGGATCATGGACGATCTCATGGTCTCGCGCCCCGACGATCACGGCTTCTTCGTCGTCGTGAACGCGGCCACCAAGGGCGCCGATTTCGCCCATATGCGCGATCGCTTCGGGCGCCAGGCCGAGCTGATCGAACTCAATGACCGCGCCCTGCTCGCCCTGCAGGGGCCGCAGGCCGGCGCGGTGATGAAGGATATCTGCCCGCAGGCCGCCAAGCTGGTCTTCATGCAGGCGGGCCGTTTCGAGATCGACGGCGCGGAGGTCTTCGTCTCGCGCTCGGGCTATACCGGCGAGGACGGGTTCGAGATCTCCATCAACGACAATCTCGCCGCGGACTTCGCCCGCCGGCTCCTGAAGGACGAAAGGGTCAAGCCGATCGGCCTCGGCGCGCGCGATTCGCTGCGCCTGGAGGCCGGGCTCTGCCTCTACGGCCACGACATGGACGAGACCACGACCCCGGTCGAGGCCGCGCTGACCTGGGCGATCGCCAGGACGCGCCGCGAGAAGGGCGACTTCCCCGGCGCACGCAAGGTCCTGAAGCAGATCGAGGAGGGCGCGGCGAAAAAGCGCGTCGGCTTCAGGCTGCTGGACAAGGCCCCCGCACGCGAGGGCGCCGAGATCGCCCACGGCGGCGAGGTCGTGGGCGTGGTCACCTCCGGCGGCTTCGCGCCGACCGTGGGGGCGCCCATCGGCATGGGTTATGTCCCCGCCGAGCTTGCAAAAGCCGGAACCGGGATCGAGCTTCTCGTGCGCGGCAAGGCCCGCCCCGCCGAGATCGTCAAGACGCCTTTCGTCGAGCAGCGCTATTACCGCGGCTGACCCCAACACCTCATCAGGAGAGAGCCATGAGCCAGACCCGCTATACCAAGGACCATGAATGGATCCGCGTCGAGGGCCAGGACGGCACGGTAGGGATCACCCCCTACGCCGCCGACCAGCTCGGCGACGTCGTGTTCGTCGAGCTGCCCGAAGTCGGCAAGAGCTTCAAGCAGGGCGACGAGATCGCCGTGGTGGAATCGGTCAAGGCCGCGAGCGAGATCTACGCGCCGGTCTCCGGCGAGGTCGTCGCGGTGAACGAGGCGCTCGAGGACGAGCCCGCCAAGGTCAATGAAAGCCCGGAAGGCGAGGGCTGGTTCTTCAAGATCAGGATCAAGGACAGCTCCGAGATCGAGGGCCTGATGGACGCCGACGCCTACCAGAACCACATCGAGTAGCGATGTACGCCCCGGGTCCGTTCAGGGTCGAGGATCAGCGCGAGGTGGCGGGCATCATCGCCCGTTATCCCTTCGCGACCCTCGTCGCGAGCGGTCCGGATGGCCCGGTCGCCGCCCGTACCCCGATGCTCGCCGATCTCGATGAACAGGGGCGCGTGCGTGGCCTCCTCGGCCACATCGCCCGCGCCAACCCGTTCTGGCGGGTGGCCGACGGGGCCGAGGTGCTGGCGCTGTTCTCCGGCGCGCACGCCTATGTCTCGCCGGGCGCCTACCGGACCAAGGCGGAAACGGGCCGGGCGGTGCCGACCTGGAACTACACCGCCGCCGAGGTCAGGGGACGTCTCGCCGTCACGACGGACCGCGATGCGCTCTACGAGATCGTCGACCGGCTGAGCGCGGCGATGGAGGCCGGCCAGGTGCAGCCCTGGGATATCCGGGACGCGCCGGCGGACTATATCGATCGGCTTCTGAACGGGATCGTGGGGCTCAGTATGGAGAACGCGAGCGCCGAGGCGGTGCGAAAGCTGAGCCAGAACAAGAGCAAGGACGATGTCGAGGGCGTCATGGCGGCGCTTTCGGCTTCGCGAGACGCAAACGCGCGGCAGACCGCCGCGGACATGGCACAATTGCCGAGAGGGTAGACTTAGAGATGCGCTATCTGCCGCTGACCCCCGACGATCGCAAGGCGATGCTGGAGACGATCGGGGTCAAATCGATCGACGATCTGTTCACCGACGTGCCCGAGGCCGCGCGCCTGGACGGCCCCGTGGACCTGCCGCGCAGGGCGACCGAGCTCGAGGTCGAGCGCGCATTCGCGAGGATGGCGAAGAAGAACCTGTCGGCCGGCGAGGCCCCGTTCTTCGTCGGCGCCGGCGCCTACAAGCACCACGTGCCGGCCACCGTCGATCACCTGATCCAGCGCAGCGAATTCCTGACCGCCTACACGCCCTACCAGCCGGAAATCAGCCAGGGCACGCTGCAGACCCTTTTCGAATTCCAGACCCAGGTCGCGCGCCTGACCGGCATGGATGTCGCCAACGCCTCCATGTATGACGGTTCGACAGCCTGCGCCGAGGCCGTGCTGATGGCCCAGCGCATCACCAAGCGCAGGAAGGCGGTCCTCTCCGGCAATCTGCATCCGCACTACGCCCAGGCCACCGAGACGCTCGCCAAGTACATGGACATCACGGTGGAGACCGAGGGCGCGGCCCCGGGCAAGGCCGACGATCTGGTGAAGTATATCGACGAGGACACGGCCTGCATCGTGGTGCAGAACCCGGACGTGTTCGGCCATGTGCGCGACCTCGCCCCGCTCGCCGAGGCCGCCCACGCCAGGGGCGCGCTGCTGATCGCGGTGGTCACCGAGATCGTCTCGCTCGGCCTTCTCAAGTCGCCCGGCGAGATGGGCGCGGACATCGTCGTCGGCGAGGGCCAGTCCCTGGGTGTCGGCCTGCAGTTCGGCGGTCCCTATGTGGGCCTCTTCGCCTGCCGCGACGACCGCAACTTCATCCGCAACATGCCGGGCCGGCTTGCCGGCGAGACGGTCGACGCGGACGGACGGCGCGGCTTCGTGCTGACGCTCTCCACCCGCGAGCAGCACATCCGCCGCGACAAGGCGACTTCGAACATCTGCACCAATTCCGGGCTGATGGCGCTCGCCTTCACGATCCATCTCTCGCTTCTGGGCGAGAAGGGGCTGACCAAGCTCGCCCGCCTCAATCACGAGCGCGCGATCGATCTGGCCGACCGGCTTTCGGGCATCGACGGCGTGGAGGTCGTCACCGACGCCTTCTTCAACGAGCTGACCGTGAAGCTGTCTAAGCCGGCCGCCGAAGTCGTCGAGAAGCTTGCCGCGAAGGGCATTCTTGCCGGCGTGCCGGCGAGCCGCCTCTATCCGGGCAAGTTCGAGAACCACCTGATCCTCGCCGCCACCGAAACCAATACCGATGAAGACCTCGACGCGCTCGAGGCCGCCCTCAAGGAGGTGCTGTAACCATGGCCATGAATCCCCAGGGCCGTCCCTCCCGCCCGATCCATGCCGTCGATCCCGGCGCCTATGAGGAGACCTTCTCCGGCTCCAAGGGCCTGGACCAGGCCGAACCGCTGATCTTCGAGCGCGGCGATTTCGACAATAGCGGCGTTGACCTGCCCGAGCCGAAGGGCCTGGAGACCCGCACCGGCGGGCTGGAGCGTACGGCCCGCATCGGTCTTCCCGGCCTCTCCGAGCCGGAAACGATGCGCCACTATGTGCGCCTCTCGCGCAAGAACTACGCGATCGATCTCGGGCTCTACCCGCTCGGCTCGTGCACGATGAAGCACAATCCGCGCCTCAACGAGAAGCTGGCGCGCCTGCCCGGCTTCATCGACATCCACCCGCTGCAGCCGCAATCGACCGTGCAGGGCGCGATCGAGCTCGTCGGCGAGCTTGCCCGCTGGCTGATGACGCTGACCAACACGCCGTGCGTGGCGATGAGCCCGAAGGCGGGCGCCCACGGCGAGCTGTGCGGCATGATGGCGATCCGCGCCGCGCTGGATGCGCGCGGGGAGACGCGCCGGCGCCGCGTGCTGGTGCCCGAAAGCGCGCACGGCACGAACCCGGCGACCGCCGTCCAGTGCGGCTTCACGACCGACGAGATTCCGGCCGACGCCACGGGCCGCGTCGACATGGAGGCCTTCAAGGCCAAGCTCGGCGAGGATGTCGCCGCGATCATGCTGACCAATCCGAACACCTGCGGCCTGTTCGAACGCGACATCAGGGAGATCGCCGACCTGATCCACGAGGCGGGCGGCTATTTCTACTGCGACGGGGCGAACTTCAACGCCATCGTCGGGCGGGTGCGCCCGGGCGATCTCGGCATCGACGCGATGCACATCAACCTGCACAAGACCTTCTCCACGCCCCATGGCGGCGGCGGTCCCGGCTCGGGCCCGACGGTCTTCTCCGAGGCGCTCGCCCCGTTCGCGCCCGTGCCTTACGTGAAGAAGGACGGCGATACCTGGAGCCTCGTCGAGCACGAGGCGGAGGCGAAGGCCGACGGCAACGATCCGTTCGGGCGCATGGTCGCCTTCCACGGCCAGATGGGCATGTTCACCCGCGCGCTCTCCTACATGATGAGCCACGGTTCGGACGGGCTGCGCCAGGCCGCCGAGGACGCGGTGCTGAACGCGAACTACATCCTTGCGCGCTGCAGGGAGGAGATGACGCCGGCCTTCGAGGGCACCTGCATGCACGAGGCCCTGTTCGACGACCGCTTCCTGAAGGACACGGGCGTCTCCACGCTCGACTTCGCCAAGGCGATGATCGACGAGGGGTATCATCCCATGACGATGTACTTCCCGCTGGTCGTCCACGGGGCGATGCTGATCGAGCCGACCGAGACCGAGAGCAAGGCCGGGCTCGACCGCTTCTGCGACACGTTGATCCAGCTGGCCCGGTCCGCGAAGGCCGGCGAGACCGAGCGCTTCACGCAGGCGCCGCGTTTCGCTCCGGCCAGGCGTCTCGACGAGACCCGGGCGGCCCGCCAGCCCGTCCTGACACACGCGGCCGAATAGTCCGGCTCGTCCCCGCTGCGCCGGCCGGCCCGGGTATGGACCGGCCGCCGGCATAAGCCGATGCGGGTCGCACGCGTGCCACAGATCGGACAAATCGTCCGGGTCGACTGCAGAAGGAGGGGGGCGGCGGCCATTGGCGCCTTGCACCGGGCCGCCGCCGTCCCGACATTCGCACAACGTCCCTCCGCCCGCTTGAAGGAACAGCCGTGGCAATGAACGAACCGACGAACGACTGGTGGTCGACCCATCCGCTGGGCGGGGCCATTCTCGTCATCGTGCGCGGTGTCGGCGCGGTCGTCGGCCTGTTCCTGTTCGTCATATCGATCCCGCTCACGATCAGCCCGATCCCGCTCGGCCTGCCGCTGATGATCGTGTCGCTGATCCTGCTGGCGGCGACCTCGCGGCGCGCCCACCGGATCATCACAGGCTATCTCAAGCGCCATCCCGGGATCTGGGAACGCTTCAAGCACGTCTTCGGCGGCGACAAGGACCACGACGCGACGCCCTGACCTGGAGGGCGGCGGTCGCCGATGGGCGTTGCACGGTCACCCGGAACCGGCTGACCGGGCAAAAGACATGAAAAAAGCCCGGAGCGAGCGCTCCGGGCTTTTTCCGTGTTTGCCGACGACGGGCCAAGCCTAGTTCAGCTTGCCTTTCAGCGCCTCGATATCGCCCTTGATCAGGGCGTTGCGCTGGGTCTTGGTCATCTTGTCCTTCAGCAGCGAGCCGGCCGCCTCCACGGCGAGGTCGGCGGCGCGCTGGCGGATCTCCTTCACGGCACTCGCCTCGGCCTGCTCGATTCGGCGTTCGGCGAGGACCCGGCGGCGCTCGATGCGCTGGGAGATTTCCTTCTTCGCATTGGCGCGCAGGTATTCGGCTTCCTGGCGGGCCTGGCGGATGATCTCCTCGGCCTCCTCGGCGGCCTCGCGCTGGCGGCGCTCGTAGCTCGCCAGCATTTCCTGGGCTTCCTCGCGCAGGCGGCGGGCCTCGTCGAGCTCCTTGCGGATGGTCTCCGCGCGGTCGTCGAGCGCCTTGCCGATCGTCCTGTGCACGCCGAAGAAGGCGAGCACGGCGAAGAAGACGATGAGGCCGACAAAGGCCCAGAAGGTGGTATCGGCGAAGATCGCCATCGTCCTACTCCTTCACCTTCGCGACCGCCTCGGCGGCCTCGTCCTCGCCGACCTCGAGGCCGGCCAGCCGTGCGGCGACGGCCGCTGCGGCACCGGCCGCGATCGCGTCGAGCTCGGCCAGGGCCTTCTCGTGCATTTCGCGGATCCGCTTTTCGGCCTCGTCCTGCTCGGCTTCGAGCTCGGTCTCGACCTTCTTCATCTCCGCCGCGATCTTCTTGTCGGCGTCGGCCTTGGCCTCTGCGGCGACCGACTGGGCCTTGGCCCGCGCGTCGGCGAGCGACCGCTCGTAGCTCTTCACCGCCTCGTCGGCCTGGGCCTTCATCTGGGAGGCCGCATCGAGATCGTCGGCGATCCGGTCGCGGCGTTCCTCGATCGCTCCGCCGATGCGGGGCAGGACCCATCGCGACAGGAGCACGTAGAGCACCGCGAACGTGATCGCGAGCCAGAAGAGCTGCGAGGCGAAATAGGTGGGATCGAACGGCGGGAAGGTCGCCTCGCCGGCATACGCGTCGGCGGCGGCGTAATCACCGTGTTCTTGCGGCGCCATGACGGCGAGCTCCATTCGAGTTGCGGCCCGTTGTGACGCTTCGAGCCGGACGACGCGAATGCGGCGCCCGGCCGGAAGCGGACAGTCTGCGTTTCGTCCTAGACGACGAAGAGCAGAAGCAGGGCGATCAGCAGGGAGAAGATGCCCAGCGCTTCGGTCACGGCGAACCCGAAGATCAGGTTGCCGAACTGCTGTTGCGCGGCCGACGGGTTGCGCATGGCGCCTTGCAGGAAGGAACCGAAGATGTTGCCCACGCCGACGGCGGCCCCGAGCATGCCGAGGCAGGCGAGACCGGCACCGATGTACTTAGCGGCTTCCGCTTCCATTGGGTTGCTCCTTGAACTGGTGGATTGCGGTTGAAGACAAGAGGTTAGGCTTAGTGCCCCGGATGGAGCGCATCGTTGAGATAGATGCAGGTCAGGATCGCGAAGACATAGGCCTGCAGGAACGCAACGAGGAATTCGAGCGCGGTGAGCGCCACGACCATGAAGAAGGGCAGCACGCCGATCACCGCATAGCCCGCGCCTGCGGCGCCGAGCATGACGATGAAACCGGCGAACACCTTCAGGAGAATGTGGCCCGCCAGCATGTTGGCGAACAGACGCACCGAGAGCGAGACCGGACGCGAGAGGAAGGAAATCACCTCGATCGGCGTCACGATGATGTAGAGCGGCAGCGGCACGCCGGAGGGCACGAAGAGCTTGAGGAACCTGAAGCCGTTCTTCCAGATCCCGTAGCCGATCACGATCGCCATCACCAGAAGCGACAGGGCGAGGGTGACGATGATGTGCGCGGTCACGGTGAAGCCGTGCAGGCCCGGCGCGGGGAAGTAGTGCAGCATCCCCAGAAGGTTGGCCATCAGGATGAAGACGAACAGCGTGAACACGAAGGGGAAGAATTTCAGCCCCTCGCTGCCCGCCGTGTCGCGGATCATGCCGGCGACGAATTCGTAGAGCATCTCGGCGACCGACTGGCCGCGGCCCGGAACGAGCGCGCGCCGGGACATCGCCATCATCAGCCCGCCCACCGTCAGGGCGACGGCGACGACCATGAAATAGCTGGAATTGGTGAAAGACAGGTCGACCCCGCCGATCTCCAGATGGAAGACCGGATGGATTTCGAACTGCTTGATCGGGTTGGTTGCGTCCGCCACGCCCGGCCCCTTCTATGCGGCAACTGCCGCCCTTCTGCTAAGTCCGCGGGTCTTGGCGCGATTCCGCGCTGTCGTCCCCTGCGGCATTCACTTCCTGCGCAGCCCGCACCACATTGAGCGTGCCGGCTGCAAAACCAAGTAATCCACCGATCAGCATGCCCCAGGGCTCGGTGGCGAAGAACCAGTCGGCGGCCATGCCGATACCGATCCCGACGACGACGCCCGCGAAGAATTCCGAACCGTAGCGCAGCCCGACGGCCCAACCTGACGGCCGGGATCGGGCCTGCTCCTCTTTCCGGCGCGCATCGAGCTTGGCCTGAAGGCGTTTCTCGAAATCACCCGGATCGTTTGGAGCGTTGTGCAGCGTTTCTTCTCGGCGGGACATTGCGATCTGTGACCTGCCGAGGGGGCCCCGGCAGGCGCGCGCACCCTATAAGCGGGGTTTTCCCAAGTCAAGCAAGCGCAGTGCTCAACCAAGTTCTTGAAAAACAAGAAGCTTTACGCGTTCACTCGGCGGCCAGCATCTGTTCGGCAGCGGTCAGGTTCACCGAGACGAGCTGGGACACGCCGCGCTCGCCCATCGTGACGCCGAACAGCCGGTCGACGCGGGCCATGGTGACGGGGTTGTGGGTGATGACCAGGAAGCGGGTCTCGGTCTGCTTCCGCATGGCGTCGAGCATCTTGCAGAAGCGGTCGACATTGGCGTCGTCGAGCGGGGCGTCGACCTCGTCGAGCACGCAGACCGGCGCCGGGTTGGACAGGAAGACCGCGAAGATCAGCGCGGCTGCGGTCAGCGCCTGCTCGCCGCCGGACATGAGCGACATGTTCTCCAGCTTCTTGCCGGGCGGGCAGGCCATGATCTCCAGCCCGGCCTCAAGCGGATCCTCGCTTTCGGTGAGATGAAGCTCTGCGCGCCCGCCCCCGAACAGGGTGGAGAAGAGATGGCGGAAATGCCCGTCGACCACCTCGAAGGCCTCCAGCAGGCGTGCGCGGCCCTCGCGCGACAGCGTGTCGACGGCCTTCCTCAGGCGCGAGACCGCCTCGACGAGCTCGTCGCGCTCTCGCGTCAGGCGGTCGCGCTCGCTCTGCAGGTCCTCGGATTCCTCGTCGGCGCGCAGATTGACCGCGCCGAGCCGTTCGCGCGCCAGCCGCGCCTCGTCGAGCCGGCGCTCGATCTCCGTGATGGACAGGGCGCCGTATTCGCTCGCCGCGACGCGCACGGTGAGGGCTTCGGGCGTCTCCCCGGTCGCATCCTGCAGGCGCTCGCCGGTCTCGGCGCGCCGTTCCTTGGCCGCCGACAGGGTGGCGGCGGCCGCGGCGCGGGCCTCGCGCGCACTCGACGCCTCGCGCTCGGCGGCCCTTAGCGCGCTGTCCGCCTCGCGCTGGGCGGTCTCGGCCTCGGCGACGCGGTCGCGCGCGAGCCGGGCGGCCGATTCGGCCTCGGCGAGGGTATCGAGCAGAGCGCGCCGGCGCGCCTCGATCTCCTCGGGCCGGCCACGGGCGGCCTCGAGTTCGGCCTCCGCGCTCCGGCGCTCGGCATCGATCGCGGCGATGCGCGCGCTCGCGGCCTCCGCGCGCTTGCGCCAGTCGGCGTCCTCGCGTTCGAGCGAGGCGATCCGGTGGCGCCGGGCCTGGCTCTCCCGCCGCACGTTCTCCAGCGCCGCGCGGGCCTCGGCCGCTGCCGACCGGGCGTGCTCGGTCTGCGCGCGGGCCGCGTCCAGGGCCTGGGTATGATCCTCGCCGGTATCGAGTTCAGACAGGCGCGCCTCGGCAGCCTGAAGCTCGTCGCGGGCCGCATCGAGATCGCGCACCAGTGCGGCGGCGCTTTCCTTCAGCGCCTGGCGCCGCGCCTCGTCGCGCGCGGCCGCCTCGCGTCCCTGGGACAGCGTCTTCTCGGCCTCGCGATGGAGACGCTCGGCCTCCTGCAGCGCCTCGCGGCGCATGCGGAAACCGGCTTCCTCGGCCTCCAGCGCCTCGCGTGCCTCGTCGGCCTTGGCGCGTGCCGCCGCCGAGGCGGCCTCGGCTGCCGCGAGTTCGGATTCGATTTCGGCGAGCCGGTTGAGATGCTCCAGGCGTGCCGCGGCCGGGGAGGGGGCGCCGGCCTCGGCGGCGAAGCCGTCCCAGCGCCTCAGGGCCCCGTCGCGGGTGACGAGGCGCTGCCCGGGCTTGAGTTCGCCTGCCAGACGATCGAGATCGTCGGCATCCACGACCCCGATGGCGGCGAGCCGCGCGGCAAGAGCGTCCGGCGCGTCGACGACGGCATTGAGCGGCGTCGCGCCCTTCGGCAGCGCGCCCGCGCGGGTACCCCCTTCGCTCCAGCGCCGCGGCGCGCCGGCTTCCAGCCCGGCTTCGAGGTCCTCGCCCAGCGCGGCGGCGAGGGCGGTCTCGAACCCGGCATCGGCGCGCACGCTGTCGAGCGCCCGGTCGCCCGCCTCGCCGGTATCGAGCATGCGCTTCAGGCTGTGCGCCTCCCGCTCCAGCGCCAGGCGCTCGCCCTCGGCGCTGCGGGCCGCCTCGCGGGCCTCGCCGGCCGCGGCGCGGGCCGCGTCCAGCGTCTCTTCCTGTCCCGCGAGCGCCTCGCGGGCGCCATGGTCGGCTTCTGCGGCCGCGCTCGCCGCGGCTTCGAGTTCGTCGAGCGAGGGGCCGCCCGAGCCGGCGAAGGCCTCGTAGCGCTCGCGCGCGGCTTGCGCGTCGCGGTCGAGCTTTTCCACGCGCGCCTTTGCGCCGGCCACGTCGCGACGGGCGCTGTCGCGGCGCGCCCGCGCCTCGGCGGCGGCGGTCGACAGCCGGTCGAGTTCGCGCTCGGCCTCGCGGCGGGCGGTCTCGGCCTCCTCCAGCGCCGTCTCGGCGGCCGCGAGGGCTTCCCGGTCGCCGGCGGTCTCCCCGCGCAGCCGCTCCAGCGACGACGCGATGCGCTCCAGCGCCGCGCGCGCCTCCTGGGCAAGCTCGCCCTCCCGCGTACGGTTGGCGGCGAGGTCCTTCAGACGGGTCTCGAGGCGCGCGATCGTCGCCTCGAGCTGGTCGAGCTCGCGTTCCAGGGCGTCCTTCTCGCGCTCCAGCCGGCGCTCGGCCGCGCTCGCCTCGGCCTCGGCCTCGCGCAGGGGGGCGACGCTCGCCTGCGCCTTCTCGGCATTGGCCGTCGCGCTCGCGGCGAGGCGGATGGCCTGTTCGGCGACCTGTTCGATGTCCTTCAGCTCGGCCTCGGCGCGCGACACGGCCTCGCCCGCCTCGGCGAAGCGGCGCAGCCACAGGAGCGCCTCGAACTCGCGGATCTCAGCCGACAGCTTGCGATAGCGCGAGGCCTGGCGGGCCTGACGCTGCAGCGACTGGTAGCGGTTCTCGAGATCGTCGACGACTTCCTGCAGCCGGTCGAGATTGGCCTCGGCGGCGTTCAGCCGCAGCTGCGCCTCGCGCCGGCGCGCGCGCAGGCCCGCCACGCCGGCGGCCTCCTCCAGCACCCGGCGCCGGTTCTCCGGCTTGGCCGCGATCAGCTCGTTGATCTGGCCTTGGCGCACGAGGGCGGGCGAGTTCGCGCCGGTGCCCAGATCGGCGAACAGGAGCTGGACGTCCTTGGCGCGCACCTCCTCGCCATTGATGCGGTAGTCCGAGCCCTTGCCGCGCACGATGCGGCGCACGACCTCGAGCGTGTCGGCGTCGTTGAAGCGGGCCGGGGCGGTCTTGTCGCTGTTGTCGACGAGGAGGGTGACCTCGGCCTTGTCGCGGGCCGGCCGGTTGTCGGTGCCCGCGAAGATCACGTCTTCCATGCCGCCGCCGCGCAGGGATTTGGCCGAGGTGGCACCCATCACCCAGCGCAGGGCTTCCAGAAGATTCGACTTCCCGCAGCCATTCGGACCGATGATGCCGGTCAGACCCGGATCGATGCGCAGTTCCGCCGGATCGACGAATGACTTGAAGCCGACCAGACGCAGCTGGGTGAACTTCAATCAAGACCTCCAGGTGCGCCGCTGCCGGTTCGTCCGGTCTGTCGCGGCGCGCTCATCCACGCTTTCACGCCTATTGCCCGGCGCGAGCTTTGAAGTAGAGGATGATTCGTTCGAAGGTGTCGCCCTCGAAGTTGTACGGAATCGGGCCCTGTTCGTCTTCCAGCATGGTGGCGCCGGCATACCAGACCTGCGTGTTGCCTTCCGGTCCGCGCTGGGCCTCGAGCCGCTCGCCATTGACGATGAAGGTCGGGGTGGCGTCGATACCGGCATCGGCCGCCTCCTGGTTCGCCGCCTGCACCGCCTGCAGCAGCGTCTCGTCGTTCATGCAGGCGAAGAATTCCTGCTCCGACAGCCCGACCGAGCGTGCGATCGTGACCAGCTGCTGCTGCGCGGTGCCGGCCTGCATGGCGGAGAACAGCGCACGCTGCTGCTCGAACAGGATGTCCAGCACGTCGAAATAGCGCTCTTGCGGGGCGCACCGGGCCAGCATGAAGCCCGCCACGGCGAGGCGGGGCTGGCCGGTGATCATCTCGCGGAAGACGAAGCGCACGTCGCCGGTCTCGACATACTCGTTGATGGTGCCCATCGCCTGCTGGTGGAAGGCGGCGCAGGCCGGGCAGGCGACGGAGGCGTACTCGATGAAGACCACTGGCGCGTCGGCGGGGCCCTTGGCGTGATCGCCCTCGCGCTCGTACTGGCTCTGGCCGGCCGGGGCGCCGCCGCCGCCGCAGGCGGCAAGCAGCAGGCTGGCGGCGATCGCGGCGCCGGAGAAGAGACGGCGGGTCAGGGTCATGGCTCGAGGCTCCCTTCGGGACAGGTCATGGTCGAATTCGCGCGCATTTAAACGGGCCGGCCGGCTTCACGCCACCTCTTTGGGCACGCGCCGGATTACGATTTCGAGAGATCGATGCCCTCGCGCGCCTCGATATCGCCCTGCCAGCGCTTCAGGAGCGCCGCGAGGCGCGCCTTGGGATCGGCCGGCAAGGGCGGGGCGGCCGGCACCTTCACGACGCACGCGCTGCGCCGGGGCGGTTTCGCCGCGGCGGGCGCCAGCGTGCCCTGGATGATCTTCAGGCGGGCCGGGCGGCGGCCCGCATACTGGGCCACCCGGTCGAGGATGCGGGTCGACTGGGCCTCGATGAGGGCCGCGGCCGGTCCGCGTGCCGTCACGACCAGCACCGCACCGCCCGCGCCGGCCTGGAACTTCTCGGGCCGGCTCCATTTTGCCAGCTGCTCGCCGACGATCTCGCTCCAGCGCGCGTCGAGCTCGCCGGCGGCCGTGCCGAACTGCTTGGCCAGGGGCTTGGCGATCCTGGCCGCGGCCCGGCCCGCGCTCGGCGCGAAGGCGCGCGGCGGCCGGCCGCGATGCTCGGCCGCCCAGGCGAGCGCCTCGCGCACCGCCTCGGGGTCGGTGCTGCGGGTCACGGCATGGCGCGGCACGATGCGCCGGGGCGTTGATGGCGGCTTGTATTCCATGGTTTGCAGTGTGAGGCGCGCGCCCGCGCCTGGCAAGACGGACGGCCCGCATGACCAACGCGCTCTCCCGGAGCGATCCCGGACGGCTCAATGCCGCCCTGCTTGCCTGGTACGACCGGCAGGGCCGGGCGCTGCCCTGGCGCGTGCGGCCCGAGGACAGGGCAAGGGGCGTGAAGGCCGATCCCTACGCGGTCTGGCTTTCCGAGATCATGCTGCAGCAGACCACCGTCCCCCATGCCGCGCCCTACTGGCACGCCTTCCTGCAGCGCTGGCCCACGGTCCACGATCTCGCGAGCGCCCCGCGCGAGGACGTCATGGCGGCCTGGGCCGGGCTCGGCTACTACGCCCGAGCCCGCAACATGCACGCCTGCGCGCGGGTCGTCAGCGAGGAACTGGGCGGCGAGTTCCCGCGCGATCTCGACGCGCTGCGCGCCCTGCCGGGCATCGGGGACTACACCGCCAACGCCATCCGCGCGGCCGCCTTCGACCTGCCCGCCAGCGTCGTGGACGGCAATGTCGAGCGCGTCGTCGCCCGGCTGTTCCGCATCGAGACCCCGCTGCCGCGCGCCAAGGCCGAGATCAAGGCCGCCGCGGCCGGCATCGCCGCGTCCGGCGCGCGCCCCGGCGATTACGCGCAGGCGGTGATGGATCTCGGCGCCACGGTGTGCACCCCGAGATCGCCGGCCTGCGGGATCTGCCCGTGGCGGAGCGCCTGCGCGGCCTGCGATGCCGGTGCGCAGACCGATTATCCCAGGAAGGAGAGGAAGAAGCAGAAGCCGGTGCGTTACGGCGTCTGCTTCCACCTGACGCGCGACGGGCCGGGCGGGGCCGAACTCCTCTTGCGCCGCCGGCCCGAGGCGGGCCTGCTCGGCGCCATGATGGAGCTGCCCGGCACGGACTGGACCGAAGAGGCACCGGTGGCCGAGGCGATCGCCGCGTCCGCCCCGGTCGGGGCCGACTGGCAGGAGGCCGGCCGGGTGCGCCACGTCTTCACCCATTTCCGGCTCGAACTCGACGTGCGCACCGCCCGCCTCGCGGCCGGCGATGCCGGGCCGCAGGGCCGGTGGGTGAGCGTGGGCGCACTGAAGCAGGCGGGTCTGCCCTCGGTGATGATGAAGGCGGCGAAGCTCGGGTTCTAGCTCCTGCGCGGCGCCTCGGTGCCGATCAGCACGACCTCGCTGGAGCCGTCGAGGCCGCATCGCTCGCGCATCTCCTCGTCCTCCAGCGCCTCGATCAGCGCGCCGAGCCCGGCCGCGGCGGTCTCGGTGGCCTCGATCGCGGGATCGTCGCCACGGCCCTCGGCGAGCAGTTCGACGGCGCGCCGCGTGGTGTCGTCCTCCACCGTCATGAAGGCGTGCGCGCTGCGCTTCAGCGCCTCCCAGGCGAGGGCGGAAGGGGCGTAGCAGTCGAGCATCTCCATCACCGTGCCGCCCCGGTCGGGGGAGCGTACCGCCTTGCCGGCCCTGAAGCTCTCGTAGAGGGCGGGGGCCCGGGCCGGGTCGACGCAGACGGAGAAGGGTGCGTCCTCTCCCCGGCGCGCGGCCATGCCGGCGATCACCGCCGCGGCGAGCCCGCCGACGCCGGACTGCACGAAGAGGTGGCTGGGCGCCGCACTCTCCTCCTCCAGCTGGCGATGGATCTCGTCGGCGAGCTGGCTGTAGCCCTGGATGACGTCGCCGGCGATCTCGTCCTCGGCGCGCGGGGAGGTGTCGGCGACGAGGATCCAGCCCTGCGATTGCGCCATCTCCTCGGCCTTGGCCACGGCGTCGTCGAACACCCCGTCCACGACGCGCACCTCGGCGCCCTTGGCCTCGATGCGCCTGATGCGCCAGTCGGGGACGCGGGCGTGGACGAAGATCACGCAGCGCATCCCGAACACATGGGCGCCGGCCGCGACCGACAGGCCGTGATTGCCGTCGGTGGCGCAGGTCACGGTGATGTCCTGGGCGATCGCGCTCGCCGCCCCGCCGATCAGCGCCTCCGGCTCGGGCGCGCTCTTCAGCGCCTGGGTCATCCTGCGCTCGAGCTGGCGGGCGACGGCGTAGGCCCCGCCGAGCGCCTTGAAGGAGTTCAGGCGCATGCGCGAGCGCTCGTCTTTCCACCAGATGCGCTTGATGCCGAGTTCGCCGGCGAGCCCGGCGAGCTCGATCAGGCCGGTCTCGGCATGGACCGGACAGGCTTGCAGCATGCGCCGGGGGTCCCCGACCGCCTCGAGCCCGAACCGGGCCGTCAGCAGGTCGGGCCATTTCTCCGGCGCGACGCGGGTTTCGTTCAGCAATAGCGCCAAGCGCTCGGCCCTCCGTTCAGAAGGGACAGGGTGCCAGCTGACGCGCTAAGCGTCCATCTCCGCGCGGATTTTCGTGCGCAGCACGTCGATCGGGACGAGATTGCCGTGACGGCGCACATGCCAGAAGGTCCAGCCGTTGCAACTGGGGGCGGACTGCACGCGCGCGCCGACCTGGTGGATGGAACCGGCTTCGGCGCCGCTCGACACCGAGCCGTCCGCGCGCACCCGGGCGGTGCGCCGGCCCTGTGCGCAGTAGAGCGTGTCGCCCGGCTTGATCAGCCCGGCTTCGACGAGGGCGCCGAAGGGGATGCGCGGCAGGGCGCGCTTGGACTGGGTGACGGCGATGGCGTCGGCCTTGCCCGGCTCGATCGCGGCCAGGCGCTGGCGCGCGACCTCGATATAGCCTTCGTCGGCCTCGATGCCGATGAAGTGGCGGCCGAGCTTCTTGGCCACCGCGCCGGTGGTGCCGGTGCCGAAGAAGGGGTCGAGAATGACCTGACCGGGATCGCTGGTCGCTAGGATCACCCGGTGCAGCAGGCTTTCCGGCTTCTGGGTGGGATGGGCCTTGCGCCCGTCGCTGTCCTTCAGCCGCTCGCCCCCGCCGCAGATCGGCAGCGTCCAGTCGGAGCGCATCTGCACGCCGTCATTGAGGGCCTTCATGGCCTGGTAGTTGAAGGTGACCTTCGAGTCCTTGTGCTTGGCGGCCCAGATCAGCGTCTCGTGCGCGTTGGTGAAGCGCGTGCCGCGGAAATTCGGCATCGGGTTGGACTTGCGCCAGATCACGTCGTTGAGGATCCAGAAGCCCATGTCCTGCAGGAAGGTGCCGACGCGGAAGATGTTGTGATAGCTGCCGATCGTCCAGATCGCGCCATCGTCCTTGAGGACCCGGCGCGCCTCCTCCAGCCAGCCGCAGGAGAACAGGTCGTAATCGTCGAAATCGCCGATCTGGTCCCAGGCGTCGTCGACCGCGTCGACCTTGGAATTGTCGGGACGGTGCAGGTCGCCGCCGAGCTGCAGATTGTAGGGCGGGTCGGCGAAGATCAGATCGACGCTCCCCTCGGGCAGGGAACGCATGATCTCCACGCAGTTGCCGTGCAGGATCTGATCTATGGGAAGCCCGTTTGACACCGTACCATCCTTTTTGCGCCGACTGATTCTCCACTGGTGAATCGATGCGGCTTTCCAGATGGTTAAGGCCGATTCACCACATCGGCCCCGGCATCGGGAGCCGGGCTCTGGAAGGATCATAACCCGCAAACCGGGTCAGGCGCCAAATCGCGAATCGAATGAGTCGCTTAGTCCTCGGCCGTTTCGCTTGCCGCCTCGATCAGATCGTCGAAACTGCCCTGCAGCGCCATCTGCACAGGGGTGAAGCTCAGCCGGTGGATGGGCGAGGGGCCGAGGGTGCGCAGGCCGGCGTAGTGGGCCGGGCAGCCATAGCCCTTGTTGCTGGCGAGATCGTAGCCCGGGAAGCGCGCGTCGGCCTGCCTCATGAGTTCGTCGCGCACCGTCTTGGCGATGATGGACGCAGCCATGATGGTGGGCTCGAACGTGTCGCCGCCGACCAGGGCGGTCGCCCGGCAGGGCAGGTCCGGCTTGCGGTTGCCGTCGATATAGCAGCGCTCGATCTCGCAGGGCAGGGAGAGGACCGCGCGCTGCATCGCCGCCATGGAGGCATGCAGGATGTTGAGCCGGTCGATCTCCTCGGGCTCCGCGATGCCCACGGCGACATAGGCGCGCGCGCGGATCTTCCTGGCCAGGCCGGTGCGCTGCTCGTGGGTGAGCGCCTTGGAGTCCCTGAGATCCTCGATCGGCGCGAAACGCCTGGGCAGGATCACCGCGGCGGCCACGACCGGCCCGGCGAGCGGGCCGCGTCCGGCCTCGTCGACGCCGGCGATGTAGCGGTTGGCCTTGGCGAAACGTCTGGGCGAGGTGGCGGTGAGCATGGAGCGATCGGTCCAGGAGGGGGGATGAGCGCCAATCTAGGAAGGCGGCAGCTGTCGCGCATCCCCCGCCGCCGCATTTGATGCGCCTTGCGGGGCGGCGCTTCTGCAGTTGCGTTGCAGAAGAACGGAAACGCGGACGGCGCCGGCCCGTTTTGGATGCGAGCCCCGGACCGGTTCCGGGCACGCAGCCAGAAGGAGCAAGCCATGGCCCAGCAACCCGATCACCGCATCATCTCCCCGCGCGAGGACGGCCAGTGGGAGAACAAGGTCGCCGGCGCCGAGCGCGCCTCCAGCCTGCACGAAACCCAGCGCGAGGCGATCCATTCGGCGCGCGCCATGCTGTCCAACTAGGGCGGCGGCCAGATCACCGTGCAGGGAACCGATGGCCGCATCAAGGACCGCCAGACGGTCGCTACCTCCTGAGGCAAGTCGGCGTCAGCCGCGCGGTTCGCCCGACCGGCGCCTGCCGGCTCAGGCCGCGGGGGGCTTTGCGGCCGCCTCGATGGCTTCGACCGCGGCGGGCGCCTGCGGCTTTCGTGCGAGACGTCCGCGGAGGTATTGCAGCCAGAACAGCAGGGCGCCGAGCGGAACGGCGATCTCGAAGAGGCGGTCGCCCGCGATGATGTTCTCCAGATAGCCGGCGCTAAGGAAATTGAACTCTATGAGGTTGAGGTTGAATGAGGTCTCCGAAGCGGTGACCCCGGGGGAGGTGAGGCTCCACGTCCCCGCCCGCATCGAATACGTGAAGGCCGGGTAGCCGATGAACAGGATGAGGGCCGACCAGAGAATGCGTCTTTTCAACCGCTTGACGAAGAATGTGAAGACGAAGGTGAACGCCACGAGGGTCGGAACCACGATGACCAGGACGAGGGCCGCGATGTAGCCCGGCGTCAAGTCGGCCGGCGAGGCGTGGACCGGCTCGGGAACCGGGAACATCCTGATCGTGTCCGCGAGAAACGGCGCCCCGTCCTGCGAGCGGAGCCGGATATAGAGAAACTCCTGTCGCTCGCCGAACGCCAGGCGGTAGGTCGCGTCGTAAACTTCAAGGCGGCGTTGCGTTCCGTTGGCGGCGACATTCGTCTGCGAATGCGACTTATAGCTGATGAGGTCGATGGTTTCGGGTGCGGCGTGCGGAACATAGTCCAGAAGCTGGTCAAACCCGGCCTGGAACTCCTCGCCGCGAATCATCTCGTGAAGGTGCGGCGTCAGGGCCTCGCGGTCGCGGCCCAGCACAGCGTTCAGGATTTCGTCGGACTGCGCCTCGCGCTCGTCAGGCATGACGGCGCGCACGACGGGATCCAGCACGAGCATCGATTGGATCGAATCGCATCCGCTGACGAACACGAGCGCTAGCAGTGCAACGGCGAGACGCGCGCCGATTGCCGAATTCTTCATGCCCACCCCCCCCGGGGAGCCAATTGCTATCTTCACTCGATTATCCCGAAGAAAATCCCCCTTTGCTAGAACAAACTCAACTGCGCGCCGTTTTCCAGCGGCACCTCGAACAGGTCGGTTCGCAGCGGGGTGCGTTCGCCATCGAGGCCGTAGCGCCGGCGCGCCTTTTCGAAGCGCTGGGCGATGAGGTCGGCGATGGGGCCTTCGCCTCGCCCGCGCTTGTGGAAGGTCGCGTCGTAATCCTTGCCGCCGCGCGTCTGGCGCACCAGCGACATGATCTTCCTAGCCGCGTCCGGGCGTTCGGTCTCGAGCCATTCCTGGAACAGCGGCGAGACCTCCAGCGGCAGGCGAAGCAGGACGTAGCTCGCCGAGCCGGCCCCGGCATCGGCGCCGGCCTCGAGCAGGGTCTCGATCTCGCGGTCGGTGAGGCCGGGGATGATCGGGGCGGTCATCATCGTCACCGGCACGCCGGCCCTGGAGAGGACGCGCATCGCCTCGAGCCGCCGCTCCGCAGTCGCCGCCCGCGGTTCCATCGCCCGGGCGAGCGCGCGGTCGAGCGTCGTCACCGAAATCGCGACGCGCACCAGATTGAGCGCGGATAGCGCTTCGAGAATGTCGAGATCGCGCATGATACTCGCCGACTTGGTGACGATGGCGACCGGATGGCGGAACTTCAGACATACCTCGAGGATCGACCGGGTGATCCGCAGCCGGCGCTCGACGGGCTGGTAGGGATCGGTATTGGCCCCGATCGCGATGGTCTCCGGCACGTAGCCTTTCTTGCGGAACGTCTTGTCCAGAAGCGCGGCCGCATCGGGCTTGAAGAACAGCTTGCTCTCGAAATCGAGCCCCGCCGAATAGCCCCAATAGGCGTGGCTGGGCCGGGCATAGCAGTAGATGCAGCCGTGCTCGCAGCCGCGATAGGGGTTGATCGAGCGGCCGAACCCGATGTCCGGACTGTCGTTCGTGGCGATGATCGTGCGCGAGGCGTCCCGGATCAGCGTGGTCTCCAGGCGCGGGGCCGGCGCGTCGTTCGTGCCCCAGCCATCGTCGAAGGGCTCGCTCGCCGCCGTCTCGTAGCGACCGGCCGCGTTCGACTTCGCGCCGCGCCCGTTCTGCCTGAAATGCTCGGGCAGGAGGGAGGAGGCTCGGGGCGGAGGGACACGGGCGTTCATGGCGCGAACAGTGACTCCCGAAAGAGAACGAAGCAAGAACTTTTTCACATTGACCGGAGCGCCGCGCTCGGCCATGTCAGGGCATGGCCCGCCTCGTCGTCATCATTCCCGCCCTCAACGCCGCCCGCTCTCTGCCCGGCGTGATCGACAGCCTCGGCGAAGGCCTGCATTCGGGCTTGATCGCCGGCTGGGTGCTCGCCGACGGCGGCTCCACCGACGCCACGCGCGAGATCGCGGCGCACGCCGGCTTTCGCATCGTCACCGGCGCGAAGGGCCGCGGGCCGCAGCTCATCGCCGGGACGCAGGCTGCGTGCCGGCTGGCGGGCGAGGGCGACTGGTATCTCTTCCTGCACGCCGACACCCGGCTGGAGCCCGGCTGGTCGGCGGAAGTGCGCCGCTTCATGCAGGCCCATGCAGACCGGCACCGCGCCGCGGCCTTCCGCTTCGCGCTGGACGATCCCCGCGCCCCGGCGCGCCGGCTCGCCCGTTTCGTCAACTGGCGTTCGCGCGCGCTGAAGCTTCCCTATGGCGATCAGGGCCTGCTCATCCCGAAGGCCTTCCACGACGCGCTCGGCGGCTACAAGCCGATGGTCCTGTTCGAGGACGTCGACATCGTGCGCCGCATCGGCGCGCGCCGGCTGGCGCTCCTGAAGAGCCGGGCGGTGACGAGCGCCGAGCGCTTCGCGCGCGAGGGCTATCTGAAGCGCTCGGCGAAGAATCTGGTCCTGCTCGCGCGCTACTTTCTCGGCGCCGATCCCGCGCGCCTGGCGAGGAGCTACTCGAGATGAGGCCGCGCCTGGTGGTCTTCGCCAAGGCCCCGGTGATCGGCGGGGCCAAGACGAGGCTGGCCGAGGGCATCGGGAAGGTCGCCGCCTGGCGGCTCTACCGAGCGATGACCGCGCGGATCCTCAGGCGCCTGGCCGATCCGCGCTGGGAGATGGTGCTCGCCATAGCGCCGGATGCGGCCCTGCGCCGGCGTTTCCCGGCCGTCTGGCCGAACCATGTCGCGCGCGTCGCACAAGGCGGCGGCGATCTCGGCGCGCGCCAGGCGCAGGTGTTTGCATCCGCGCGGCCGGCGAGGCGCCGGCCCGTCATCGTCATCGGCACCGATGCACCCCGGATCACCCGCGCGGATATCGCCGGCGCGCTGCGCCTGCTGAAGCGCCACGATGCGGTGATCGGACCGGCCGAGGACGGCGGCTACTGGCTGCTGGCGCTGGACGCACCGGCACCGCCGGGCGTGTTCGAGGGCGTGCGCTGGTCGCACCCGCGCACGCGCGAGGATCTCGAGGCGCGGCTGCGGGCACATGCGATGGCGCGAATCGCGCATCTTCGAACGCTGCGCGACGTGGACGAGGCGGGCGACCTATAACCCCTCCAGCCGCTCCTGAAGGCTTAGCATGTCGGCCCATGCGCGGCGCTTCTCCTGCGGGCGGCGCAGCAGGAAGGCGGGGTGGAAGATCGGCAGGGCCGGGATCGCGCCGGCCTCCTGGAAGGCCTCGTCCTTGACGCGGTACTCGGTCCAGCGGCCTCGAAGACTCATGATGCCGGATTTCGCGCGCAGCAGCGTCTGGGCGGAGATGCCGCCGGCGAAGACCAGCAGTTTCGGTCTGACGAGCGCGATGTGACGTTCGGCGAAGGGCAGGCAGGCCATCACCTCGGTGTCGGTCGGCTTGCGGTTTCCCGGCGGGCGCCAGTTGACGATGTTGGTGATGTAGACATCTTCCGGCCCGAGCCCGATCGCGGCGAGCATCTTGTCCAGGAGCTGGCCGGAGCGGCCCACGAAGGGCGCGCCCTGCTCGTCCTCTTCTCGGCCGGGCGCCTCGCCGACGATCATCAGGCCGCTCGCCGGATTGCCGCGGGCGAACACGGTGTTCATCGCGGTGGGCTTGAGCGCACACCCGTCGAACGCCTCGAGCGCGGCCTTCAGCGCGTCCAGCGTCTTCGCCTCGCCGGCCATCTGGCGGGCATCCTGCTCGGGCGGTTCGGCGCCGAACCCGGCCCGGCGCGCCTGCGCGGCGGTGGCGGCCGGGCGCTGCGGCGCGGAGGAGGGCGGCTGGCGCATGACGCGGGCCGCCGCCTCCCGGGCCGGACGCACGTCCGCACCGGACCGCGCCGCGGCCGGGATTTCGGGCACCTCGATGCCGGCCTCTTCCCACCAGGACAGGAGGCTCTTCAGGGCGCGGACATCGTCGGGTGAAAGCGGTGCGGTCATCAGGGGTGTGGCGGAGCGCCCTTGCTTGCGTGCGGGCTGGCCCTTGCGCGGCCCGGCCCTAGCTGAACGAAGACGTGTAGGCTAAGACGGGACGAGGCAAACGCAAAGCGGGCTTCGCGCCACGGCCTGAAGCCGCTTGAAGAGACGAAGACGCGAGGAGACGACATGGCCGACGAGGCGATCGAACGGGAGTCGATGGAATATGACGTGGTCATCGCGGGCGCCGGTCCGGCCGGCCTGTCCGCCGCGATTCGCCTGAAGCAGCTCGCGGAGCAAGAGGGTGCGGACATCTCCATCGCCGTGATCGAGAAGGGCTCCGAGGTCGGCGCCCACATTCTCTCCGGCGTGGTGCTCGATCCCAAGGCCATGGACGAGCTGCTGCCGGACTGGCGCGAGGATCCCGAGACCCCGCTCGACACGCCGGTGACCGAGGACCGCTTCGTCATGCTCGGCGAGGCCGGCTCGGCCGCCTTCCCGAATTTCATGATGCCCGCCTTCATGCACAACAAGGGCTGCTATATCGGCTCGCTCGGCTCGGTCTGCCGCTTCCTGGCGGCCAAGGCCGAGGCGTTGGGCGTGGAGATCTATCCCGGCTTCGCGGCCGCCGAACTGGTCGAGGAGGACGGCGTCATCAAGGGGATCGTCACCGGCGACATGGGTGTCGCCAAGGACGGTTCGAAGAAGGACGGCTACATGCCCGGCATGGAGCTGCGCGCCAAGTACACCCTCATCGCCGAGGGCGCCCGCGGCTCCCTGTCCAAGCAGCTCATCAAGCGCTTCGATCTCGGTGCCGGCCGCGAGCCGCAGAAATTCGGTCTCGGCATGAAGGAGCTGTGGCGCGTCAGGCCGGAGAAGTTCAGGAAGGGCTATACCCAGCACACCATGGGCTGGCCGCTGGACAACGAGACCGGCGGGGGCAGCTGGATGTACCACTTCGGAGACAATCTGGTCTCCATCGGCTTCGTGGTGCACCTCAATTACAAGAACCCGCACCTCTTCCCGTTCGGCGAGTTCCAGAAGTTCAAGACCCATCCGGACATCGCCGAGGTTCTGGAAGGCGGCGAGCGCCTGTCCTACGGCGCGCGCGCCATCACCGAGGGCGGCTATCAGTCCGTGCCCAGGCTTGTCTTCCCGGGCGGGGCGCTCATCGGCTGCTCGGCCGGCTTCGTGAACGTGCCGCGCATCAAGGGCAGCCACAACGCGATGAAGACCGGCATGATGGGGGCGGAGGCCGCCTTCGAGGCGCTGCAGGCCGGCCGCCAGCACGACGAACTCACCCGGTACGAGGAGCTCTACGACAAGAGCTGGGTGAAGAAGGAGCTGAAGAAGGTCCGCAACGTCAAGCCGCTCTGGACGAAGTACGGCACCACCATCGGGGTGGTGCTCGGCGGGCTCGATATGTGGACGAACGAGCTGTTCGGGGTGTCCGTGTTCGGCACGATGGGCCATGGCGGCGCCGATCACGAGGCGACGAGGCCCGCCGACAAGTCGAAGCCGAAGAGCTATCCCAAGCCGGACAATGTCCTGACCTTCGACCGGCTGTCCTCGGTGTTCATCTCCAACACCAATCACGAGGAGGACCAGCCGGTCCATCTCAAGGTGAAGGACTGGCAGCTGCAGTACGACAGCGAACTCAAGGTCTATGGCGGCCCGTCGGCGCGCTACTGCCCGGCCGCGGTCTATGAATGGGTCGAACCCGAGGAGGGCGGCGAGAAGCAGTTCGTGATCAACGCGCAGAACTGCGTCCACTGCAAGACCTGCGACATCAAGGACCCGAACCAGAATATCAACTGGGTTCCGCCCGAAGGCGGGGGCGGGCCGAACTATCCCAACATGTAAGCTGCGAGGCGCGCCTGCGCGGCCGGGTGCGGACCTGATGAGAGCCTTGATCCTGACGAGTGCGTCCCTGGTGCTCGCCGCGTCCTGCGCGGCGGGCACCGGCTTTCTGAGCGGACCCGAGGAGGAGCCGACGGTCTACGGCGCCTTCCTGGCGGGGCGCTATGCGAGCGTCGCGCGCGATGTCGACCGCTCGGCCGATTTCTATGCCCAGGCGCTGGAGATCGAGCCGGGGCTCGACATCCTGTCCGAGCGGGCCTTCTACGCCGCATTGATGGCCGGCGATTTCGCCCGGGCCGACGAAGCGGCGCGTCAGGCCGTCGAGCAGAGCAGCGATCTCGAGTTCGCGCGGATATATGCGCGCGCCGCTGCGCTCGAGGAGGGCTTACGCCTGACCGCGCAGGGCGAAAGCGAGGTCGGGCCGTTCGGACGGGTGATCGAGGACATGCTCGCGGACTGGGAGCTGGCGCGCACCCGCTCCGGCGCTCGCCAGGCGGCTGGGCAGACGCTGGAAATCCCGTCCCAGGCCGCGCCCTACGCCATCGTCCACAAGGCGCTGATCTTCGAGGCTGCGGGGGAGTGGTCGCGAGCCGAAGACGCTTATACCGCGGCCTCGCAGGACGGCGATCTCGCCGATTTCGTGACCGTGCTGCATGGCAGCTTCCTCGAGCGCCGGGGGCGCCGGGCCGAGGCGATCGCCCTCTACCAGGCCCGAATATCGTCCGACGACAATCCCGACCCGGATGTGACGGCCGCGCTCGCGCGGGCGCGCGAGGGACGCCGCCCGTCGCGCCTGACGCCGGCCGAGGGCGCGGCACGCTCGCTCTACGCCCTCTCGCGCATGCTCGTTCAGTCTGCGCCGGGCGACTACACCGCGCTCTTCCTGCGCCTCGTTCAGCGTCTGGACCCGGACCTCGCGCGCAATCGCTACACGCTCGCCCAGACGCTCGAGGCGCTCGGCCTGGTGGAAGAGGCGATTGCGCTTTATGACGGCCTTGCCGGCACGCCGTACGGCGTGGACGCACGCGTGGATGCGGCCTGGCTGCTATTCGTCGCCGGCGAGCGCGAGCAGGCGATGGAGCGCGCGGAGACCCTGCGCGACGAGACGATGGACGCCTCCGCGCGCCTCCTGCTTGCCGATATCTACCGGCTCACCGGACGCTGCGCCCGGGCAGTTGAGATCTATGACGGGGTCATGCAGGGCGGCGCCGAGGCGCGCTGGCAGCCGCATTACTACAAGGGGATCTGTCATCAGACGCTGGGCGACTGGCCCGCGGCCGAATTCCACTTCCTGCGCGCCCTCGAGATCGCGCCGAACGAGCCGCGACTGCTCAACCATCTGGGCTACAACTGGATCGTGTTCGGCGAACGCGTCGAGGAAGGGCTGACCATGGTCCGCCGCGCCGCGGCCCTCGCGCCGGACAACGGAGCGATCCTGGACAGCGTCGGCTGGGGGTTGTTCAAGCTCGGCCGGTACGAGGAGGCGGTGGATTGGCTGGAACGCGCCGTAGAGCAGTCTCCCGGCGATCCGACGATCAACTGGCACCTCGGCGACGCCTATGCGCGTACCGGCCGCGACCTGCAGGCGCGGTTCCAGTGGGAGCATGCGCTGGGTCTCGATCCCGATGCGCGTGAGGAAGCGCTGATCCGCGAGCGCCTGGAGCGGGGGCTGGAGGCCGCCCGGGCGGATCTCGAATGAGCACGGGTGCCGTGAGCGAGTTCGCGCCGGCCAAGGTCAACCTGACCCTGGCGGTCGGACCGGCCGGGGCGGACGGGTACCATCCGGTCGACTCTCTCGTGGTGTTTGCCGACTGGGGCGACGCGATCTCGGTGGGTGAGGGCGACGGCCTCTCCCTGCAGCTGAAAGGTCCCGGCGCGCGCAGCCTCGAATCCGAGCCGAAGAATCTCGTCCTGAAGGCGGCCTACGCCTTGCGCGCCGCGGTCGAGCGGCCCGACCTGTCGGCATCGATCGTCCTGGACAAGGCCGTGCCCGTTGCGGCCGGTCTCGGCGGCGGGTCGGCGGACGCGGCGGCGGCGCTGCGCGCGCTCGCCCGCTTCTGGGAGCTCGACCTCAGCCGCAAGCAGCTCGCAGAGATCGGCTCGGTGGTCGGGTCCGACGTCCCGGCCTGCGTCCATTCCCGGCCGCTGCGCATGACCGGGCGAGGGGAGCGGATCGCTCCGCTCGTGGCGTGGCCCGGGCTGGATGCCGTGATCGCCAATCCCGGCGTGCCGGTGGCAACGAAGGACGTGTTCGAGGCCTATGACGCCACGGGGCCGCAAATCCTGGCCTGCACGCCGCCTCCCGCGGCCGGCACCGTCGAGCAGGCGCTCGACTGGATCGCGGCCGGCGCCAATCATCTCCAGCCGAGTGCGCAGCATCTCGAGCCTGCCATCGCGGAAACTCTGAAGGCCTTGCGCGCCCTGCAGGGCTGCCGTCTCGCGCGCATGTCCGGTTCGGGCGCCTCCTGCTTCGCCCTGTTCGACGACGAACGGGCCGCACGCGCGGGCGCCGATGCGCTGAGCGCCACCCGCCCGGACTGGATCGTCAGGCCCGTGCACCTCGCCGGAGCGGTGGCATGAGCGCGGTCCTTTTCCTGGCCGGCGGCGTGAGTCTCGTCGTCAGCCTCGCGGTGAGCTACCTCGCGCTGAAGGGCGGCGTGCTCGATTTTCCCGAGCACCGGTCCCTGCATTCCACCCCGACCCCGAGGAGCGGCGGGCTCGGACTGCTCGCGGGCGCCGGTGCCGGTGCGCTGGCCATCCTCGCCGCCCCGGTCGGTGCCGGTACGTTCGCAGCCGTGCTCGCCTTTGCCGGCGCGTGCGGCCTGCTGGGCTTTCTCGACGATCTGAAGGGCCTCTCCGGGCCGCTCAAATTCGCCGTGCTCGCGCTGCTCTGCCTCGCTTTCGCGGTGATCGAACCGGTACGCTGGCTCGCCGTGACGCGCGAAGCCGGCCTGGTGCTGCCCTGGATCCTCGGCCTCCTCGGCTCCGCGCTCTTTCTCTTCACCGTCGTCAACGCGGTCAATTTCATGGACGGGGCGGACGCTATGCTGGCCGCGGTGCTGGTTCCGGCCGGGGCCGCCCTGGCGCTCGCCGGCCTGGTGACCGGCGTGTCCGCCGCGGCCATCGCCGGGGCGCTGCTCGCGGGCGGCCTCATCGGCTTCCTGGCATTCAACCGGCCGCCCGCGCGGGTCTTCGCCGGCGATGCCGGATCGCTCGCGGCCGGCGCGCTCTATGCGGGCGGGGCCCTTGCCATGGCGGGCAAGGGCTTGCCCGGATCGCTCTGGCTCGCGCCGCTCTTCGTCCTGCCCTTCCTCGCCGACGTGCTGCTCACGCTCGCCCGGCGCGCCCGCCATGGCCGGCTTCGTCTGACGGCCCATTCCGAACACGCCTATCAGCGCCTCATCAAGGCGGGCTGGAGCCATCGCCGGGCGGCAGTCGCCTATGCCGGACTGACATTCGCCTGTGCCGCGGCCGGCCTCATTGCCGCACAGGGTCCGGACTGGGCTCCGTTCGCGGTTTTCTGGACGTGCGCGGCGATGCTGATGGCGCTGTATCTCTGGGCCGGACGTTATGCGGGCGCCAGGGGCGTCGACGTCTAGTACGCCCGCTCCACCACGAACTCGGCGAGCTGCTCGAGGGCGTCGCGCCAGGGATTGCGCGGGAAGATGGCGAGGGCGTCCTTGGCCGTCTGCGCGTGGCTGCGTGCCGCGGCGAGGGTGGCTTCGAGCGCGCCGTGGGCCTTCAGGATGGCGACGGCGCGTTCGAAAGAGGTGGCCTCCTGCTCCTTGCGGGCCATGACGGCTTCCCAGAAGGCGCGTTCCTCGCCGCTCGCGGCCTGCAGGGCCAGCACGACGGGCAGGGTGACCTTGCCCTCGCGGAAATCGTCACCGGTATTCTTGCCGAGATCGGCGGTCAGCCCGCCATAGTCGAGCGCGTCGTCGACGAGCTGGAAGGCGAGGCCGAGTTCGCGGCCGTAGGTTTCCAGCGCCTGCTCCTCGCGTTCGGGACGCCCGGCGACGATCGGGGAGACCTGCGCGGCCGCGGAGAACAGCGCGGCGGTCTTGGCTCCGATGATGTCCATGTACTCGGCCCGCCCGGTCGCGATGTTGCCCGCAGCGACGAGCTGGTGCACCTCGCCCTCGGCGATCACCGCGGCGGCGCGGCTGAGGACGTGCAGCGCGTCCATCGAGCCGGCGTCGACCATCAGCATGAAGGCGCGCGCGAACAGGAAATCGCCGACCAGGACCGACTGGGCATTGCCCCAGACACGGTTCGCCGGCGTGCGCCCGCGCCTGAGATCGCTCTCGTCGACCACGTCGTCATGAAGGAGCGTGGCGGTATGGATGAACTCGACGGCGGCGGCGAGGGAGACATGGGCCTTGCCCTCGTATCCGAGCATGCGGGCGGCCGCGACGGTGATCAGGGGGCGGATGCGCTTGCCGCCCGCCTCGATGATGTAGCGGGCGAGTTCCGGTATCAGCGGCACGGGACTACCCATGCGCTCGCCGATGAGCGCATCGACGGCATGCATGTCGCCTGCCGCCATGTCCGCGAGGCGCGCGACCGGATTGAGTTCGGCGCCTTCGAGCGCGCGCTGCGGAAGTCCGTTCACCGCAAGCCCCTTGCAGTCTCAGCCGTTGGATCGGCACAATAGGTTTGCCCATGCGACCGGGCAAGCAGCCGGCGCTGTCCGCGATGTCGCGGCCGCATGTCGGGCACGGGCCACAAGCTGACGAGCAGGCGATGATCGAAGTCTTTTCCACCAACGACCCTGTCCGGCTGTCCTTCGTGGAGGCCGTGCTGAAGGACGCCAGGCTCAAGCCCGTCACGCTGGACGCCCAGACGGCGAGCATATTCGGCGGCTCGCTGCCGTGGATCAACCGCCGCGTCCTGGTCCCCGACGAGGAGGCCGAACAGGCCCGTCGCGTGCTGAAAGAGGCGCTCGGCGACGCCTACAAGCCGCCCCGGTCATGAGCACGCGCGAAGACGTGACCGAGGACCGCTTTCTGGGCGGCCGTATCGTGCTGCGCCAGAGCGCGAAAGGGTATCGGGCGGGCATCGACGCGGTTCTTCTCGCGGCCGGTCTCGACGTCAGGCCGGGCGGGCACGGCGTCGAGCTCGGCTGCGGACCGGGTGCCGCCCTGCTCTGCGCGGCCCTGCTGCAGCCGGATCTGTACCTGACCGGCGTCGAAGCCGATCCGCAGGCTGCTGCGCTCGCGCGTCAGAATGTCGTCGCGAACGGGCTCGAGCCCCGCGTCGGTATCGTCGAGGCGGATGCCTTCGACTGGCGCCCGGACGCCCCTGTGGATGCGGTCTTCTTCAATCCGCCCTTTTTCGACGATCCGCGCACGCTGCGCGCCCCGGCGGAGGCCAAGCGGGCCGCCTGGCTGACCGCGCACGCCCTGGCAGACTGGATCGGCGCGGGCGCGCGCATGCTGAAGCGCGGCGGCAGCCTGACCCTCGTCCATCGCGCCGACCGGCTCGGCGAGTCGCTGTCGGGCTGTGCTGCGGCGAAGCTCGGATCCATTTCGGTCCTTCCCGTCCAGCCGCGCGCGGACAGGCCGGCCAAGCGCATCCTCGTGCGTGCGGTACGGGATGGCCGCGCCCCGCTCCGGCTCCTGCCGGCGCTCGTGCTGCACGACGAGGGTCCGGGCCAGTACGCGCCGTTCGCGGAGGCGGTGCTGCGCGGCGAGGCAAGGCTTGCGCTCACCGCCTGACTACTCCACTAGAAAAGCCCCCCAGGACAGGAGCCGTCTTTCGTGACCCTTCTTGAGCGCTTCTCCCCATTCGTGCAGTGGATCCGAAAGCTGACCGGGCGCGCCGGGGCGATCGTGCCGGTCGTGCGCCTGGAAGGCGTGATCGCAGCGGGTGGACGGGGAAACACGATCAATATCGCGCGCGTGGAGAAGGTTCTCGCGCGGGCCTTCTCGTTCAGGCATGCGCCCGCGGTCGCGCTCCTGGTCAACTCGCCCGGCGGCAGTCCGGTGCAGTCCAAGCTGATCCACGACCGCATCCGCGCCCTGGGGGAGGAGAAGAAGAAGCCGGTCCTGGTGTTCTGCGAGGACGTGGCGGCCTCGGGCGGCTACATGATCGCGTGCGCGGGCGACGAGATCTTCTGCGATCCGTCCTCGATCCTCGGCTCCATCGGCGTGATCTCGGCGAGCTTCGGCTTCACCGGGGCCATGGACAAGCTCGGCGTCGAGCGCCGCCTGCGCTCGGCAGGCGACAAGAAGGTGCTGAGCGATCCCTTCAGCGAGGAGACCGAGGAGCAGGCCGCGCGCATCGAACGCCTGATGGACCGCCTGCACGGCCATTTCATCGCGCTGGTCAAGAAGCGCCGCGGCGACAGGCTCGCCGAGGACGAGGAGCTCTTCTCCGGCCAGATATTCACCGGCGACGAGGCGGTCGATAACGGACTCGCCGACGGGATCGCCGATGTCCACACCAAGCTGCGCGAGCGCTTCGGCGCCGATGTGCGCGCCCGCCTGATGCCGGTGCCGAAGGGCGGTGCGCTCTCCAAGCTGATCGGGCAGGGCGCGGCGAGCCTCATGGAGGAGCTTGAGGCGCGCTCTGTCTGGTCGCGCTACGGGTTGTAGCCCATGGAATTTTTCACGATCGGCCTCGTCCTGCTCGCTGCCGTGCTCTTCTTCGCCCTGCGCGGACGCACCCGCCGGCGGCGCAGCGAGGCGGAGGAGGCGGCGCGCCGCGCCGTCGAACGCAGGCTCGACCGCGACGACAGCTGAGGCGCTCTCACGCCTTCCTGTAGAGGCTCTTCTCGAAGCGCCGGTGAACCCAGAACCACTGGGCCGGCGCCTCGAGGATGCGCGCCTCGATGAAGCGGTTGATCAGGGTGACCGTCTCGTGGATCGCCTCCGGCGCCCCCGGATCGGGGGTGTCTAGCGGTTCGTGGATGGTCACCACGAAGCGCGTGCCCTCCACCCGCCGGATCGACATCGGCACCAGCGGCGCGCCGTGACGCAGGGCGAGGCGGGCCGGGCCGGACGCCGTCATCGCCTCGCGCCCGAAGAACGGCGCGGCGATGCCGTCATTCATCTTCTGATCGTTCATCAGGGCGACCGAATAGCCCTCCTTCAGGGACTTCATGATCTCCTTCGCGCCCGAGCCGCCCTTGGGCGCGAGGATCTCCACCCCGTAGGCCTGGCGCTGGGAGATGATGCGCCGGTCGATGACCGGGTTGTTGGCGTGGCGGTAGGTGATACGGCAGCTCTTCAGGTACTGCATGATCACCGCGGCCATCAGCTCCCAGTTCGCGAAATGGCCCGAGAACAGCACCGCCGGCTCGCCCGAACGGTTGATCTCTTCCAGGATCTCCGCCCCCTCGACGCGGACCTGCTGCGAGTTCGCGCTCATGTCGAAACGGTGGGTGTTCGGGAATTCGCCGACCAGCCGGCCGAAATTGTCCCACATCTCGTCCGTCAGCGCGTCGATCTCGCGCTCGTGGGCATCGGGAAAAACGATCCGCATGTTCACGCGCGCGACGTGGTCGGCGCCGGTGAGCGGTCCGAGCCGGCGAAACAGCGCTCCGCCCGCCGCGCTCGCGCGGCCCAGGCCCATGGCGCGGAACAGGCCCTGATAGGCGTCCCAGCCCAGGGCTTCCGCGCGCCAGCCGATCTGTTGGAGGAACGATGCCATGAAACGGGTCTAGCCTTGCCCGGACGATCCGTCCACGGCCATTGAGAGCAGACCGCTCATCCTGTCCGGCGAGGCGAAGCGGGCCGCGACGGGCCAGGCGGGAATCCTCGCGCGCCATTCCTGCGGCAGGCGCACCCAGTCCTTCTCCGTCGTCACCAGCGTCGCGCGGTGCGCTTCGGCGAGATCGGCGAGCCGGGCGAGCTCGCGCGCGTTGAAGGCATGATGATCGGGAAAGCTCGCGGTTTCGGCGATCTCTCCGCCCGCCGCGGCGAGCGCATCGTAGAATTTCTGCGGCCGGCCGATCCCGGCGAAGGCCAGGAGCGGTCCCGCCGGCGGCGGGCCGGCAGGCTCGAGCCAGGCCCGCAGCACCGGGACCTCGAGATCGGCGAGGCTCAGGCGCACGTAATCCGGTTCGCTGCCGGCGTCCGGCATCATCACCACGACCGCGTCGGCGCGCGCGAGGCCGCGCTCGACCGGCTCGCGCAACGGCCCGGCGGGAAAGATCCTTCCGGCACCCCAGCCGGTCTCCCCGTCGACGACCACGAGGGAGAGGTCCTTGTGAAGCGTCGGGTTCTGGTGACCGTCGTCCATCACGATGCAGTCATGACCGGCCGCCTCGATGGCGCGGGCGCCGGCGACGCGGTGTTTCGCGATCCACGCCGCGTGATCCTGCGCGAGGAGGAGCGGCTCGTCGCCGACATCGCGCACCGAATGGGTTTCGGGATCGACCTTCGCCGGGCCGTCGAGCCGGCCCTTCCAGCCCCGGCTGAGTGCCGCGGGATGGTGGCCCGCCGCTTCGAGCATCGCGAGTAGGGCGCGCACGATCGGGGTCTTCCCGGTGCCACCTAGTGTGAGGTTGCCGACGCAAATAACCGGAATATAGACATTTTCAGGATCTGTCGTCTCGATGCGCCACTGGGTTGCCCAGGCATAGGCCGCGCCGAGCGGGGTGAGCAGCGCGCGGGTCAGCGCAGCCGACCCGCGGCCTGCATCGGTTTGCCAGAAGGCCGGCGGCCGCATCAGGATTCCTCCTCCGTTTCGGGTATCTCCCGCAACAATGCCTCGAGGGCGTCGAGCGTGACATCGAGCGCGCCGCCGTTCAGCGCGGCAAGCGCCGCCGCGGCGGCTTCCGGGGCCGGTCCCTCGCCGGACCAGATTCGGCGCACCGCGGCCGCGATCTCCTCCGCGCTGTCCGCGATGAGCACGCCGTCATGCTCGCGATAGGCGGCGTACACGTCCTCGAAGCTCGCCACGTGAGGCCCGCTGATCACCGCCGCTCCGGCGCGCGTGGCTTCCAGCGGATTGTGCCCGCCGATCCCGTCCACGAGACTGCCGGCGATGAACGCCGCGGGCGCGGCCACGAACCAGAGCGCCATCTCGCCGAGCGTGTCGGCGAGCCAGACGGGCGTGTCGGGGTCCGGGGCGTCGCCGGCCGAGCGGCGCGCGAAGCGAAGCCCTTCCCGGTCAAGAAGCCCGGCGATCTCGCCGGCCCGCTCCGGGTGGCGCGGGGCGAGGATCAGCAGCGCATCGGGCCGGTCGCGCAGCAGCGCGGCATGGGCCGCGATCAAAGTCTCGTCCTCGCCGGCATGGGTGCTCGCCGCGACCCAGGCCGGGCGGCCTCCGACGGCCTCGCGCACGGCCTGGAGCTTCTCCGGGTCCGGCAGGGCGGGCGCGGCCTCCAGCTTGAGGTTTCCGACTGGAACCAGCGGTTCGCCGATCAGGGCCGACAATCCCTCGGCCGTGCGCCGGTCGGCCGGGCCGATCCAGTCGAAGCAGGCGAGCAGCCAGCGCGCGCTGGCGCCCCAGCGCCGCCAGCTCTTCAGCGATGCCTCGTTCATGCGCGCATTGACCAGGGCCATCGGCGTGCCGGCCCGCGCGGTCTCGATGACCAGGTTGGGCCACAGCTCGCTCTCGGCAAAGACGGCGAGGTCGGGCTGCCAGTGATCGAGGAAGCGGCGCACCCAGTCGAGCCGGTCGACCGGCACATACTGGTGCAGCACGCGGATGCCCTTGCGTTCGGCGACGAGGTTCGCCGACGTGCGTGTGCCCGACGTGACGAGCACGTGAATACCGCCATCGCGGCCGGTCAGGCGCTCGGCCAGGGTGAGCGCAACGAGGCTCTCCCCGACGCTGGCCCCGTGGATCCAGACCAGCCGGCCTGCGGGACGGGGCAGGCTCGCCAGTCCGCGGCGTTCCGGGCTGCGCGCCGGATCCTCCTTGCCCGCGCGGGTCCGCCGGGCGAGTACGGCCGGCAGGAACGGGCCGGCCGCAGCCATCGCCAGGCGGTAGAGGGTAAGGCCGGTGGGAAGGGTCACGCGGGGCGCTCCTGGGCGGTGGCCTCGGCCGGTTCGATCAGGTCCGCGCCGCACAGGCGTTCGGCCTCCTGCGTCGCGGCGACCAGACGGTCTTCGAGCCGTTTGCGGCAGGCTTCAAGGGTTTCGGCATCGGCATCGGCGGGCACGTGCAGCGGCTCGCCCCACACGATCGCTCCCTTGGAAAAGGGCAGGGGCAGGACGAAGCGATCCCAGGACGACACCACGATGCGCGCGCGCGTCGACCAGCCGAGCAGGACGAGCGGGGCGCCGGTCGCGCGGGCGAGCTTGATCGCCCCGAGCGTCGCGCGGTAGCGCGGTCCCCGCGGTCCGTCCGGCGTCAGCGCCATGCAGCCGCCTGCCTCGACATGCCGCACCATCTCACGAAATGCGCTCAAGCTCCCCTTTTCCTTCGTCTTTTTCTGATTGCGCGAGGAGCCGCGCACGGTGCCGATCTGGTGAAGGGCAGCCACCTTGGCGACCACCTCGCCTTCGCGCGAGCGGGAGATGAGGATGGAGGCGGGCTGGGCGTCCTTCGGCCAGGCGGCGATGGTCATCAGCACGCGCCCGTGCCAGACGCAGCCGACGACACCCTCGCCGGACTCCCAGATGGCCTCCATCGGCTCCAGGCCCGAGCGCTGCCAGCGTGTGGTGTGCTTGACGAGGCTCATATAGCCCGCGAGGGCTGCGGCAAACGCCGTCTGGACCGGGCGCGAAAACAGGATGGCCTTGAGCATGGCCTCCTTGCTTGCCCGCCGCGCCGGGAAAATCAAGCGCCGCGTAGGCCCGGCTCGGGAGCGGGAGCCGGTTCGATGGGGCGCACCCCGCATGCGGCATCGGCCTGCGCATTGGCGGCGACGAGCCGGTCCTCGATCGTCCGGCGCGTCTGTTCGATCGCTTCAGCCTCGTCGCTCCCGGAGGCCGGTTCGACCGGCTCGCCCCACACGATCACTCCCTTGGAGAAGGGCAGCGGCAGGATCACCCGGTCCCAGGACTTGAACACGATGCGCCAGCGCGTCGACCAGCCCATGATGAGGACGTTCGCCCCGGTATCGAGTGCCAGCCTGGCCGCCCCCGGCGCGGCACGGTAGCGCGGCCCGCGCGGCCCGTCCGGGGTGAGGCCCATGCAGCCCCCGCTCTTCACGAACGAGACCATCTGCGGGTAGGCCTCGGCCCCGCCCTTGTCCTTGTCGAGTTTCTTGCGGTTGCGCGACGAGCCGCGGATGGTGCCGACGCCGAGCATGTCGGCGGTCCTGGTGATGAGATCGCCGTGAGACGAGCGCGACACCAGCACCTTGACCGGCTGCAGAGGCACCGGCCAGGTGGAGATCGCCCCCATCAGCCGGCCATGCCAGAAGGCGAGGATGACCCCCTTGGGATTCTTCCAGTGCGTCTCGACATGCTGACGCCCGTGCACCTCCCAGCGCACGGTGTGCTTGACGAGCTTCATGTAGCCGGCGACGAGCGCGGCAATCGTGTTGCGAACCGGGGCCGCGGCGATGACGGACTTGATCATGGACGCATGTGCTCGCCGATTGCCTGAACGGGGTCAAGCAACGCGAGCATGCATTGTGATCGCGACAGGCTGGCCCGGCTTGCAAGCCCGGGGTCCAGCGCTTAATTGGCGCCGATGACTTACGACCTTTCCGATCCGGCCGATTACAGCCGCGCGCTGCGCGGGCTGATGTGGGGCGACCACGGCGTCCTGCGCCTGGCGTTCAAGAATTTCCGCCCCGTCGGCGAAGGGATGTGGCGCGGCAACCAGCCGAGCCCGGCGCGCCTCAAGGACCTCAAGGAGATGGGGTTCAAGACCATCCTCAACCTGCGTGGCAAGCAGCCGGGGCGTCATTACTACGACCTCGAGCATCACACGGCGAAGGAGCTCGGCCTCGAGGTCGTCGACCTTCCCTGGGGGTCGCGCGAGGCGCCGTATGTGGAGCGGATCGAACAGCTGATCGAGGTCTTCGATTCGATCGAGTATCCTGCCTTCATGCACTGCAAGTCCGGCGCGGACCGGGCCGGCATCGTCGCCGTGCTCTACAAGCTGCTGCACGAGGGCGCGCCCTTCGAGGAAGCGATTCAGCAGCTCTCCTTCCGCTACGGTCATATCCGCCAGGGCAAGACCGGCATGCTGGATCACTTCTTCGATCTCTATCGCGAGCGCAATGCCCGCGAGCCCATCGACTTTCTCACCTGGGTGCGAACCGAGTACGACCGGCAGGCCTGCCACGACAGCTTCATGGCAAGCTGGTGGGGCTCGATCCTGACGGAGAAGCTGCTGCGGCGGGAGTAGGGTCTAACCCTCGCTGAACTGAAGCTTCGCCAGTTCCGCGTAGAGGCCCCCCTGGGCGGTGAGTTCCTCGTGCGTACCGCGCTCGACGATACGGCCCTGCTTCATCACCACGATCGCATCGGCCCGGCGCACGGTGGCGAGCCGATGGGCGATGACGAGGGTGGTGCGGTCTTTGGACAGCCGCTCGAGCGCCTCCTGGACGCGGGCCTCCGACTGGGCGTCGAGCGCGCTGGTCGCCTCGTCGAGCAGCAGGATCGGGGCGTCCTTCAGGATCGCGCGCGCGATCGCGATTCGCTGGCGCTGTCCGCCCGACAGCGCCGAGCCGCGCGGGCCGACCCTCGTGGCGTAGCCCTCCGGCAGGGCCGAGATGAAATCGTGCGCATCGGCGGTCTGCGCCGCAGCCTCGATCTCCTCATCGCTCGCATCGAGCCGGCCGAAGGCGATATTGGCGCGCACCGTGTCGTCGAACAGGGTGATGTCCTGGCTGACGAGCGAGACAGCGCCCCTCAGCGAGGCGATCGTGACACGGGCGATGTCCTGCCCGTCGATCTCCACCCGGCCCGAGCGCGGATCGTAGAGGCGCGGGATGAGGTTCAGCAGGGTCGTCTTGCCCGAGCCCGACGGGCCGACGAGCGCAACGGTTTTCCCCGCCGGCACGGTGAGGCTCACATGGTCGAGAGCGCTGATGCCGGGCTCGTAACCGAACTCGACCTCGTCGAAGACGATCTCGGCGCCTTTCACCTTCAGCGGCTTGGCGTCCTTCGCTTCGGTCAGCTGCGGCGCCTCGTCGAGCACGGCGAAGACGCGCTGCACGACCGCGAGGCCCTCCTGGATGACGCCGGAGAGCGAGCCGAGGGCGCGGGCGGCCGGGCTGATCACCAGCACCGCGCCCACGATGCCGAGCAGGTCCTCGATCCCCGATTCCCCCTGCACCGAGCGCCAGGCCAGCAGAGCCAGCACGCCGGCGAGCGCGAGCATGCCGGCCACCTCCATCACAGGCTCGATCATCGCGCGAAAGCGCGTCATCGACAGCAGCAGGCGGAATCGGTCCTGGAAGCGTGCCCGCGCACGCTCCCTGGCGTAGGGCTCGAGGGAAAAGGTCTTGACCATACGCGCGCCCGACAGGCTCTCCTCCAGGAAGCCGGTCACGTCGCCCATCTGGGTCTGCACCTGGTCGGAGCGATGGCGGATCATCTTGCCGATCCTCAGCACCGGCTGGCTGGCCAGCGGCAGGACGACGAGCACGAACAGGGCAAGCGCCCAGTCGATCCAGAGCATCCAGGCGATGCCGAAGACGATCATGAACACGTCGCGCGTGAGATTGTTCGCGGAGCGGATGAGGCTCTCGCGCAGCATGGTGATGTCGTTGGTGAAACGGGAGATGATCGAGCCCGTCGACTGGCGCTGCAGGCGCGCGAAGTCGGCATTCATGTACTGGGCGTACATGGCGTTCTGCAGGTCGCGCATGACCGAGAGGGCGAGCCGGTTTGTCGCCAGGGTCTGGCCGTAGAGGCTGAGCGAGCGCACGAGCCCGAGAACCAGGAACATGGCCGGGGCGAGCCAGATCGCGCGCGGATCGGCCGTCTTGATCATCTCACCGGCATAGTGCAGCGCCCCGGCATAGCTGGAGCCGGCTGCGGCCGTGACGAGCGAGAGCAGGATTCCCCACGCCAGCACCCGCCATTTTGGCCGCACCCAGTCGCGCCACAGCCGCCGGGCGAGCCTCAGGCTCTTCTCCGGCGGCGGGGCTGCCGGCGGGGCGGGAAGGGCGGTCTCGCTCAGGAGGACGAACCCTCTCTCGTGCCCGCCTTGCCGTCCTCGGCCGGGTCGAGCAGCTTGTGGGCGTGGATGATGAAATAGCGCATGTGGGCATTGTCGACCGTGCGCTGGGCGGCGTTGCGCCAGGCCTTCTTGGCCTCCGCGTAATTCGGGTAGGCGCCGACGAAGTCGATCGCGTCGAGATCCTTGAACTCGTGGGCCTGTGGCCCGACGTCTTTCAGTTCGCCGCCGATGACGAGGTGAAGGCGCTGCTTGTCTTCGCTCATCGCTTCAATCGTTCTTTTTCAGTGAGGGGAGGGAGATCAGATCAGGCGCTCTAATAACAGGGCATGCAGGCGGGGGCCAGCCGCGAGCGGCGGCGGCTGGCGGGGCGTGTCGAGATCGTAGCGCAGCGCGCGCCCGTCGCGCGAGGTGACGACTCCGCCGGCCTCCTCCACGAGGAGATGGCCCGCGATGAGGTCCCAGTCCCATTTCGGACGCACCGCCACGACCGCGTCGTGAGCGCCGCACGCCACGAGCGCCAGACGCAATGCGACCGAGTTCACGGTGTGGGCTTTCGCGCCGAGATCCCTCAGCGCCACGAGCCGGCCGGGGTCGCCGAGGATGCGCGCCCCGTCGAGGCGGTCCTGGTCGCTGACCCAGATCCGGTCCCCGTTGCGAAACGCCCCGCCTTCCCGAGACGCCGCGTAGAGCGCCTCCTCGCACGGGTCGTAGAGCACGCCGGCCAGGGGATGACCCTTGTCGAGGACGCCGATCGAGACGACGAATTCCGGCCGGTGCTTGATGAAGGCGCGCGTGCCGTCGAGCGGGTCGACGACGAAGCTGCGGTCCTTTTCCAGCCGGCTCTCGTCGTCCGGGTTCTCCTCCGACAGCCAGCCATAGTCCGGCCGCGCCGCGGTCAGGCGCTCGCGGATGATCCGGTTGGCGGCGTAGTCGGCCTCGGTGACCGGGTCGTTGCCTCCCTTGTCCCAGATCTTCGGGTCCTGGCGGTAATAACCCATGATCGCGTCGCCGGCGGCCTTTGCCGCATCGGCGATCAGGGCGAGGTCTTCGGCCGCGTCATGCAAGATCGCGCCCCTCTAGCGTCCGCCGACCGACAGCGCGTCGACGAGCACGCTCGGCGCGTTGGTCGCATGCTCGAACTCGAGATCGCTGCCCGGTTCCAGGCGGGCGAACATGTCGAGCAGATTGCCCGCGACCGTCATCTCGCTGACCGGATAGGCGATCTTCCCATTCTCGATCGCGAAGCCGGCCACGCCGACCGACCAGTCACCGGTATTCTCGTTGAGCGAGGGGCCGAACATCTCGGTCACGAGCAGGCCGTTTCCGGCATCGGCGATCAGCTCCTGCCTCGTGCGTTCGCCGGGGGCGAGATGGACGTTCGAGGTGCGGATGCCGGGCGGGGAGCCCAGTCCCTGGCTGGCATGACCGGTCAGCGGCAGGCCGAGCTGGCGCGCGCTGGAGGCGTTCAGGAGCCAGGTCGTGACCACCCCGTCCTCGACCAGGGCCCTGGCCCTGACCGGGACGCCCTCGCCGTCGAAGGCGCGCGAGCCGTGACCCCAGGGCTTCAGGGGATCCTCGATGATGTCGATTCCTTCAGCGAACACTCGCTCGCCCATCTTGCCGCGCAGGAAGGACGTCCCGCGCGCGATGGCGGGCCCGGAGATCGCGCCGAGGAAGGAGGAGACGAAGGTCGTGGCGACCCGCTCGTCGAACACGACGGGCATCTTGCCGCTCGCCATCTTGGTCGAGCCGAGCCGGGCCGCCGCGCGCTCGCCGGCGATGCGTCCGATCTCCTCCGGGCTCTTGAGATCTTCGAATCGCCGCGAGGAATGGCCCTTGAAATCGCGTTCCATCTGCCCGTCGCGCTTGGCGAGCGGGGCGATGCCGAGGCTGCAGCTGGAACTGCGCCGGCCGGCCGAGAACCCGTTCGAGGTGACGAGCGCGACCGCGCCCGCCCCGAAGCTCGCCCCGGCCGAGGCGATGGTCTCGACATGGTCGACCTTAAGGGCGGCCTCCTCCATGGCGAGGCCGAGCCTCTCGAGCACGTCCGGGTCCCAGTCGCGGTCCTCGTAGAGGGGGATGTCCGGGATGGACCTGGCGAGCTCGCCGGGCTCGACGAGGCCGCAATAGCGGTCTTCGGGGGCGACCCTGGCCATGGCGAGCGCACGCTCCACCGCGAGCGTCCGCCCGGCCTCGGAGAGATCGGAAAAGGCGACGCCGGCCTGGCGCTTGCCGATGAAGACGCGCAGCCCCGCATCGCGCGATTCCGAGCGCTCGAGGTCTTCGAGCGCGCCGTTGCGGATAGAGGCCTCCAGGGCCCGGCCTTCCACGAGGCCGGCCTCGGCGGCATCGGCGCCGGCCTTCATGGCGCGACGCACGAGATCGTCGGCGATCTCGACCAGGGCCTCGGGATCGATGGCGGAGCGGGGCTCGGCGGGAGCGGGGGCTGTATCGGTCATGGGCAAAGCTCATAGCGCGTCGGGCTCTCGCCCCGCAACGCGCCGCGGGCAGTGCCCGCTCCCGCCGGAGCCGGTTTCGCTCAGAGAATGGCGTGCACCACCAGCCCGGCACCGAGCAGCAGGTAGACCAGCAGGGTGAGGCTGGAGCCCAGGATGCGCGCCGGGCTGGGGCCGGGATCGGTCGACAGGCCGTAGGCATGCGCGAACCGCCCCACGGTCAGCGTCGCGCCGAGCGCGTGAATGGTCAGCGCCGGGGCGTTCATCATGGCGAGGACGAGAAGCCCGACCAAAGCGCCCGGCGCCCATTCGGCGCCATTCGCGTGGATCCGGATAAGGCGCAGCAGGTCGCCGCCTTCGCCCTCGCCGAGCGAGACCTTGTGCTTGCGCCGGCCCATGGAGACCCGTGCGCCGAGCACGAGCAGGATCAGCAGGTTGAGCCCTGTGTAGAGGGCAACGGCATCGATGGCTGACATGAGGTTCCTCCCCTGAAGCCGCCTGCCGGCCCTGTGCCGTCAGGCCTGATCGGATGGCGGCAGGCTCGCCGCCTCCCTGATGGCGGCAGCCAGCGCATCGGGGGCCTCGGCCCCGGAAACGGCGAAGCGGCCGTTGAAGATGAAGCAGGGCACGCCCTGGACCCCGAGCGAGCGGTAGAAGCGTTCCTCGCGGAGCACCTCCTGCTCGTCGCGCGGCGTCTCGAGGAGATCGGCGACGATCTGGGCGTCGAGCCCGGCTTCCCCGGAGATCTCGGCGAGCACCGTGCGGTCGGAAATGTCGCGCAGTTCCTCGAAGAAGGCCTTGAAGAGCCGGTCGGCCGCTTCCTCGCCGAGCCCCTGGCCCTGCGCCCAGCGGATCACGCGGTGGGCGTCGAGCGTGTTCGGCCGCTTCGGAATGGAATCGAAATTGAAGACGATGCCGACCTCGGGGCCCGCGGCCTCGAGATGGTCACGCATCGCCTTCCAGCGCTCGGACGAGCCGCCGGAGAATTTCTTAGCCATGTAGCTCGGATAGTCGACGCCTTCGCGCGGCACGGTCGGATCGAGCTGGAAGGGGCGCAGCACCGTCTCGGTCTCGATCTCCCCGGCGAGCTTTCGCGCCCGGTCCCAGTAGCGATGGCCGAGCCAGCACCAGGGGCAGACGACATCGAGGACAAGGTCGACGGACACGGTCATGGGGCGAGCCTAGGCGGGAGAGTGAGTCGGGGGAAGGGGCGCTGCGATGCTACCCGGCATCCGGCTGCCTGCTCGGATGGGCCGCCGCGAACTCCGGCACCGCCTGCGCCGCCGCATTGGCCGCGACGAGCTTGGGAAACGGCTCCAGGTCCACCCCGAAGCGCTCGGCGTTGAACATCTGCGGCATGAGATAGATTTCCGCCATGGAGGGGCCTTCGCCGAACAGAAAGCCGCCTGCACCGTCCAGGGGAGAGACCATCTCCTCGAGCGCCTCGAAGCCGAGCGTGATCCAGTGCCGCGCCCAGTCGGGACCGGCCTCCTCCGCGCCGGTCAGCGCCTTCACCTTCTTCAGCACGCGCAGGTTCTGGATGGGGTGGATGTCGCACCCGATGGCCGCGCAGAAGGCGCGCACCTTCGCCCGCAGCATCGGATCGCCCGGAAGCAGCGCGGGCTGCGGCCAGGTTTCCTCGATCCATTCCAGGATCGCCGGGCTCTGGGTCAGCGTGGCGCCTTCGACCTCGAGCGCCGGTACGAGGCCTTGCGGGTTCCTCGCCTTGAACCCGGCCTGCGACTGCTCGCCCTTGACCAGATTGACCGGCACATAGTCGTACGCGACGCCCTTGTAATTCAGCGCGGCGCGCACGCGCCAGGTCGTGCCCGACCGAAAATACCCGTAAAGCACCGGTTTCATTGCGGCTTTCTCCCTTCCCTGCGGCGGGGGATGAATTTAGTTACAAATGATACTATTCTCCTGTAAGAGACTGCGCATGCCGGGCGCGGCGATCAAGTCCCGCGCCGCGCAAACCGATTCTAGGAATATCTGAAGGAGCGCCCCATGGCTGACCTGTTCGAGAACCCGCTCGGCACCGACGGCTTCGAGTTCGTCGAGTACACCCATCCCGAGCCGGAGAAGCTGGATGCCCTGTTCCGCAAGCTCGGCTTCACCCCGGTCTCCAGGCACCCCTCGAAGGACATCGTCCGCTACAAGCAGGGCGACATCAATTTCCTCGTAAACAAGGAGACCTCCGGCCAGGCGGCGCGATTCCGCAAGGAACACGGCCCGTCGGCAAACGCGATGGCGTTCCGCATCAAGGGCGACGCGAAGGAGGCCTACAGGAAGGCGCTCGAGCGTGGCGCGGAGGCTTTCGGAGAGGGCATCTGGACCGACGCGGAGAAGGTCCCGGCCATCAAGGGCATCGGCGGCTCGGTCCTCTATCTCGTCGACACCTACGGCGAGCAGACGATCTACGACGACTGGGAACCGACCGGCGAGGAAGACGATGGCGGCGTCGGCCTCGAGGTCCTCGACCACCTCACCCACAACGTCCATTTCGGCAACATGGACAAGTGGGCCGGGTTCTATGAAAACGTCTTCAACTTCCGCGAAATCCGCTATTTCGACATCAAGGGCCAGCACACGGGCCTGAAGTCGCGCGCCATGACCGGCCCGTGCGGCAAGCTGAAGATCCCGCTCAACGAAAGCTCCGACGACGAATCCCAGATCGCCGAATACCTGCGCGACTACAATGGCGAGGGCATCCAGCACATCGCCCTGACCACGCCGCGCATCTATTCCACGGTCGAGGAGATGCGCGAGAAGGGCGTCGACTTCCAGTCCACGCCGAAGACCTATTACGAGCTCGTCGACGAGCGCATCCCGGGTCATGGCGAGGACCTGGAACGGCTTAAGAAGAATTCCATCCTGATCGACGGCGATGTGGAGAGCGAGGAGGGCCTGCTGCTGCAGATCTTCACGCAGAACGCGATCGGCCCGATCTTCTTCGAGATCATCCAGCGCAAGGGCAATGAGGGCTTCGGCGAGGGCAATTTCAAGGCCCTGTTCGAATCCATCGAGCTCGACCAGATCCGGCGCGGCGTGATCAAGCCGAAGACCACCGCGGCCGAGTGATGGACGACGCCGCGAAGCTCGGCAGGCGCGAAGGCGAGGGCGCGGGGGATCATCCCCTGCGCCTTCCCGCCTATCTGCCCTACCGGCTCTCGGTGGCGTCGAACAAGGTTTCCGGCCTGATCGCGAAGGCCTACCAGTCCCGCTTCGGCCTTTCGATCCAGGAATGGCGGGTGATCGCCGTGCTCGGTGAGGGCACCCCGCTCACCGCCCAGGCGATCTGCGAGGCGACCGCCATGGACAAGGTCTCCGTCAGCCGCGCGATCCGGGCCCTCGACGAGCGCGATCTCGTGCGCCGCAAGCAGCGCGAGAGCGACCGGCGCGCCAGCGATGTGGTCCTCACCGGCGAAGGTCGGCGGATCTATGACGAGATCGCCCCGCTCGCCCTCGATTACGAGCGTGCGCTTCTGGAAGGGCTGAGCGCGGGCGAGCGCGAGACGCTGATGGAACTGCTGGCCCGCCTCGAACGCCGCGCCGAGCAGCTGACGGGGAAGGGGGCGTTCGCGGCCCCTGAAACCGCGGGCAAGTGAAAGGGGACCGGGCTTCGCCCCCCTTCCGTCCCGCGGCGCTTGTCCCCGGACCCGCCTGGGGGCCGGAGCGGCGGGCCGGGCCTGTCCTCCCCTCTAGGGGCCGCAAAGGGGCCGGTGCCCGATGTGTACGCGGGTCCCGAGACTGCGTCCGGACCTACCCCGTCACCACCAGGCTCAGCCACTGGGCGGCCAGTGCCGGGCTCGCGCTGCCTTCGATCTCGACGGTGCAGTCCTGGACGAGCTGTATCTGGCCGGGCTTTCTTTCCTCCGCGCTCTTCAGCGTGAACACGCCGCGCAGCTTCGAGCCGACGCGCACGGGGCTGAGGAAACGCACCTTGTCGAAGCCGTAATTGATGCCGATCACCTTGTCGGGAAAGGGCGGCAGGGCCTGTCCCGCAAAATGGCTGAGCATGGACAGGGTAAGGAAACCGTGCGCGATCGGACCGCCGAACGGGGTTTCCCTGGCCGCGCGCTCCGGATCGACATGGATGAACTGATGATCCAGCGTCACGTCGGCAAAGGCGTCGACGCGGTCCTGGTCGATGAGGAACCAGTCCGAGCGATGGGTCTCGCCGATCCGGCTCTTGTAGGTGTCGAGAATGCTCATACGCGCGATCTGAAACCGATACGCGCGGACGGTCAAGCAGACGTCGAAGCCGGTCTCACACGCGGCCCGCGACGAGGCGGGCCACGTAGAAGGTGATCCCGGCACCGGCGAGCAGCGCCAGCGGAAGAAGGTCGACGAAGCCGCCGGCGCGCACTTCCGTCTCCGCCAGTGCGACGGACAGGGCACCGGCAGCCACGAGCTGTCCCCAGGCCGCAAGCGCAATCAGGGCGCGCGCCATATTCACGAGATTTTCCCCAGTTTCAGCCATCCCCTCGAGGCCGGCGCGACATTAGAAGCCCCGCGCCTGGGGGGTCAAGGTTAACTCCCTCAGCGGTTGAGGGTCCCGCATCTACTGTGGTCGCAGGGCCATACTCCGCGTTGGGATAACGTTAATGCGGGCGAGCGAGACTGGTTCCCCGTCAGCCGTGCGAGCTTCACATGAGCCGTCCGCCCGTCCTCGATCTCGACCATCTGGCCCGCTACACCGCCGCGGACGAGGCGCTGGAGGCCGAGCTGTTTGCTTTGTTCACGAGCCAGACCGAAAACTGTCTGGCCCGGATGATGGAGACCGGTGACGGCGAGGCTTTCAAGGCGGCGGTGCACACGCTGAAAGGCGCGGCACGCGGCATCGGTGCGTTTGCCCTCGGCGAAGCCTGTGCACAGGCCGAGGCGCGTCCGCTGGAACCCGAAGCGATCGGCCATATCCGTGACTGCGCTCGGGAAACCCTTGCCCGGATCGGGCAGGTGCTCGCCGAACGCCCGCGCTAGGCGCGCGTGCGGTCCCACACCTCGAACTCGTAGGCGATCGAGCGCTCGACCAGTTCGCGCCAGACCGGCTCGGCGATCTCGCGCGGCAGGCCGGCCCGGCGTGCCTCGGCGAGCACCTTGGTCAGGACGTCCTCGATCCGCGTCTCGTCGCGCACGGTGCCGCGGTGCGGCTTGATGCGCGCGGCCGCGTCCATGTAGCGCGTACGCTCGGCGATCAGCGCGACCAGGGCGCGGTCCAGCCGGTCGACCCCGTCGCGGACCTCCTCCATCGAGGCGCAGTCCTGCGGCCGGGTGCGCGCATCGAGCGCGTTGAGATCGATCATGGCGGCGTCCTTCTCGAACCGGTCACACCGGGGCGTTATAGGAGGGGTGGCGGGCGCGTTGAAGTCCCGGGACACACCGGCTCTGAGCGGTGTGCTGTGCACGGCCCCGGGGGAGCGTAAACTGGCACGAAGCGGATCGAGTCGGAGGATGGCGATGGACCGGTTTCGGATTTACGGCGACACGCGCAGCGGCAATTGCCTGAAGGTGAAGTGGACGGCCGAGCGCCTCGGCCTCGCGCACGACTGGATCGATATCGACGTCACCTCCGGCGAGACCCGCCGGGAGAATTTCCTGGCGCTCAACCCTGCCGGCCAGGTGCCGGTGCTGGAGCGGCCCGACGGGCGCACGCTCGCGCAGTCCAACGCCATCCTGCTGTATCTTGCTGAAGGCTCAGATCTCGTGCCCGCCGATCCCTTCGACCGGGCGAAGATGATGGAGTGGCTGTTCTGGGAACAGTATTCCCACGAGCCCTACATCGCCGTACGCCGGTACCAGAAGCGCTTCCTGAACAAGGCCGATTCCGAGATCGATCCCGATCTGATGGCCAGGGGGCGCCGCGCGCTCGGTGTCATGGAACTGCGCCTGATCGCGCGCGATTACTTCGTGGACGAGGCGCTCTCGCTCGCCGACATCGCGCTGGTGGCCTACACGCGCCTTGCCCACGAAGGCGGGTTCGACCTGTCGGAGTTCCCGGCGGTGGGCGGCTGGGTTCGCCGGGTCGAGAGCGATCTCGGCATCGCGCATGCCCAGATGGAGCCAAGCTGAAGGAGGCCCCGCATGGCCGAGCCCGCCCCAGGCGAACCGGTTTTCGGCCGGCCCGAACCCGGCGGCGATTATGTGCCACGCGATGCGGCCTACGGGCTTCTGACGAATTCTGCCGGGGAAATCGCCGTCGTCGCGATCACCGGCGAGACCGCACGCACCCAGTACGACCTGCCGGGCGGTGCGCTGGAGCCGGGCGAGACGAGCGAGGACGCGCTCGTGCGCGAATACCGCGAGGAGACCGGGCTCGGCGTGAGGCCCGTGGGTCTGCTCGGCTCGGCATGGCACTATTGGGAGAAGCCGGGCGGACGGCGCGTGCTCAACCACGCCCGCTATTTCACCGTCGAACGCAGCCGCGAAGACGGAGGAAAGATCGAGCTCGATCATGCGCTGGTGTGGCTGACCCCCCTCGAGGCGATCGCCCGGATGCGGCACGAGGCGACCGCCTGGGGCCTCGTGCGCTGGCTGCGGCTGAAAGCCGGGGCCGAGCATCGCAGCTGAGGGGGCAGGGCGTCTTGCCGGCCAATGCGCACTCGGCACCCGAAGGCAATCATGGCCCGGTCCGGCCGGGCCACCCATGCCTGACCGGCGCCGTCTTCTGAAGCGTTGGCGCCTTGGGACATCGTTGCCCGGGGCGAAGCTCACCATCACCGGAGAACGGCAGGCTCGCGAAGGCTTGGGAGACTCGAGCTTTGCCCTCTAGCGCTTCGCCAGTTCCTTCATGGCCTTGTCCACGCCGTCGAGAGTGAGCGGGAACATGCGCTCGGGTCCGACGATCTCGCGGATGAGCTGAATGGAATAGGTGTGCGGCCACCAGTTCTCCGGCTGCGGGTTGAGCCAGACGAGGTGAGGGTAGGTCTCCACGATGCGCCTGAGCCACGTCCCCCCGGCTTCCGCGTTCCAGCCTTCCACGGAGCCGCCGGGGTGGGTTATCTCGTAGGGTGCCATCGAGGCGTCCCCGACGATGACCACCTTCCAGTCGCTGGGGTACTTGTGGAGGATGTCGAAGGTCGGCGTCGTCTCGCTCCTGCGCCGCAGGTTCGATTTCCACAGCGCCTCGTACGGGCAGTTGTGGAAGTAGAAGTATTCCAGATTCTTGAAGACGCCGCGTGCGGCTGAGAACAGCTTCTCGGTGAGCTCGATATACGGGTCCATCGATCCGCCGACGTCGAACAGGACCAGCACCTTGACCGCATTGCGCCGTTCGGGACGCATCTTGACGTCGAGATAGCCCTCCCGCGCTGTCGCCCGGATCGTGGAATCGAGATCGAGCTCCTCGTGCGCGCCCTCGCGGGCGAAGTGACGCAGGCGGCGCAGGGCGACCTTCAGATTTCGCGTGCCGAGTTCGCGCTCGGAATCGAGATCCTTGAAGCGGCGGTTCTCCCAGACCTTCACCGCGCGCTTGTTCTTCGAGCTTCCGCCGATGCGGACACCGGCCGGGTTCCAGCCCGAGTGGCCGTACGGGCTCGTCCCCCCGGTGCCGATCCACTTGTTGCCGCCCTCGTGGCGCTCCTTCTGCTCGGCGAGGCGCTCCCTGAGGGTCTTCATCAGCTCGTCGAAGTCCATGGCCTCGATCTCGGCCATCTCCTCCGGCGTGAGATGACGCGCCATTTCGGCGCGCAGCCAGTCCTCGGGGATCTCCTCCTTGCCGAACAGGTCGCCGAGCGCCTCGACGCCTTCGAAGATATGGGCGAAGACCTTGTCGAACTTGTCGAAATTCCTCTCGTCCTTGACCAGTGCCGCCCGGCTGACGGCATAGAACTCGTCGATCGAGGGGCCGATCGCCCCCTTGTCGAGGGCCTCGAGCAGGGTGAGGTACTCCCGGGTCGAAACCGGGATTTTCGCCGCGCGGAGCTCGGTGAAGAAGCGGTGGAACATGACGGCTTCGCTCTTGCTGACGCGGCGAGGATAGGCGTTCATGGGCGCGTGGCAAGAAAGCCCGTCAGAAGGGAGGATACGAGCCATGACCGTGCTGTTGACGGCCGCTCTGGCGGCCCAGCTCGCCGCGAGCGCGTGCCCGGGCGGCCAGGAGAACGCCTTCTCCGCCCTGCAGGGCATCTGGGCCGGCGAGGTGAGACCGACCGGCGGTGAACCGGCCGAGATTTCATGGCAGGGCTGGCCGATGGCCGGAGGCTGCATGACCGGCGGCTTTCTCGACGGTCCGGCGGGGCGCGAGTTCGTCAGCTGGGCCTACCGGCCCGATCTCGGGGCCTGGGTGGAGTTCTCCGCCGGCGGCGAGGCCGTGCTAGACTACGAATTCATGCGCTCGCAGACCGGCGGCGAGGGCGCGGTGTTCAGCCCGGATCCGGAACTCCTAGCACAGAGCGGACTTGGCGAGGATGCGCCCGGTCCGGCTCTGAGGCGCAGCCGCTGGACCCGCTTCGACGCCGACACGCTGGTGGTGGAGATCGACACGCGCGCCAGCCCGGACGCGCAGTGGCAGCCGGCTGCGGTCATGCAGATGCAAAGAACGGCCGAGTAGCGGGAGACCGCAGCAGGCTAGCAGCGGACTGTGCCGGGAAGACATGCGGTCACGCAGGCTGCGCGAGGCCTCAGTTGCCGTCGCGCCGCGCCAGGAAGGCCAGCTTCTCGAAGACCTGGACGTCCTGCTCGTTCTTCAGGAGCGCGCCGTGCAGCGGCGGGATGAGCTTCCTGGAATCGCGCTCGCGCAGCACGGACGGGTCGATGTCCTCGACCAGGAGAAGCTTCAGCCAGTCCAGCAGTTCGCTGGTCGAGGGCTTCTTCTTCAGGCCCGGGATCTGGCGCACCTCGTAGAAGACGCGCAGCGCTTCGGAGAGCAGCCGGCCCTTCAGCTTGGGGAAGTGCACATTGACGATCGCCTCCATCGTCTCCTCGTCGGGAAAGGCGATGAAGTGGAAGAAGCAGCGCCGCAGGAAGGCGTCGGGAAGCTCCTTCTCGTTGTTCGAGGTGATGATGACGATCGGGCGCTGTTTCGCCTTGATGGTCTCGCCGGTCTCGTAGACGAAGAACTCCATCCGGTCGAGTTCCTGCAGGAGGTCGTTGGGAAACTCGATATCGGCCTTGTCGATCTCGTCGATCAGCAGGACCGGTCGCTCATCGGCGGTGAAGGCCTCCCACAGCTTGCCCTTGCGGATGTAGTTGCGCACGTCGTTGACCCGGTCGTCGCCGAGCTGGCTGTCGCGCAGGCGCGCCACGGCGTCGTACTCGTAAAGTCCCTGCTGGGCCTTGGTCGTCGACTTGATGTGCCACTCCAGCATCGGCGCGCCGAGGGCGTCGGCGACCTGCCGCGCGAGTTCGGTCTTGCCGGTGCCCGGTTCGCCCTTCACCAGAAGCGGGCGCTCCAGCACGATCGCCGCATTGACAGCCGCGGCGAGTTCCTCGGTCGCGACATAGCTCTTTGTGCCTTCGAAACGCATCGAAATTTCCTTCGCGGGCCGGCCCTTGTGTCTCCATGCCAAACCCTAGCGAAGCGGGCTCTTTCGGCAAGGGGCAGGGTCAGGCCGCTGCGGACCGTGCTTCCCGGGACAGGCGTGCGGCCAGGGAATCCATCAGCGACCCCCAGTTGCCGAAGGCGTCGGAATAGACCACCTCGATCTGCGGATACCAGGGCAGGCGGTCCTGGCCCATGTTCACCCAGGTGCGGCGCTGGTTCTGGATGACGATCGCACGGCCGCCGCTCGCCGCGGTGAGGTTGATCGTCGCGTTCATCGGGCCCACGACGAGATCGCAGGCCGTGCCCAGCGCGGCCACGTGATCGAGATCGTCCTTGAGATCCAGGCCTTCCGGCTGGTGGATGGTCACGCCGAACTCGGTCTTCGCGCGCGCCAGCTCGGCGGCGACCTCGCCGTACTGGAGATTGACGAACTCGATACCGGGCAAGGTCAGCACCGGCTTCCATGCCTCGAAGCCGGAAAAGAACTTCGTGCGCTTGGCCGTCATCTTCAGCGATTTCCAGAGCAGGCCCACCTTGAGCCCCGGCCCGAAGCCGGCGAGCTGGGCGCGGAACTGCTCGACCAGTTCCTCATCGGCGGTCAGGAAGGCGCCCTCCGCGAAGTCCTCGAAGCGGGTGCGGAAGCTGCGGCAGGCGTTGGCGATGGGAAACCACAGGTCGACCTTGCCGTCCTTCGTCAGATCCGGGGCGAAACGGAATTCGCGCCCCTCCCGGCTGACGGTGTAGTGGCAGGCGACCTTCACCTGCGGGAAGGAGCGCTGCATCAGCGCGACCAGCCGGCGTTCCGTGGCCAGGCGCACCTCGCCGTCCGGCCCGACGGCCTCGATGATGTCCGGCAGCATCTGGGCGAACATGATCTCGTCGCCGAGGCCCTGCTCGCCGCTGACCAGCACCGTCTTGCCGGCCAGCGCCGCAGGGTCGGCACCGTCCCACATCTTGCCGCCGTACTGGAAGAAGGTGGAGGCCTCGAACTGAGGGTTGAGGCGGATCGCATAGCGCTGCCAGCCCTCCTCGAGCTTGCCCAGCGCGAGCGTGGTGAGCGCGAGGCCATGCTCCATCGTGATGCGGTCGGTCTCGCTTTGCGGGTTTTCCAGCGCCTTCTTGAAGTGCTCGACCGCGCCCTCCACGTCGCCGCGCAGTTCCAGCGTGTAGGCAAGGTTGTGATGGGCCCGCGAGAAGCCCTCCTTCAGGCGCAGCGCTTCGAGATAGAAGGTGGCGGCCTGCTCGGGATCGCCGGCCTCGAGCAACACCGTGCCGAGCGAGTTCCACAGTTCGGCATTGTCCGGTGCGCGGTAGATCGCGGCGCGCAGCAGTTCGATCGCATCGGAGAACTTGCCCTGGTCGCGCAGCACGCCCGACAGGTTGATCGCGGCGGCAGCGCTGTCCGGAGCCATCTGGGCGAAGAGCCGGATGAATTTCTCCGCGGCGTCCAGCATGTCGAGCTTCCAGGCGACCATGCCGAGATTCTGGTAGATTTCCGGGTTCTTCGGGTCGAGCCGCCAGGCGCGCTCGTAGAATTCGAGCGATTTCGAAAGCCGGCCAAGGCGCTCCAGGCACAGCGCCATGACGTGATTGGACAGCGGGTGCTCCGGGGCGAGATCGAGGGCCTTGAGCGCGATGCGTGCGCCTTCGGCCGGGCCCTTCTGGTCGATCATGCGCACCGCGCGCTTCAGCAGGCCGGCGAGCTTGGGCGGGGCCTGATCGGCCGGAGCCTGGGCCAGCACCTTCTCCAGATTGGCTTTCGTGGCGACCGATGCCGCACCCTTGGCGGCATTCTTCTGGAGTTCGGCACCGGCGGCGAGCTCGGCATTGAGATCGATCAGGGCCGTCATGGCATGCTCCGGGACAGGTGAAACAATTCTGTGCTGGCCGATGGAGCGCCGTTTCGCTTAAGGTTTCGCTAATCATCGGCGAGGGGCAGGGGCACACCTGCCGCGGTGCGCGAAACTCTTTGTTCACCGTGTTCTTTCACTCTGCCTTCAGCCAGCCGGGCCAAATCTTGGTCCTGCGCCCAGATCTCGATGGAGACCGCGCCGCCATGCCGCTGAAATTGTCCCTCAAACCCGGCGAGCGTTTCGTGCTGAACGGTGCCGTCGTCGAGAACGGCGATCGCCGGGCGACGCTGGTGCTCCAGAACAAGGCCTCGGTCCTGCGCGAGAAGGACATCATGCAGGAGCACGAGGCCAACACTCCGGCCCGGCGCATCTATTTCCCGGTCATGATGATGTACCTGTCCTCGCAGGCCGAGGACCGCGTCTACGACGAGTTCGTGGTGCGCATGACCGAGTTCATGGGCGCGATCTCCAATCCGGACATCCTCGCCGAATGCGTTTCGATCAGCCGCGAGGTTATGAGCGGGGAGTACTACAAGGCGCTCCTGCGCTGCCGGAAGTTGATCAATTACGAAGCCGAACGCATGGGCATCGCGCCCCACAGCAGCAAGGACTAGGTCTCCATGTCCTATCGTGCGTACCAGACCGCCTCGGCCCGCGCCGAAAATCCACGCGAGACAGAATACCGCCTGTTCGGCCAGGTCACGCGCGCGCTCATCGAGGCGCGAGATGCCGGCTCGACCGAGATCAGGAAGCGCGCCGACGCGCTCGACTGGAACAGGCGTATGTGGACGGGGCTTGCTGCCGACTGCGGCAGTGACGGCAACCAGCTGCCCGAAGGGCTTCGCGCGGCGATCATCTCGCTCGCCATCTTCGTTTCGAAGGAAACGAGTGCGGTGATGCGCGGGGAGAGTGATTTCGAGACCCTCATCGACATCAACAAGACAATCATGCAGGGCCTTGCGCCCCAGGCCGCCCACGCCGAGGCGGTCTGACCGCAAGCGCAATTCCAGGCTTGACCCAGAGGCCGTCCGGATCATCCGGGCGGCCTTGATTTTGCCGGTCGGCAGATTCGTTCCGGCCGATCTGGTCGCGTTCCGAGCGCGCCGCGCGGCGCAGATTTCAAGTCGCGGGATTCATTGGCTGTTTTTCCTCCACTCTCCGGCCCGGTCCGGCACGGGGTTTGCGCTTGCCTGGGCAGGACAAAACGTCCGCCGGCCAAAACGGCCGTTCCAGCTTCCAGAACGGAGGAACCCCACAATGACCACTTCGGTGAACACCAACCCGGGGGCGATGGTCGCCCTCCAGAACCTGAACAAGACGAATATGGAGCTGTCTGAGATTCAGACGCGCATCAATACCGGCCTCGAGGTGGCGGGTGCGAAGGACGATGGCGGTATCTACGCCATCGCTCAGCGCATGCGTTCGCAGGTGTCGGGCTATTCGGCCGTTCAGCAGTCTCTGGACCGGGGCATGGCGACCGTGGATGTCGCGCTCGCTGCCGGCGAGGCGATTTCCGACCTGCTCATCGAGATGAAGGAGAAGGCGCTCGCCGCATCCGACGCATCGCTGGATACCGCGTCCCGTTCGGCCCTGAACGAAGACTACAAGGCCCTGCGCGACCAGATCTCCACGATCGTGTCGAATGCGGAGTTCAACGGCGTCAACCTCATCAACAACTCGACCAACGGCTTCGTCGCGCTGGCGAACCAGGACGGCTCGAACACGATCACGGTGGCCGACGAGAACCTCTCTCTGTCGGGCTCCATCGTGACCATTACCTCGACCTCCTCGTTCTCGACCGCGACCGCCGCGAGCACGATCGCAGGTCAGCTCGAGACCTCGCTGGACAACGTGAACCAGGCGCTCGCACGTCTGGGGACCAAGTCCAAGGCCCTCGAGATCCACGACTCGTTCGTCACCAAACTGTCCGACGCTCTGGAAAAGGGGATCGGCAATCTCGTCGACGCGGACCTGGCGAAGGAAAGCGCAAGGCTCCAGGCTGTGCAGACCAAGCAGCAGCTCGGGATCCAGGCGCTCGGCATCGCCAATGCCGCGCCGCAGTCCATCCTGTCCTTCTTCCGGAGCTAGGGTCATTCGGCCGGGGCCGCCGCCACCACGCGGCCCCGGCATTTTTTTTGACCGCCCGCACGGTTAAGGTCCTGTTTACCAAATCAATTTCGCGTCAAAAATTCATCACCCCTTAAGCGGAAAATTTTGCCTCTGCGGAAGATTTTGCCGGGATAAATCCGCCCCGCGCCGGCAATTATTGCCTTGCGCCGTGCAGTGCGCGGCTCCCCGAACTACCCGTGATTTTCAACTGGCAAAGGCCGATCGGTGCTGGTCGCGGAAGGGCTCGGCGAGACTGGCCCGGCCCTTGCTGCCTCGCTCTCCGGGTCAGAAGACCTGGCGCGCAAAAGGTGCGCCTCATCCGTAGAAAGCGAAAGGAGCCAAGAAATGGCTACGATCAATACCAATCCGGGCGCTATGATCGCCCTCCAGAACCTGAACAAGACCAACACGGATCTGCAGCAGGTTCAGCAGCGCATCTCCACGGGCCTCGCCGTTTCCTCGGCGAAAGACAATGGCGGCATCTACGCCATCGCCCAGGGCATGCGGGCCGATGTCGGCGCCTACAAGGCCGTCTCCAACTCTCTCGATCTTGCGGTTTCCACCGTCGACGTGGCCCTGGCCGCGGGCGAGGCGATCTCGGACCTGCTCGTCGAGATGAAGGAAAAGGCGCTCGCCGCGTCCGACACCTCCCTCGACACGGCGTCCCGCAACGCCCTGAACGAGGACTTCAAGGCGCTTCGCGATCAGATCTCGACGATCGTCTCGAACGCCGAGTTCAACGGCACCAACCTGATCTCGAACGGCGCCGCGGACATCACGGCTCTCGCCAGTGCTGACGGCAACAACGTGATCACGATCCAGAACGAGGACCTCAGCCTGACCGGCTCGACCCTCACGATCGCGGCCACGACGCAGATCAACACCGCGACCAACGCCTCGAACGCCGCTTCGGCGATCGGGACCTCGCTGGACAACCTGAACTCGGCGCTGGCGCGACTGGGTACCGGTGCGAAGTCGCTCGAGGTTCACAAGACGTTCGTCTCCAAGCTTTCCGACGCCCTGGAAACGGGTATCGGCAACCTGGTCGACGCGGATCTCGCCAAGGAATCGGCTCGCCTGCAGTCCCTGCAGGTCAAGCAGCAGCTGGGTATCCAGGCGCTGTCGATCGCCAATTCCGCGCCGAGCTCGATCCTCGGCTACTTCCGCTAATCGGAAGATCGGGCGGCGGCGTTACGTGGGGTTCCGCCGCCGCCCCCTTTTCCGCCAGGACGCAGCTGACCAAGGGAGCAATTGGAACACCGCGCCCGAGAGCGCGAGGAAAGGACGGGTATGACCCATGGAACGGCTCACCACAGGTGCGACGGGTGTTCGCTCCGGGTTGGATGTGCGCATTGCAGAACCGGTTGAACCGGCGCGCAAGGATCCGCGAGGGAGCAACAAGAGCGATCTGTCTTCGAAGGACGAGCTGCGCGCATTCGAGGCGCTCGACATCGACGATCAGGTCGCCGCGATCGAGAAAATGCGCGAAACGGTAAGCGCTCTGGAATACAACCGGCTGAAGATCGACCGGCACGAGGAATCCGGCCAGTTCATCTACCGCATCTTCAACGAGGATACCGGCGAGACGATCCGGCGCTGGCCGCCGCAGAGCTATCTCGACCTCATGGTCTTCCTGCGCGACGGCTACCCCCTGATCAACGAACGAGCCTGACCGCCCGGCAAGACCTGCCCGGCAAACTGGGCAGGATTAACCATATCAAGCGCCCGCATGGCCCTGCCGCTATGCGGGCGATTTCATTTAGACCGCTGAAAATCAACATTGAATCCGGAGGTGGCCCGACTTGGCCCGCCCGTTGCTGTTAACGAAGCGAGAGCCGCAAGAAGCGGCGTGACGGTGAAACGGGAGAAGACCAATGGCGCTGAGCGTCCACACCAACACCTCGGCGATGATCGCCCTGCAGAATCTGAACAAGACAAACTCGCAGATGCAGGACGTCCAGCAGAAGATCAACACCGGCCTGAAGGTCTCCGGCGCGAAGGACAACTCCTCCGTCTTCGCCGTCGCGCAGGGCATGCGGGCCGATATCGGCGCGCTCGGCTCGGTGCAGACCTCGCTCGACCGGGCGGTCTCGATCGGCGACGTCGCGCTCGCAGCGGGCGAGGCCATCTCCGACCTTCTCATCGAGATGCGCGAGAAGGCCACCGCGGCGATGGACCCGTCCATCGACACCTTCTCCCGCCAGGCCTATGACGGCGACTTCAAGGCCCTGCTCGAGCAGGTCCAGACCGTGCTCGCCAACGCCGAGTTCGACGGCGCCAATATCCTCAACGGCTCGATCACCGGCGGGATCGCCTTCCTCGCGGACGGGGACGCGGCGCGCACCGTGACGCTCGGCTCCCAGGACATGTCGGTGTCGGGCTCGATCATCACCATCAGCTCGACCGCCTCGCTCGGCTCGGCGACGCTCGCCGGAAACGTCGTCTCGGCGATCCAGACGAGCCTCGACAACGTCAACCAGGCCCTGGCCGATCTCGGTTCGGACCTGAAGAAGATCGAATCCCACCGCACCTTCGTGGGCAAGCTGATCGACAAGCTCAACGAGGGGGTCGGCAATCTCGTCGATGCCGACCTCGCCAAGGAAAGCGCGCGGCTGCAGGCCTTGCAGGTCAAGCAGCAGCTCGGTGTGCAGGCGCTCTCGATCGCCAACTCCGAGCCGCAAATCATTCTGTCGCTCTTCGGGCGATAGAAGACCTGGACGGGCATCCAATCCCAGCCCGTTCCATCCCACCACCCAAGCCTCGCCCGGCGTCACCCGACGCCGGGCGTTTCTTTTGACTCCATGGCACACGGAGCGATTAGCCTTATCGTGACGCTGGAGGTGAGGTGATGAGCGATTCTTTCCTGCCCTACGGCCGCCAGGTCATCGAGGACGACGACATCGAGGCGGTCGCTCGGGTTCTGCGCAGCGACTATCTGACCACGGGCCCCGAGATACCCGCCTTCGAGGCGGAGTTTTCCCGCTGGCACGGCGGGGCTGTGCATTGCATTGCGTGCAACAGTGCGACGGCGGGCCTTCATCTCGCGCTGGATGCGCTCGGCGTCGCGCCCGGCGATGTCTGCATCGTGCCGAGCCTCACCTTCCTGGCCACCGCCAACGCTGCGCGCTATTGCGGCGCCGAGGTGGTCTTCGCCGATGTCGATCCGCAGAGCGGGTTGATGACGCCGGCTACCCTCGACGCGGCCATCCTGCGGGCCCGCACGCGCTTTTCAGGGGCCCGCCTCGCGGCCGTGCTGCCGGTCCACCTTGCCGGCCTGCCCTGCGATCTGGAGACCTTGCATGCCCGGGTGCAGGCGGAAGGCGCCGTGCTCGTCGCCGACAGTTGCCATGCCTTGGCGAGCCGCTGGACGGATGCTGGCGGACAAAGCCGGCTCGTCGGCGATGCAGGCTTTTGCGACGCCGCCGTCTTCTCGTTTCACCCCGTCAAGACGCTGGCGTGCGGGGAAGGGGGGATGGTGACCACCCGCCACGAGGAGGCAGCCGAGACCATGCGCCGCCGCCGCAGTCACGGGATCGAACGCGATCCAGTGCGGATGGGAGAGCCCCGGGCCGGGGAATGGCCCTGGTATCACGAGATGGGCGAACTCGGCTGGAATTACCGCATGCCCGACATCAACGCCGCGCTCGGACGTTCCCAACTCGCCAAGCTCTCGCGTTTCGCGGCCCGGCGTCGCGAGTTGACCTCCCTCTACGAGGAGGCGCTGAAACCGCTCGCCCCGCTCGTCCTGCCGCCCGCCGGGCGCGCGGAGACGGATTCCTGCCGCCACCTCATGAACGTGCGCATCGATTTCGAGGCGGCGGGAGTGGCGCGCGAGACGGTCATGGAACGGCTCAAGGACCGCGGCGTTGGCTCTCAGGTGCACTACATCCCTGTCCATACACAGCCCTATTATACCGCGCGTTATGGCCCCGAGCGCCTGCCGGGCGCCGACACCTACTACGCAAGGACCCTTTCGCTGCCGCTCTACCCGGCCATGGCGGATGATGATCCCGCGCGCGTCGCCGGGGCGCTGGCCGAGGCGCTGGAGGCCGGATGAGCCCGGACGTCCCCCTCGTTGAGATCGTCGTCGATGGTGGGGCGGGTCTCGGCTACGGCCATATCAGCCGCATGCGCACGCTGAGCCAGACGCTCGTCGAGGACGGTTTCGCGGTGCGATGGGCGCCGCAATCCGATGTCGCGCGAGCGGCTCTCGCCGACCGGGCGAGCAGTCCGCGTGCGGGGGCGCCGGACCTCACCCTGGTCGACCTTCCCTATGACGGAAGCGAATTCGTCGAAGCGGCCCGCAAGGCCCGCCGGCCCGCAATCGCCCTCGATTACACCGGTCGCGCCGAGGCCGATCTCGCGCTGCGCACCAATGCGCCGGCGGGCCCGGTGGCCGCCAGGCGCGTTCTTCACGGGCTCGACTACGCCATCATCCGGCTGGAAATTCGCGAGGCCGTGGCGCAAGGCGGGGAGCATGTGCTCGTCTCCATCGGGGGATCCGATCTCGGCGACAGGGGGCCGGCCGCCGCCGCACGTCTCGCCGAAGCCGGGCAGCAAGTCATCCTCGTGCGCGGACCGCTGGCCGGGCCCTTGCCCGAAGCGCCATGGGGTGTCGATGTCCGCGTGACGCCGCCCGACCTGCCCTTCCTCATGGCCTCGTGCGCCTGGGCGGTCGCCAATGCCGGCACGACGCTGATGGAACTGATGTGTCTCGGCAAGGCGGTCCATGTATTGCCGCAGACGGCAGAGGAGGAACGCTTCGCCGCAGACCTCCTCGCGCAGGGGGCGATCCTTGGCACGGGGCTCGACCTGCTCGCTCCGCCCGACCCGGCGCGTCAGGCACAGGTTGCCATGAAGGCTGCAAGCCTGGTGGACGGACAGGGCGTGAAGCGCATCAGCGCGCTGTGCCGCGAACTTGTCGGGTCCGGCGCGTAACGCCCGGTTAAGCCGGATCGCACCAGCCTCACCGGAGGCAGCGGGAGGCGGAGATGAACGAGAAGGGCAAGGCATGGGGCGCGAAGAGCCTCGGGGTGGAAGGTTCAGCGCGCATCGTGCGCCACCATCCCAGCGAACTCATGCTGCGCGCCCTGTTCTCCAGCCGGTATTCCGGTCTCGCTCCGGAGATCACGGGCGGCACACGCGTGCTCGATGTCGGGGCGATGTATCTGAACAATCTCGTCCCGTTCGCCGACCGGGGCTGCGAATGCCACGGTATCGAGATTAACGAGGACATGGCCGCGATCTCGCGGCAGGCGGCGAAAGACCAGGGAATCGACGCCGAGATCCGGGTCGGCTCCAACCGGTCCATTCCCCATGAGGACGCGCGCTTCGACATCCTGCTGTCGATCAACGTGATCCACTACGAGGACGATGCGAAGGGGCTGAGGGCCGCGATGGCCGAATATGCGCGCGTGCTGGCGCCCGGCGGGCGCTGCTTCGTCGTCTCGGCAGGCCCCGGACATTATCTGCGCCGAAGCGCCACCCGGCTCGGCCCCAACCGGTACGAGATCGCGTATGAGGATTTCCGAAAGGGCCAGACCATGGCCTATTTCGAGAGCGAGGATCAGCTCGGCGAAATGATGCGCGAGGTGTTCTGCGAGACCGTCACCGGACGCATGACCGAGCGGCATGCCAAGGCTGACGTCGATTTCTTCTACGCGTTGGGCGCGCGCTAGCCGCGCTTCTCGAACAGCCACCAGTTTCCGCTGTCGCTGGCTCCGGCGTGCTTCCACAGGAAGCCGTAATCGACCAGCTTCAGGTCGCGATGGCGTTCCAGCATCATTGCGCCGAAATCACGCTTGAACAGGAGCCCCGTTTCGCCGCGATAGGCCTTCTCCTCGGGCTGATCAGCGAAATACTCGCTCATCAGCACGTAGCGGCTGGAAACCCGGTGGAGCTCGTCCATCGCGGCGGGAAGCTCGCTCGGCGGTACGTGGATCAGCACCCCGGTGGTGAAGCTCAGCTCCACCGCGCCATCGGCGAGGGGCAGCCTGTCCGCGGTCGCGTCGAAGATATGGTCGGTGTCGAGCACGCCCTCGGCGATCACGCGCTTGCGCGCGCTTTCATTGGGCTCGACGGCGAACAGTTCGGCACCGACGAGGTTCTTCAGCGCGCGCAGATTGATTCCGATAGAGCAGCCCACCTCCAGGACGGAGTTCGGCAACTCGGCCATGATCGGCCAGAGATAGCGCCCCCAGGCCAGTGTGCGCTGGCGCACCGCTGCGATGTCGGCGACGTTGCGCGAGATGTAGGCGTCGCCGAAGGCGCCCTTCCAGTGCTCGACAGGGCGTTCAGATGGCATGCGCGATGTCCTCTGCGGCGACGCCGTCTTCCTTCTCCCATACCAGGATCTGGGCGGCGGCCCGCACGGCGTTGAGATCGAGATCGAGTCCGCCGCCCAGGCGGCCGACCTTGAGGGTGAGAAGCTTGGCGTCGACTCCGAACTCGCTCGCGGCGCGATCGATCTTGCCCTGCATGCCGGAGTGGACGAGGCCCATGGCCTGGACCAGGTCGGTGGTGGTGATCCCGCCCTCGAACTCGGCACGGGTTATGAACTTGTCGGCGACGAAGGCGAGCTCCATCGGATCGGCATTGACCTGGTAGCCCGCCCGCTTGAGCCCGGCGGCCAGTACCTCGATCTGCGCATTGCCTGAGGAGCGGCCCATTCCTTTCAGCGAGGCGTCGAGGATGGTCGCGCCCGCCTCGATGGCGGCAAATGCGTTGCCGACGGCGAGCTGGAAATTGTTGTGGCCGTGGAAGGCGACCTTCAGTTTCGTCTTGTCGGTAATGGCGCGCACGTAATTGCGCACCTGGGCCGGGATCATGCCGCCGGCGCTGTCCACGATCGCCACGGCCTCTGCCCCCCACGCTTCGAACAGGTGGGCCTTGCGGCGCAGTTCCGCGACGGGAAGCGTGTAGGTCTTCATGAGGAAGACCGTGGTCGACAGGCCGAGTTCCACCGCGTGGCGCACGAAGGGCTCGGCGGTTTCCAGCTTCGCCGCATCCACGCCGAAGCGCAGGAAGTCCATCCCCGCGTCCTTCGCCGCACCGATGTCGTCGAGCGTGGCGAAGGCGGGCATGGCAAAGACGCCGATCCTGGCTTTCCTCGCAGCCATGCGCGCTGCGGCCATGTATCTGGCGTCGCTCTCCCCGGCCGGGGCCGTGCCGGAGCGCTCCGCGCCGAGGCCGAGCCCGTGGCCGACCTCGATCTCGTCCACGCCGGCCTCTTCCAGATGCTGGACCAGCGCGTAGGTATGATTGGCGTCGAATCCGAAATCGATCTGGTAGCTGCCATCGCGCAGCGTGCAGTCGAAGAGCGTGATGCGGGTCTGGGTCATCGGGCCACCTTTCGCACTCCAGAGGAGCCGAATTGCGCTAATGCTTCATTAATGAAGGTTGACGCCCTGCAGACTTTATCGGGATTCGTGCTTTCGTCTGTCCAGAGATTGACGATGCGCGTCTCGATTTGTGCGCTGCCGGGAAAGTGTTCGGGCGAGACATTCGCGAAGAAGGGCGCGGGACACGGATACCAGGCGCTCGCATCGAAGCCTGCGCCACGCAGACCTGCGAGCAGGGATGCGCGCTGGTGGGGCTCGACGAGGATGGAGAAGCGCCAGGGCGCACCGCCGCTCCGGCGCGCCAGACGTTCGATCTCGGGATCGAGGTTTTGCTCGTAGTGCTCCGCCATGGCGCGGCGATGGGCGAGGGCGGCGGCCGTGCGCGGCAGGGCGTCGAGGATGCGCCGGGCCTGCTCCTCCTCCAGCCGGTAGCGGTAGAGCTCCGGACGGGCGAGACAGAGTGCGCCGACCTCGCGCCGGGCTTCGGGCCGCGCGGCGAACTCGGCGGCGAGGGCGTAATAGCGCGATCGGTAGTCCGCGCCCCATTGCGCCGTCTCGGCCGGCTTTCCCGGCAGGGCGCGGGCGCGTGCCGCCAGGTCTTCGGCGAGCCCGGCGTCATCGGTCAGCACCGCCCCGCCGCCGCCGGCATCGAGGATCTTGGTATGGCCGAAGCTGACGACGGACAGATCGCCGAAACTACCGGCCGGCCGGCCGCCGACGCTGGCCCCCAGGCCTGGGCCGCGTCCTCGATCAAGGCCGTCCCGGCCTGCCGGCACAGCGTCCCAATCTCCTCGATGCGGCAGGGTTCGCCATAGAGATGGGCGGCGATGACGCACAGCGGGGCTTCGCCGGCGTCGAGCAGCGCGCCGAGCGCGCGGGGAGCCATCTGTCCTGTCTCCGGCTCGACATCGCAGAAGACCGGCTCGAGGCCGGCAAGACGGGTAACGCTCGGCGGGCTGAGGCAAAGCGTGGCGGGCAGCACGACGCGCCGGCGATCCGGATGGCGTGCGGCGAGCGCCTCGAGAGCGAGCCAGATCGCCGTCGCGCCGCGTCCCGTCGCGACGCCATGGCGCCGCCCGGTGGCCGCGGCAAGCGCGGTCTCGAGTTCGCGCGCCGCGCTCATGGGAGTTCCCGCCTCAGCTCGTCGCCGAGCTGGCTGATCGTCAGGAAGCGCGGGCGCCGCCCGTGGCGGCCCGCGGCGTCGAGGACGGCGTCGAGATTGCGGGTGAGGGCCTGCGGATCGAAGGCGACGAGGCCGTGGCCGCCAGCGGGTTCGAAATCGCTCAGGAAGGCGCTCGGATGGGTAACCGTGACGAGATAGTCGGCATCGCGCACCAGGTCGTCCAGACCGTGGGCGAGGGCCCGCGGATGAAAGGAGAGGTCGAGATAGCGCAGGAACGGCTCGGCGTCGTAGTCGGCCTTCACCCTCTGCATCGACATCGGGATCTCGACGACGTCGCGCGCAGGCTTGCCGGGTATGCGGTGATCGGCTTGCGACGGACGATAGGCGCGGTGAGGGGTGGCCTCCCAGTCGATGATCCGCTCGGCATCGACACGCTTGCGGCCTGCCATGGCGGTGGAGTCGAACTCGATGCCGAGCCGGTCATGGGCTTCCATGATCGCGTTCGAGCCGTAGGCCTCCCCGATCCGGGCGCAACGCGGGGCGTAGCCGAAGCGCTTCATGTCGGCGAGGGCGGCTTCCATCTTGTCGGCGAGCGCGGAAGGGTCGGTTTCCTGCTCCCAGCCGGTGTCGCTGCGCCGGTAGAGATGGGGATGCCAGGCGATCTCCTCGCCGGCCGTCTCCAGCGCCTCGAAGACCGCGCCGTATTCCTCCAGCAGCCAGGCCGGCCGGCCCCAAAGATCGCCGATCTGGTTGTCGACACGCACGAACCAGCTCGGCGCCGGCTTCAGCCCGGCGGCCTCGGCGACCTCGCCGACGCGGTCGCGGATCAGGGGGATACCCTCCGTGATGCAGCGCCAGCTGATCTTGGTACGCGCCTGCGTTGGAGCGACGGATTCGTCGAACAGGTCCGGATCGAGGTCGAAGGTGAGGGCGATGGGCAGGTCGCTCATGCGATCTCGCTCCGCGCCGCCTCGCTCACGGTCTCGATCCGCAGCGTGGTGCGCGCGCGCTCCAGCGCGGCGCGGGCGTCTTGCGCGGTGTCGGCGGCCACGGCAATTGCGGCGGCGCGGTCCGACCCAGATTTCAGTGGCCGCACCCGGTCGCCCGGCTTCACGAAGCATTCGGCGAACAGCACCTGCGGATCGGCGCGCACCTCGTCGAGGCCCTCGACCGCCACCACCGTGCCCGGCGCCACCAGCGGGAAATCGAGGATCGCCGCGCGCGACTCCGCGTCGGGCAGGGCGATCGGGATGCCGAGGGCGAGATCGACCTGCAGCGCCGGCGTGTCGATGCCGGTTACGGCCGGCACGATGGTGTTGAAGACGTGAAAGCCCGCGCCGCGCGCCGCCATCTCGACGAGATGCGGACCGTCGGTGGTCATGATCATCTCTACGTGGATCGGCGCGTTCTCGATGCCGAGCGCGCGCGCCCCGGCCTCGGCAAGCGCGTGGATCGCCTCTATCTCGATGGCCGGTCTCAGGCTCGGATAGGTGATGGAGATATCGAGCAGGGCGGGCGGATCGCTGCGCGTCTTGTCGCTGACGAGAAGGGGGATGAAGCGGCCCGCGCTCATCACGCCTTCCAGCGCGACTTCCGGGCCGGCCATGAAATTCTCGATCAGCACTTCTCCGCTCGCGGCCGCAGTCCTTGCGGCCTCGAAGGCCTCGACCATGTCGTCGAGCCGGGTGACCATGCTCACCCCGCGCGAGCCCGCCCCGTTTATGGGCTTGACCACGACCTCGGGGCCGAGCTCGCGGAAGGCCGCGCCTGCCTCGTCGAGGCGACGGCAAAGCCGGTAGCGGGCCGACGGCAGACTTGCCGCCTCGAAGGCGTCGCGCATGGCCCGCTTGTTGGTCGCCTTGCGGGCCGTGTCGACACGAAGTCCTGGAAGGTCGAGCGTCTCGGCGATCGCGGCGGCGGCGGGAATGCCCGCTTCGGTCGCGACCGCCAGCACGCCATCGGGCTGCAGGCCGAGGCCGAGCGCCAGGCAGGCCTCGACGTTACGGATGTCGACGACGGCGCTGGTGTCGGCAAGCGCGAGACCGGGCGCATCCGCGCTCCCGTCCACCGCCGAGATGCGGCAGCCGCGCGCGCGCGCCTCCTCGATGACGGGCATCTGGAACGGGCCGGCGCCGATGAACAGGAGATGGGCCAAGACGATGCACCCCGCAGCCAGCAGCTGATCGAGCTCTCAGCCTCGCGCGAGTCGGTGAAGACTTTCTTCACCGGTGTGACCCAGTCTCTGCCAGGATTAACCAGGCCGATCCACGGACCCTTCATGACCGAGACCGTCCCAGCCATCGCCATCGCGGGCCGGGCCATCGGCCCCGACCATCCGCCCTATGTCATCGCGGAGATGAGCGCGAACCATAACGGCCGGCTGGAAAATGCGCTCGCCATCGTCGATGCGGCTGCCGATGCCGGCTGCGACGCGATCAAGATGCAGACCTACCGGGCCGACACGATCACGATCGAGGCCTCCGGCCCCGGCTTCGACATCACCGAAGGGCCGTGGAGGGGCCGCACGCTCTTCCAGCTCTACGACGACGCGCACATGCCCTGGGCATGGCACGAACCGGTGATGAGGCGGGCGGCCGAGCGCGGCATCGCGGCCTTCTCCGCACCGTTCGATCTGACCGCGGTCGATTTCCTGAACGCGCTCGGCGTGCCGGCCTTCAAGATCGCGAGCTACGAGATCGTGGATCTCGACCTCATCGGGGCCTGCGCGCGCACCGGCAAGCCGCTGATCCTGTCGACGGGCCTCGCCAGCCCGCAGGAGATCGACGAGGCCGTCGCCGCGGCGCGCGAAAACGGGTGCGAGCATCCGGTCGTGCTGCATTGCGTCTCCGGTTATCCGACCCCTTACGAAGAGGCCAATCTCCAGCGCATCGGATACCTGAAGGAGCGCCTGCCGGGCTGTCTCGTCGGTCTGTCCGACCACACGCCCGGCGCGGCGATCCCTGGCGGAGCCGTGGCGCTGGGCGCCTGCGTCATCGAGAAGCACATCACGCTCGACCGCTCGGGGGGCGGGGAGGACGATTTCTTCTCCCTCGAGCCGGACGAGATGAAGCAGGTCGTCGATACGGCCCGCGCGGTCTGGGCGGCCAATCGGACGTTGACACTGGAACGCAGCGCCAGCGAACGGCAGACCGAGGCGGGCCGGCGCTCGCTCTATATCGTCAAGCCGGTCAGGGCGGGCGAGGTCTTCACCCGCGAGAATGTCCGCTCGATCCGGCCGGGCCGCGGCCTCAAGCCGAAATACCTGCCAGAGATCCTCGGCAGGCGCGCGGCGCGCGACTGCGCCTATGCCGAGCCTCTGAGCCCGGACATGGTGGAGGGATTCTCGATCTGAGCGCCGGCGAGCGCGGCGATCGCCTCGAACGTCTCGTCGGGATCCACGCAGTCGGCGAGATCGAGGGCGCACTCGCTCATCAGACGCAGCATGGCCGGCATCATGGCGAGATCGCGCAGCACGCGCTCGAGCGCGGCGGCGACGTCGTCGCCGGCATTGAGCTTCATCCCCGCCCCGGCCCGGTCGAGTTCAGCGGCCAGGCGTGCTTGCGCGGGGCTTGCCGGAACGAGCACCTGGGCGAGGCCCGCCGCGCAGCGATCGAGCGCTTCGAGTCCCGCTCCGCCGATAACGAGGTCTGCCCGGGCGCAGGCGCGAAGATACGCCCCCGGTCCGGTGACGAGTGAACGTGTCTCGAGCTCGTGCGAGACAGGCTCGCGGTGCAGCCTGGCAGCCTCGATACGCGCGTGAGGTGCGCCGGCGCGAATGCCTGCGAGGACGGCGCCGAGCGTCTTCGGGCTGGCGAGAAGCTCCGGGGCGATGAGCACGCTGTCCAGCCGCGGCGCCTTCATGCGCGTGCGTGCCTTGCGCCGCAGCCGCTCGGCACGCCTTTGCACCGCCTCGAAGCCGCGGCTGCGCGCCAGGTTGCCGGCCAGCGTCGGCTCGAAGGGCGGCTCGGCGAGGATCAGCAGCCCGGACCCGCCCGGTGCGCTGCGTGCGATGCCGTGTTCCAGCAGCGCGCGCGCCAGCTGCGCGCCCGCGCCGGCACGGTCGGCGGACGCGCCTTCACCGGCGCACAACAGAAAGCTCACAGTCCCCATGGGGGGAGGCTTCTAGCCCGAGAATGTCTCGCGGAGAAGCCCCTGAAGAGCCCGGGCATCGAGTCGTTCCGGATTGGTATCCGAGCTGTAGGCGAAGCCGTCGGGAAGGGGCCTTGCCCCGTCGGCGTGCCAGGCCTCGATCGTGCGCCGGTCGTAGGAGGGCAGGATGGCGTAGCGATCCTCCAGTTCGACGCCGGAGCGCGCATCGTCGGTGCCGATCATCAGCTCGTGCAGCTTCTCGCCCGGGCGGATGCCGATCGTCCGGTGTGGCAGGTTCGGCGCGATGGTGCGGGCAAGGTCGGTCGTGCGCATGGAAGGAATCTTCGGCACGAAGATTTCCCCGCCCTTGGCCAGAGCCATGGAGGAGAGCACGAAGTTCACCCCTTGCGTCAGCGTGATCCAGAAGCGCGTCATGCGCTCGTCGGTGATCGGCAGGTGATCGGCCCCGTCCTCGACCAGCTTCCTGAAGAAGGGCACGACCGAGCCGCGCGAGCCCACGACATTGCCGTAGCGCACGACGGAGAAGACCGGACCGTCCGCCCCGCCCATCGCCTGCGCGGCGGTGAAGATCTTGTCGGAGGCCAGCTTGGATGCGCCGTAGAGATTGATCGGGCTCGCCGCCTTGTCGGTGGACAGTGCGCAGACATGCTTCACGCCGCGCCTGATCGCGGCGGAAACCACGTTCTGTGCGCCCATCACGTTCGTCTTGATGCATTCGAACGGATTGTATTCCGCGATCGGGACGTGCTTCAGCGCCGCGGCGTGGATGACCACGTCGACGCCGCGCATGGCCATCTCCAGGCGCTCCTCGTCGCGCACGTCGCCGATGAAATAGCGTAGGAACGGATAGTCCGCCGGCGAGAAGGTCTGCGCCATCTCGTACTGCTTCAGCTCGTCGCGCGAGAAGATGATCAGCTTCTTCGGCTTGAACTCGGCGATCACCATGTCAACGAAGCGCTTGCCGAACGAACCGGTCCCGCCGGTGATCAGGACGGTCTTGCCGTCGAGATCGAAGCGGGGGTTCCTGAAATCGCGCTCGATGAAGAGGCGTTCGACCTCGTCCTCGCGCCGGGTGGGGCGGGTCGGCTCGGGACGGGGCGCGGACTGGCTCATGGCTCTTGCTCTCGACAGACGATTCGCATTCCGGCGTTAACCCTTGAGCGCCTTCGGTTAACGGGCCGTTAGGCGTGGTCGCGGCATTCTGGCCTCGCCGCGTCCGAGGGGAGCCGGGCTCATGACCACCGCCGCGATCGTCCAGGCCCGCATCGGGTCGAGCCGGCTGCCCGGCAAGGTGCTCGAGCCGCTGGGCGCCAAGAGCGCGCTGATCCGCTGCCTGGATCGCTGCCGCGCGATCGAGAGCGCCGACATCGTGGTCTGCGCCGTGCCCGACACCGAGGCCGACGACGAGGTCGCCGAGGAGGCCTGCGATGCCGGCTTCATGGTCGTGCGCGGTTCGGAGGCCGACGTGCTGTCGCGCTATGCCAGGGCCGCACGCGAGGCCGGTGCCTCCACCGTGATCCGCATCACCAGCGACTGTCCGTTCATCGACCCGGTCATCGTGGAACGCACGGTTGAACTCTTCCGGGAGAGCGGGGCGGACTATGCCTCGAATTCCATGCCGGCGCGCTTCCCGCACGGGCTCGACTGCGAGGTGTTCCCGGCGCGCCACCTCTTCGAGGCCGAGCGCAAGGCGGATACCCTCTTCGAACGCGAGCACGTCACGCCCTGGATCAACCGCCATCCCGGCTTCGTGCGTGCCGGGCTCGTCGGGCCGGGCGGCGGGCTGGAGCGGCTGCGCTGGACGCTCGACCGCAGGGAAGATCTCGAATTCTGCCAGGCCGTGTTCGCGGCCATGGGCGAGGCCGCGGCGACCGCCAGCGCGGCCGAGATCGCAGCGCTGTGCCTGCGCCGCCCCGACCTCGTCGCGATCAATGCGATGTGGGTCGACGAAAACCGCACCGCGAGGCCCGTCCACGCAGAAATCGAGAGCGCGCCGGTCCGGCTCGGCCTCGCGGCGTGAGATCACGCCTCCTGTCCGGCCTTGCCGGCGCCTCCGGTTCGACCTAATTTCATTTCAGCTCTTATTGAAATGACGTGAGGGGGCGTGGAGCTAACCATCATCTTGACCGCCCTGGCGGGCGCGCTCGCCACGGATGGGGCCGGGGAGGACGCGCGGGGCACAGGCCTCAGCGTCGCCTTCGAAGGCTCGACGCGCTGGCGTTACGAGAGCCTGTCCGACCAGTTCCGCGCCGGGCGCACGGGCGGCGATCAGCAGATCTCCGGGCGCACGTTGCTCTTCGCCGAAGCCGATGCGGGCGCGGTCCAGTTCGGCGGCGAGCTGATCGACGCGCGCGTCTATCTCGCCGATCCCGGCTCGGCCATCTCGACGAGCAACGTGAACACGCTCGATGTCCTGCAGGCCTACGCGCACGTCGAGCTCGACGAGATTCTCGCCCTGCCACGCCCGGTCGATCTGCGCATCGGGCGGATGACGATCGATCTCGGCAGCACGCGCTTCGTCGGCCGCAACGGATTTCGCAACACGCGCAACGCGTTCACGGGTGCTCGTTTCGACGCCGGGCTCTCCCCGCTCGTCAGTCTGGCGGGATTCTACGTCTCTCCGGTCGAGCGCCTGCCCGGCGACCGGGCCTCGATCCTGGACAACGAGCACGCTCTGGACGAGGAGAACTGGGACCAGCGCTTCTGGGCCGTATATCTCGAGCGGGAACTGCCCGCCCTGGGCGGCGCGGTGGAAGCGTATGTCTACGGCCTCCACGAGGACGAGGGTGCACAGCGCGACCTGCTGGCGCCCGGCGCGCGCCTCTATCGCTCGCCCCGCCCCGGCAGCTGGGATTTCGAGATCGAGCATGCGGTCCAGACCGGTCAACGCCGGAGCTCTTCCTCGCCGGGCGCGCCGATGCTCGACGTGTCGGCCCAGACCCATCACAGCCATGTCGGCTACACGTTCGAGGGGCCTTGGAACCTGCGCGTGGCGGTCGAATACGAATACGCCTCCGGGGAGGAGGCGGGAGACGGCCACTGGTCGCGCTGGGACACGCTCTACGGCCTCCGCCGCACCGATTTCGGCCAGACCGGCATCCACGGGCCGCTGCGCCGGCAGAACGTCTCCGCGCCCGGCGTGCGCCTGATGGTCAGCAATGGCCCGATCGACGGCCGTCTTCTCGTCAAGGGCGCCTGGCTGGCCTCGGACACCGATATCTGGCGCGATGGCGGTCTGCGCGATCCGGCCGGCCGCTCCGGTGACTATATCGGGACCCACATCTCCACGCGCTGGCGCTACTGGGCGGTGCCCGAGCGCCTGCAGCTGGAAACCGGCGGCGCGGTCTTCGCCAAGGGCGCGTTCGCGACCGATGCGCCGAACGCCCCCGACACCGGTGACACCGTGTACGGCTACCTCATGGCGACGGTGTTTTTCTGATCGCCGGGCGGCGCGCTAGCGCACGAACTCCACCCGCACATAGGCCACGCGCCCGCGCGCGTCGTGGACCTTGGTGTCGTAGCCGAGCGGGGTATCCACGAAGGGCGGCTGCTCGTCGGTGAGGTTGAGCGCGCCGGCGACGAGCCGGGTGCGCGTCCCGCCCGCGTCGAACGTGTAGCCCGCCTGCAGGTCGAGCACGGTCCAGGCGTCGATCTCGTTTCCGGGGTTCTCGTCGTCGTCATAGCTCGAGATGTGGCGCAGGCCCGCGCGCGCATCCCACGCCGCGCGCGCCCAGTCGATCCAGGCGCTGGCGCGATAGTCCGGTACCGAGCGCGCGAAATTGGTGAAGTTGCGGTTGCCCGCCCCGTCGATCGTGGTGTCCAGCACCGGATCGATCAGGGTGAACTCGTCCACGTAGGACGCCCGCGCGCCCCAGCCGAACATGCCGTAACGCGTTTCGACGGGCCGGCCGGCAAGGCTCGCATCGAGGCCCTGCGCTTCCACCTTCGGTGCGTTCACGAAGCTCGCCCGGACCAGGCGCACGTCCCCGATCGAGGACAGCTCGACGCGCGGATCGTTGAAGATGCCGTCATCGGCGAGGTCGGCGGCCAGGATCGCGTTCGGATTTTCCTCCACGATCAGGTCCTCGTACTCGATGCGCCACAGATCGAGGCCCGCCGTCAGGGCTTGCCCGCTCCACACCGCGCCGAGCGTGAACGTGTCGGCGGTTTCCGGATCGAGATTCTCATTGCCCACCGTGCGCACGGGCAGGAAGCTCGATGCCGAGCCGGTGAACAGCGACTGCAGCGTGGTGGTCGCCGAGACGCGCTGGTGCAGCGAGGGCGCGCGGAAGGAGCGCGACCAGCTGGCGCGAAGGGTCAGCGCCTCGCTCGCCTCGAACACGGCGGCGATCTTCGGATCGGTCGACGCGAAGCCGTCGATATCCTCGTGGCGCGCGGCGAGCTGCAGCTCGAAGCGCTCCGTGACCGGCACGATCGCGTCGGCGAATACCGCGCGTGCGTCGAGCGCGCCGGAATAGTCCGGGCCGCCGATGATGAAGAGGAAATTGTCCGCGTTGAAATCCTCGCCATGCTCGACGCGCAGCGTCTCGCGGCGGGTCTGCACGCCGAAGGCGGCCGAGACATCGCCCGCGGGCAGGGCGAGCAGGGAGGGCGTGGATGCCACCGCCTCGATCACCGTCAGGTCGGCACGCGAGTCGCGAATGTCCTGCCCGATGATGAAGTCGATCACTTCCGGTGCGTTGAAGCGCGGATCGGAGGGATCGGTGACCACGACGCCGGAGCCGAACGGGTTGAAGAAATAGCATCCCGCGCTCTCGTCGCCCGCGGCGACACCGGCATTCGGCCCAGGGCAGCTCGCCCCGCCGAAACCGTCGAGCGCGAGGTTGAAATTGTCCTCCAGCGTGTCGGTGATCGTCGCGCGCAGATCGTTGCGCGAGTAGGTGGCGTTGAGCTGGAGGGTCCAGGACGTGCCGTTCCAGTCGATGTCGCGGGCAAGTTCGCCGGCTACGCGCACCGTCTCGTGATCGAAGCGGCGCCGCGCGGCACCGGCCTTCGCACCCAGCGGGCGGCCGAGCCAGATCACGCCCTCGCCGAACACGTTGCCGGCGAGCGAGGCGTCGAGGAGTGGAAAGTCGAGGTTCGGCAGGGAGGGCGAGTTGCCGCGCTCCACATGCTGGTCCGCGCCGGACACGCGCAGCGCGAAGCGGGTGTCTCCGGCCTCGCCGGTCAGCGCCGCGAAGCCCTGCAGGCGCTCCTCCTCGGTCACGACGGAGAAGAACTGCGCATAGTCGATGAGGCAGCTGCCCGGCGTCCCGGTCGCATCGTCCGGACCGCGGCGCACCAGGATCCCGCCGCCCTGCGTGCAGAACGGGTCGGCATAGCTCGCGAAGCCGCGGCTCGGAACGAGATAGCTGCCCGGCTGGCCGAGCGAGAGCCCGGTGCCCGGCACGAACCCGGTCTCGAAGCCCCCCAGCCCCTCGCGGTCGAGCCATTCGAGTGCCGCGACGAGATGCACCGCGCCGAGATCGCGCCCGGCGATGGCGGCGAGTTCGTAGCCTGCGCCCGAGCCCTCGTACTGTGTCGGCCCGCGCAGCTCGGCATGCGCCTCAACGCCCTGGAAATCATCGCGCGTATGCACGTTGATCACGCCGGCCACCGCATCCGATCCGTAGACCGGGGAGGCGCCATCCTTCAGCACCTCGACGCGGGAGATCGCGATCGTGGGCACCAGCGCGTTCATGTCCACGAAGCTCGCCCCGTCGTCTGCCGACACGCTCGCCACCGTCTGGCGCTGGCCGTTCATCAGGACGAGCGTCGAGCCGAGCCCGAGCCCCCTCAGATTGACGCTGGACGTGCCCGAGGTGTCGTTCTGCGTGCCCGGGTCCTCGTTGAATTCCGATCCCGTCACGGAAGGCAGGAAGGCGAGCGCATCGCCGAGATCGGCAAATCCCGCCTGCTCGATCGCCTCGCGCGTGATCAGGGTGACCGGCCGGTCCTCGATCTGCGCCCCGGGCGCGCGCCCGCCGATGACCGTGACGATGTCGGCGGCCTCGTCCTGCGCCATGGCGGGAGCGGCGAGGGCCGCGGCGAGCGCCGCGGGCGCGGCGGAGGAGAGGAGGCGCAGGGGCATGGCGACGGCCTTCTTGCAAACGAGAATAAGGAAGATAACCGGAGCGAGCCGTTAGCAGCCGGTTCCCGCCCGGGCAAGCCCGCGCCGTGTCATTGCGCTGTCACGTTGCCGGCCTTGCGCAGCGTCTGACAATGAGGGCGCACCAACCGCATTCGGGGCATGGACAGGCCTTCGCGCCTCTCCTATAAACCGCGTCCTCCAACCGCCGCGCCCCGCGCGGCGAGACGGGCGCCCAGGTAGCTCAGTTGGTAGAGCAGCGGATTGAAAATCCGCGTGTCGGTGGTTCGATTCCGCCCCTGGGCACCATCACCTCAGTTTTCATCCCTTTTCCCGCCCTTGGGCCTTCGAAGCAGAATCATCGCCGGTGTTCGGCATGCGGGCGGGGTCGGTGCGTTCGCGAAGCTTCCCGCTTGGGCGTCCCATGTCCGCTTCGGCGGGGCGTTTACGCCGGGCGCCGGCGCGTCGTTTGACCTTCCGGAAGGGGGTGGCCGCAGGATCGACAGGAGCCGGTGATGCCGACACCGGTCGTCGCCAGGAAATCCGCCGGGGTCCTGCCTGCTTGCTCCAAGGCCCAACCGCGCCGGCCGCAGCGTCAGCTCCGGCCAGTCCCGCCGTGGCGTCTGGCCGACTCCCGGTGAAGATTCCCGCGTTCTACCGGTCCCCGGGTTGCGAGCGCTGGCTCCCGCCTTCGCCCTGCTGCAGCCAGTGGCCGACCTGCCACAGCCGGTCCTGGCCGAACGTCGCATTTCCGCCCACGACGAAGCTAGGCACGCCCCAAAGGCCGGCCTCGAACAGGGCGATGCGATTGCGCTCCACCGCGTGGCGCCAGCTTTCGTCCTCGAGAGCCCTGTCCACGTCGTGGGGGTGGAGCCCGGCGCGCGCAGCGATGCGGCGAAGGCCCTTGTCGGTCGAGGCATCGATGCCTTCGGCCCATACGCCACGCGCGAAGCTGCGCAGGAAGTCGAGCCCGGCATCGCCGTGTCGAGCGTAGTGGAAGCATGCCAGGCCGCGCTCGACGCCCGCCCCGAGCGGGTCGCGGATCCGGCCGAAGTCCAGACCCAGGCGTTCGGCTTCGCGCTTGCAGTCGCGCACGATGTAGAGCCGCTTGGCGCGCGGAACCGGCAGGGAGCGCATGACCATGGGCAGAACCGGGCGCAGGTGCACGCGGGCGCGCCAGTTGCGGGCAAGTTCCTCAATGCGCATCAGGGCGAGATAGCTGTAGGGGCTGCGCAGGGAGAAATACATCTCGATCTCGCCGCCGGACGCGGAACCGGGCTCCTCGGGCGGCGGATAGAGCAGCTGGCCGGGCAGGGCGCCGAGCCGCCTCTCCAGATGATGCAGGCGGTCGAGCGTATACCATTCGCCCTCGAACCAGACGGATCCGCTGGCATAATGGCCCAGTTTCGCGCGCAGGCTCTCGCCGTGCCGCGTGTCGCTTCCGGATGGGATCGAGACCCCGGGCCCGGTCGGCAATCCGTATTCGCGACACAGCGCATGCGCATCGCGTTCTGCGAAGGCGCGCAGCTTCTCCGGCTCGGGCGCGGCGGAGGCATGCGGCGCTCCGACCGGGTGGACCCGGATTTCGAGCCCATGACGCTCGCAAAGCGCGGGGAGGGCATGGCCGAGGGCTTCGGAATACGGCTCGCCCGGCTCGAGGAAGGCAAGGAGCGTCTTGGGCCGCCCCGTGAGGCGGCGCACGCCGGCGTGTGCCGCCCGGCTGAGGGTGCGCAAGCGCGGACTGGTCAGTATCTGAGTGGCGATCGTGGACAGGCTCACCGGCACGTCTCCCAAGAGTTCAGGCCCAGACCTCCAGATGTCCCGCACGGCGGACCGGATAGGGGCTCTGGATTTCCAGGAGGTCGCGCAGGCCGGTTCGCTCGAACCAGGCTTCGAGCCGTTCCCGGTCGGGTACGGACAATCGGCTGGCAGCTGTCTGGAGTTTCTGGATCAGGTAGATGCGATAGACCGGCACGCCGGTCGCATAGGCAGTCCCGCGATAGGCGGTTGTCACCCGGGTCGCGGAGCGCTGGTGCGGCTTGGCCAGGACGGGCTGACCCGGCTCGCGCGCCTGATGTTCGGCCCAGGCGTTGAAGGCGCGCATCTGATCGGCGAATTCAGGCAGCATCTCGCCGGCCGCCACGCGTCCGACAGCATCGAGCGTCTCGGGGATCTCGTCATCCGGCAGGAAGGCGGTGTGCGGGTAGCTGGGGTATTCGGGAATATCCAGGTTGGGCGCCGCCATGCGCTCGGTCCAGCGATAGACTTTGGCGGCCCTCGACTTCATCCGCTGGGCGGGAACCGGATCGCGCCCGAGATGCGGCGAGAGGGCGCCGAAGAGCCCGTAATCCCCGAGACTCGGCCAGGCCCCGAACAGGCAGGGGTGTTTCGTGAAATGGGCCTGCAAGGCACTGAGAAGCTCGTCATAGGCCTGCTCGATCGCCGGAATCGAGGCGTCCGAGACACCAAGGGGCTCGAGATAGCCGGCCAGCTTGTTCATCATCGGGCGGGCGAGGGTCTCCGCCTCTTCCGGTGGGCTCTCCGGCGCGATGCCATGAATGAACCCTTCCGCGATGAAGGAATCCTGCTGGTCGAGGCACGACCAGCGATAGTGCATCGCGAGGCGCATCAGCCCTTCGCTGCCGAACAGATTGAACAGGTGGGAGAGCACGTTCTGAACCGGCCCGGGAGGATGGCAGCTCAGACGGCCCGCCTCCTCCCTCTCCAGCCGCTCGATTATGTCGTCGGAGTCCTGGACAATGTCTCCGCAGGGCCATTGCAGGACGGGCAGGAGGAAGCGCCGTGTGGCCGGATAGACGGTTTGTCCGAACTCGGGGTGTGCGCTGGAGCGCTCTTCGAAATCCAGTCTTTGCTTCCTGAGATAAGCGCGCACCTTCGCGGTGAAGTAGGACGCCGGAACGCCGTAGAGCAGATAGGTGCCGGTCACAGCGCGTTTCCTTCCAGTCTGATGGGGATGCGGGCCGCCCCTGTCTTCTCGAGGATCGCGGTGGCGGCGAAGATCATCGCCGCGGCGGCGTCTTCCTTGCTGAGTCCCTGATCGATCCGCAGCCTGCGCCAGTAATCGAAGCTCGTCGCGGCGCACATTGCCTCGAAGGGGCCCTGTGCAAGGACGCCATCCGGATTGACCGCGGTACGAAGCCGGTCGCGTTCGAGGGAGAGGAGGACTCGATGGTCCTCCTTCAGCGATTCATAGCGATGGCGATGTGCGGCAGCCGCCAGTTGAAACGGCTCCATGTCACCGAAAATCGTCGTCCGGTTGGTCAGCATCTGATGCAGCCGCTCGGCCCGGTTCATGCTGGAATAGTCGATCCGTGCACGCGGCAGGAATTCGGCCCGCAAGGCGATGGAGACTTCCCGGTACAGCGATTCGAGATCTTCGAAGCATCGAAACACGGTCCGCAGTCCGACGCCGGCCCGGTCCGCGACGGACTTGGCGCTCGGTGAGGGGTCGCCTTCGCGCACGAGTTCCCTGAAGGCCGTCGCGATCTTCGCGCGGCTTGCGCTTCGCCGGGCTGCGCGTCCGTCCGCCATGGATTGAGATCTCCCGCTCTTCGGCCTCTCGCTATATATTGACACTCAGGATGCCAAAATATAGCGTGACGTCAATCCGAGCGCTCATCTTCGAACCTGGCGGGAGGTGCCCGATGATCGATCTCTACACGGCGCCGACACCGAACGGCTGGAAGGTCTCGGTCATGCTCGAGGAGCTGGGCGTTCCCTACACGGTCAAGCCGATCGACCTGATGTCGGGCGAGCAGAAGACCGACAGGTTTCTCGCGCTCAATCCGAATGGCCGCATTCCGGTGATCGTCGACCGCGATGCGGACGATTTCACCGTCTTCGAGAGCGGTGCCATCCTGATCTATCTCGCGGAGAAGTACGCCCGCTTCCTGCCGGCCGATGTCAAGCAGCGCTCGGTCGTGATGCAATGGCTGATGTTCCAGATGGGCGGCCTCGGTCCGATGATGGGCCAGGCGAACGTGTTCTTCCGCTATCTGCCGGAGAAGATCGACGTCGCGATCCAGCGCTATCAGGGCGAAACGGCGCGTCTGCTCGGCGTGCTCGATAGGCGCCTCGACGGGCGTGACTATCTGGCGGGGGACTATTCGATCGCCGACATCGCCAACTGGTGCTGGGCCCGGACGGCCTCGTGGTCGGGGGTAGACCGCGCGCCGTTCGGGAATCTCAACCGCTGGATCGAACGGATCGCCGAGCGTCCGGCGGCGCGGGCCGGTATCGCAGTACCCTATGACCTGAGCGCGAAGCTGGAAGGAGCCGCCGATCGCTCCGAGGCGGCCGAGCGTTTCGCGAAGCAGGCCCGGACCATGGTCAATACCGGTTCCGACCGCAACAAGGAGGCGTGAGATGCGGCGCGTTCTGTTTGTCTCCCTCGGGCTCGTCCTCACGCTCGTCGCGGGGCTGGCCCTCTATTTCGCAGGCATCATGAATGGCTGGCACGGGCGGACACGCGGCCCGGGAGAGATCACGGGTGATGCGGTTCCGCAGCCGGTCATACAGGCCCGGCGGGCGCAGCAATCCGACGCGGTCAGCGCCATCGGCGCGTCCGGCCGGACCGAGATCGTGTTCGGTGATCTTCACGTCCATTCGACCTTTTCCACCGATGCGTTCGTCTGGGCCCTGCCCATCATGCGCGGGGAGGGCGCCAACCCGGTCGCGGACGCGTGCGATTTCGCCCGGTATTGTTCCGCGCTCGATTTCTGGGCGATGACGGATCACGCGGAGGCGCTCACCCCGGCCCGCTGGCAGCAATCCATCGACACCGTTCGCCGCTGCGAAGCCCGGTCCGCGGGCGAGGTGGACGTCGTGCCGTTCATCGGCTTCGAGTGGACCCAGGTCGCCCCCCTGCCGGAGGATCATTACGGGCACAAGAACGTGGTGTTCCGCTCCCTCGAGGATGAAGACATCTCGGCCAGGCCGATCGCGGCCGCCGGAGCGACGGTGCGGGTCCTGCGCGACAATGCGCAGGCGATGCTGCCGCCGCAGATCGCGCTGCTCGATCTGCCCAACCGCCAGAACTATTACGATTTCACGCGTTTCGTTCAGGAGGTGCGCGAGACACCGCTCTGCGACGAGACCGCCGCGTCCGGCGACCTTCCGCCCGACTGCTACGAGCTGGCTGCGACGCCGGGCGAGCTGGTCGAGCGCCTGGAGAGTCAGGGGCTGGATCCTCTCATCATCCCGCACGGGTCCACCTGGGGGCTCTACACTCCGCCTGGCACGAGCTGGGACAAGCAGCTGATCGCCGAGCAGCGCCCGGGCGCCTTCGAGCTGATCGAGGTGTTCTCCGGTCACGGAAATTCCGAGGAGTACCGGTCCTGGCGGCCGGCGCTGGGTGATCCCGATCAGCCCCTCTGTCCCGAACCGAGCCAGAGCTACCTGCCCACCTGCTGGCGGGCCGGCGAGATCATCGAGGAGCGCTGCCTGGCCAGCGGGGAGAGCGCCGAGGAGTGCGACGCGCGCGCGGCGCAGGCCCGGGAGAATGCGGTTCGCGTAGGACTGGCCGCCCATCTCACGGTCGAGGGCGAGACGATCGCCGACTGGCTGGATTCCGGCCAGTGCCGCGACTGTTTCCTGCCCGCCTTCAACTACAACCCGACGACATCGGTTCAGTACGGTCTCGCGATCGGCAATTTCGACGATCCGGACGAGATCGAGCGTTTCCAGTGGGGGTTCATCGGGTCTTCGGACACGCATACCGCGCGGCCGGGCATCGGGTACAAGCCCGTTGCCCGCCATTACATGACCGACGCCAGCGGCGCGGTGAGCGAGCGCATCGCCCACCACCTGCTTCCGCCCGATCAAGGCGCGCCGGCCTATTCGATCGCGTTGGACCGTGAGGAGTTGATCCGCAATATCGGCTTCCGCAACACCGAGATCGAACGGCAATCCTCGTTCTTCACCGGCGGCGGGCTCGTCGCTGCCCATGTCGAGGAACGCTCGCGCGAGGGCATCTGGGATGCGCTCGAGACCCGGCATGTCTACGCCACGTCCGGCCTGCGCCAGCTGCTCTGGTTCGACCTGGTGGACGAAGCCGGAGCCGTCGTGGCGCCGATGGGCGCAGCGGCGGATGTGAGCGAGGACCCGGTCTTCCGGGTGCGCGCCGTCGGATCGCTGAAGCAGAATCCGGGATGTCCGGACTATGCGGTGCGCGGACTGACCGCCGACCGGCTGCAGCAGCTTTGCCGCGGGGAATGCTACAATCCCGGCAATGAGCGCTACCGCATCACGAGGATCGAGGTTGTGCGCATCCGGCCTCAGATCGCGCCGGGCGAGCCCGTGGATCTCCTGATCGAGGATGAATGGCAGGTCCTTCCCTGCGACGACCAGGGCACGGGATGTACGGTGGAGTTCAGCGATCCCGAGTTCGTCGCGAGCGGCCGCGATGCGGTTTACTATGTCCGGGCCATCCAGGAGCCGAGCGGCCAGGTGAACGGCGACCCTCTGCGCTGCGAATACGATGAACAGGGACGGTGCATCGCGGCGGACCCCTGCCTTGGCGATTACCGGGTCGACATGGAAGAGGAGTGCGTCGCCTCCGTCGAACACCGCGCCTGGTCCTCGCCGATCTATCTGGGACATACGGAATCCGGGGGCCCGGTACGGGATCTGGAATGATCCGGGTCGATGCGAGGACGGGATTTGCTCTCGGAGCGCTTCTGGGCGGCGGCCTCGCCCTTGGTGCATTGCTCCTGCCCGACAGCGCGTTGTCCAGGCTTCCGCCGTCGGGAACGGTCTGGGTCAACGGCGTGCCGATAACGCCGGATGATGTGGAGCTGGCGCTCGATGCGATAGAGCGCGACAGCCGCAATCCGCTGCAGGCCGACGCCCGCGAATTCGTCCTGGACCGGCTCATCGACGAGGAACTGCTCTTTCAGCGCGCCATCGTGCTGGATCTGCCCCGCAACGAGTCGACGATCCGGCGCTCGATTGTCCTGGCCATGATCGATGCCATCATCGCCCAGGCGCCGGCGGAGCCGGGCGACGCCGATCTGCGGGCGCTGTTCGAGGCGGAGCGAAGCCTCTTCACCGGTGAAGCCGCCTTGCGCGTCGAGTGGAGGGTGGCGCGATCGCCCGACGGACCGCGCCTGCAGCCTGCCGCCCATCCGCCCGACCGGTTGATGACCGTCACCGAGCTTCGCCGGGTGCTGGGTCCGATGCTGACCGATCGCTTGCTGGCTCTGGACCCCGGTGGCTCGGTCGGTCCGATCGAAGCTGGCGGCCAGTTTCACTGGCTCACCCTTCTGGACCGTCAGTCCCCGGCGCCGGCCGATTTCGAGCGGAACCGCGACGCAGTCGCGGCGATGTGGCGTGACCGGGTCCAGGCCGAGACGCTGGAACGCCATCTAGAGCGGCTTCGCAGCGAGGCGGAGATCCGCTACGGCGACGAAGACGCATCATGAGCCGGCTCGTCGCGGCGGTCTTCCTGCTCTTCCTCGTCGTGCCTGCGGCCCATGCACACGAGCGCAGCGCGTCCAGTTCGAGCTGGACCGTCGACGGGGCGCGCATCGTCGGCAGCGTCGATCTGCAGGCGCGCCAGGCGACGCTCTTCCTGTCGATCTATCCGGAAGGCACGACGCTGGAAGGGGGATTCCGGCGGCGGCTGATCGAAGGACTCACGCTGCGTCGGGGCGGCACTGACTGCGAGCTGGCTGCGATCCCGCAGATCCGCCTCCTGTCCGATGGCCGACTGCGGGGGGAGCTGGAATGGGCCTGTCCGCACGAGAGCGGGCCCGTCGATCTCTCCGTCGATGTGTTCTCGCCGCTCTCGGCCAACCACATCCATTTCACGCGCCTGCGCTTCGGTGAAGGCGAGTGGCGGGACGACGTGCTCACGCACAGGCGAGCCAGCGTGCGCTTCTCAGAAGATGCCGGAAACCACGGCGGCTGGCAGCAGATCGGCGCCTTCGTTCGCATCGGCATCCTGCATATCCTCTCCGGACCGGATCACCTGGCCTTCCTGTGCGCCCTGCTGCTGGTCGTCTCCGGGTGGCGGCGTTTGCTGGCGGTGACGCTGGGCTTCACGGCCGGCCATTCGCTGACCCTGCTCCTCGCATCCCTGGGCTGGATCGCGCCGGCCGGTGCGGCTGTCGAGGCCCTGATCGGATTCTCGATCGTGTTCCTGGCAGCCGAGGCGATGCTTCGCGGGCGGCGTCCGTCTCGCCTGGAAGTCGCGGTAGCGACCGCCTTGGTGGCGGCGGTCGCGGGCCTCAATCTCGTTCTCGGCGGCGCGATCACGGCACTGGTCTGGGGCGGCTTGCTGATACTGGTCTTTTCCTACGGGCGGTGGCTGGGCGAGGGCGGCGATCCGCGTCGTTCGGCGCCCGCCCTGAGCGCCGGTTTCGGTCTGGTCCACGGCGTCGGCTTCGCCGGACTGATGCTCGAACTCGAGCTTGCCGCCGAGGACCGGCTGCCCGCGCTCTTCGGGTTCAATGTCGGCGTTGAAATCGGCCAGATCGCCTTCGTGTCGATCGTGCTGCTCGGGGCCGGAGCTGCGATCCGGCATCTCGATGCCCGACTGACAGCATACGGCCATACGGCCGTGATCTTCGCCCTCGCCGGGCTGGGCTCGTTCTGGTTCGTCCAGCGCGCCTGGTCGTGAGTGCAGGCCGCGGCGATCGGGCCGTCAGGGCACGGGTCGCGCCGCACGGGGCCGGGCAGGGCTCTGCGCGGATGTCTCCAGGGCGGGCGCGGGACAGTATCGTTCCACGAATTGCTGGTGTCCCGGCATGTTCTGGACGAGATAACGGATGGATCGCTCGATCTCGTTGACCTCGTGGATGAGGTTCGGGCCGGCATAGGTCTCCGCCAGCGGGCTGCATTTCTCGGGAACGAGCCCCTGGCCCAGCATGACGGCAACCCAGCTCGTCTCGGTGAAGAGTTCGTCCTCCTCGCGGAAGACATGGCCGTTGTGCCTGAAGAGCGCGAGCTTCTCCTCGAGCGTGTCGGGAATGCTCATCGTGCGGCAATAGTCCCAGAACGGGCTGTCGCAGCGGTCGGTGACCTTGTAGTGCAGGATGAGGAAATCGCGGATTCGCACGTATTCCTTCTCCGTCAGGCGATTGAACGTGTCTTCCTGCACGGGCGTGATCGCGTCGAGCGAAAGCAGCGACAGCAGCTTCGACACGGCGGTCGAGATGAGATGGATCGAGGTCGATTCCAGCGGCTCCATGAAGCCGGCGGCCAGTCCCACGGCGACGACGTTCCTGTTCCAGAACTTCTTGCGACGACCGGTAACGAAGCGCAGATGGTTGGGATCGGCCGCCGGCTCGCTGTCGATATTCCTCAGCAGGATGTCCAGGGCTTCGTCCGAAGACATGAACGCCGAGGAATAGACATGGCCGTTCCCGTTGCGGTGCTGCAGGGGCACCGTCCACTGCCATCCGGCCGACCACGCCGTGGATCGGGTATAGGGCATGGGCGGTCCCTTGCGGGCGCAGGGCAGGGCGACGGCCCGGTCGCAGGGCAGCCAGTGCGTCCAGTCTTCGTATCCGGTCTCGAGCGCCTGCTCGATCAGCAGTCCGCGGAAGCCCGAGCAGTCGACGAACAGGTCCCCTCTGACCTGCCGCCCGTCGTCCAGCGTCACTGCGGTCACGAAGCCGCTCTCCCCGTCGAGCGAGACGTCCGTCACCCGTCCTTCGGCCCGGCTCACCCCGCGTGCCTCGGCATGCTTGCGCAGAAAGCGCGCATAGCGACCCGCGTCGAGATGGTAGGCGTAGTTGATCGGAGGAAGGTCCTCGGGGTGATCGGGGCCGGTACGCGCAAACTTGTGCGCCTGCGCCGCCATGGTCTCCGCATTGAAGACGTGGAGCGGACGCCGGTCGCCGCCGCGCCGCATCATGTGCCAGATATGATGGAAGGACAGCCCGTCGAACTCGTAGCCATAGCCGCCGAATGGATGGAAGTAGCTCGCGCCCTGGGCGCCCCAGTTCTCGAAATGTATGCCCAGCTTGAACGTGCCTTGCACCTCCGCGAGGAGGACGGCCTCGTCGATTCCCAGCAGCTTGTTGAACGCCACGAAGTGAGGAATCGTCGCTTCGCCCACCCCGACGGTGCCGATGGCTTCTGATTCGATCAGCGTCACGTTCGCGCGTCCGCTCGCACTCAGGCGCGACAGGGCGGCTGCCGTCATCCAGCCGGCCGTTCCTCCCCCGACGATCACGATGTCGTCTATCGCCATGGCCCTGCTCTCCTCTTCACCTGTTGCCGCGACCGGCACTGCGGTTCCGGGCAGACCCAGCCCTTCGTGTCGCGCGACAGCCTAGGTCCATGTCCCGCTACAAGACAAGACTGCAGTGTCAAAATCCGGAAATCTAACGGGAGCCCCCGGTCGATCGCGTGCGCCATCCCCCGTTCGCGACGTTTTTTTCTTGGCCGTGTGCGGATGTGCAGACCGCGACCGCGGGATGCTCCGGATGGCCAGTTGTTGGTTAAGCCACAGAAATATATCCTGAAAATACATTGGCGCCGGCCCCTGTCGATGATTTGTCTCAAAAATGTCCTATCAAGCTGTGCATTTAAGACAATTGTTGACAAAACCAGACACGCGGTGTGGAGTAGCTTCGGGATGACGGGCCAACGAGACACAAGGACGCCCGCTCGCGACCGGTGGAAGCAATGCTTCGATCGCAGCTTTATCGATTTTGGGGAGGGTTCACATGTACGATCAATTAGGATGCCAGGAGCTCTTTAGAGCCAAACGGCTGAGAGCGCTCTGCACGGCCTCGGGCCTCGCTCTGTCCATGGCGCTCGGCACGGCAGCGCTGGCACAGGAGGCCGAGGAGGAACAGGAAGCGGAAGAGACTCGCTCCGGGGACGTCGTCGTCGTCACCGGCATCCGCATGTCTCTCGAGAGCGCGCAGGACATCAAGCGCGAGGCCGACACCTTCGTCGATGCCATTACCGCGGAAGATATCGGAGCGCTTGCCGACCGGTCCGTGGCGGAGGCGCTGCAGCGTGTGCCCGGCGTGAATGTCGGCCGCTTCCAGAAGACCTCGGACCCCGACCGCTTCTCCGTGGAGGGCGCGGGCGTCATCGTGCGCGGACTGCCGTTCGTGCGTTCGGAGCTGAACGGTCGCGACGTCTTCTCCGCAGCGGGCGGCCGGGAGCTCAGCTTCAATGACGTCTCGCCGGAGCTTCTCGGCCGGATCGAGGTCTTCAAGAACGCGACGGCGGACATGATCGACGGCGGCATCGCCGGCACGGTCAACCTCGTGACCCGCAACCCGCTCGACAATCCCGGCCCGCAGCTGGCCGGGACGGTGGAGGCCAACTATGGCGACCTCGCCGAGGAATGGTCGCCGGCCTTCTCCGTGCTGGGTTCGAACACCTGGGAAACCGGCGCCGGCACGTTCGGCTTCCAGCTCGGCTACGCGCAATCGGAACTGATCACGCGAACGGACGCCTCCCAGGTCACCGACCCGTGCTACCGGACCGCGGCCCTGGATGACCGGTGCATCCGGGTCAATCCGGTGTCTTCGGGCGGTGTGGGCGATCCGGTCTTCACGCCCGGCGCCTTTCCCCCGGCGGGCACCGTGCTCACGCCGAAGGGTGCGGGGGTGCGCACGACGGGTTTCGATCGCGACCGCGAGGCGATCTCTGCCGTCGGCCAGTGGGAGAGCAATGACGGCCGCATCTTGGTCACGCTGGAGTATCTGCGTGCCGAGGCCGACCTGCAGCTCGACGAGTACGCGATCCTGGCGCTCGTGAACGACGACGCGCTCTTCCCGACGCCCGCGCCGGGGACCAGCCTGACCTTCGACGAGAACGGACTCTTCCAGTTCGGTGTCCTGTCCCAGAATGCGGGTAGCGGGATTCCGACCGAACTCCTGCGCTTCAACCAGAAGAGACATTCGGTCACCGAGGATATCGCGCTGGATATCGACTGGGCGCCGACCGACCGTCTCCGGTTCAATTTCGAACTGCAGCGGATCGAGGCCACGCGCGACAGCGATTCGATCATCTCCGCGATGCAGACCGCGTCGGACATCTATCTCGACGTCCGCCCGGAGACGCCGGTCGTGGAATTCCGGCCTCCTTCGGCCGGGGCCGGCGGTTCCGACTACTTCACCGACCCGGATGGAACCTTCTACTGGTTCCTGCTGGACAACCAGATCCGCAATACCGGCGAGCTCGACAGCTTCCGTGCCGATGCCGAGTACGATTTCGAGGAGGGCGGCTTTCTGCGCTCCGCGCGGTTCGGGGCTCGCTGGGGCGAGCGCCGGCGGGTGACGCGGGATGCCAACTTCGCGAACTGGGGCAACCTGTCCGCGCCCTGGCTCGGAAGCGCCCAGTACGCGCGCGACTTCCCCGGGTCCTCGGGCGTCCGCAACCCCTTCGCCGACTTCCAGCGCGGCGAGGTGCCCATCCCGGTTCCGGGGGGTGCCGCGATCTTCTTCGGCTCCGACGACCCGGTCGCCGATTACCTGTCCGGCGCCACCTACGACCAGAGCACCGCGATCACCGTGGCCTGGGAGAACTCCTTCCCCTTCTTCTGGGATCGGCCGAACTGGGGTCCGTTCCCGACCACCTGGAGGCCGATCAGCGCCCGTGGCGGCGTGGTCGACGGCACGCAGTTCCTGCCCGGGGAGATTTCCGACGTCGGCGAGGAAACGATGGCCTTCTATGGCCGCGCCGATTTCGGCCATGATGATCTGTTCGGCAATGGCTGGGTGCTGGAGGGCAATATCGGTCTTCGCTACGTCGAGACGACGATCCAGTCCGATGGCCAGATCAGTTTCCCGAGCGGGCCGGCTCCCGACATCCTCACATTCTGCGATCCCCTGCTCAATCCGGGCGCAAGCCTGCCGGGCTATTGCAGCCTGTCGCCGGCGCGTCAGGCGGAGTTCCTGGCCGCGTTCACCGGCGAGACGATCGAGGATGACGGCGATATCGAGTTCGAGAACTGGCTGCCCAGTCTGAATGCAACGCTGGAGGTGCGCGAGGGAATGCTGTTCCGTCTCGGGGTCTCCAAGGCCATTTCGAGACCCGATCTCGGGGCATTCCGGACAGGCGGCGCACTGTTCGACAACACGGGTGATCTGCGAGCCGCCGGCACGCTGGAAACCGGACCTCTGTTCCAGGTCTTCACCGGAAACCGTCTGCTCGAACCGATCGAGTCGACCAACTACGATCTCGCGTTCGAGTGGTACTTCGACGATGTGGGCTCGCTGACCTTCTCGCTGTTCCAGAAGGATCTCAGCGGCCTGATCTCTCTCGGAACCACGGAACGTGAATTCACGAGCTCGAGCGGCGTGACCATCGTCGGCGAGGTGAACGGTCCGGCGAACGTGGATGACGGGACACTTCGCGGTTTCGAACTGGCCTATCAGGATGTCTACGAGTTCCTGCCCGGGCCGCTGAGCAATCTCGGCACCCAGCTCACCTACACCTATGTGGACGCCGGAGAGCTTTCGAACCCGACGAATTTCGTGGCGCGAAGCGCGTTTGCCTCGGGGCTTCCGCTGGCGGGGGTTTCGGAGAACACGATCAACGCCGTGGTGTTCTACGAGGATGATCGATATGCGGCGCGCCTCGCGTACAACTGGCGCTCGGAATACCTGCTCACTCCTCGCGACGACATCTTCCCGTTCAATCCGATCTTCGGTGAGGATACCGGTCAGCTCGACGGTTCGTTCTTCTATACCGTCAACGATCACTTCAAGGTCGGCGTCCAGGGTGTGAACCTGCTGGATGAGGTGACTCAGACCTCCCAGGTGGTAGACTTCGACCAGACGCGCGTGACCCGTTCGGCCTTCCGCAACGACAGGCGGGTCACACTGGTGGGCCGGTTCAACTTCTAGCCGGAAGACCCGGGCGACACCCGATGGTCGCCGGCGGCGGACGCCACGCCTCAGGGCTTGCCGTCCGCCGCCGGTGGCTTCACAGCAATTCCAGTTCGGCACGGGGGCCTTGCCGGCCCCCGGTTGCTGCGGACAATCGGCGGGTACAGAATCGGTGTTCTCATGGGCCGGATAGTCGATATCGCTGAGAAAGCCGGAGTCTCCGCGAAGACCGTTTCGCGGTTTCTGAACGGGCATCCCAATGTCAGCGCCAAGACGAGGCGCCGGATCGAGGAAGCGATCCGTGAACTGAACTACGAGCCGCGCAGGGATGGGTCGGGAATCGGCGCGGGAGGCAGCCGGGCCGTGGGGGTCTTCTTCGGCGATCCCGATGCCGGCTACCAGGTCAGCCTCTACCGGTCTCTCCTGAGAGCGTGCCAGCAAGCGGATCTCAGCCTCGTCGTGGAGCAGTTCGACGAGTCGCGCTCTGACTGGGGCGCGCAGGTGAGCGCATTCCTCGACCGCTCCCGTGTCGACAAGATCGTGCTCGTGCCTCCCCTTTGCGATTCATTCGAGATCCAGTCCATTCTCAATGCACGCAAGGTGCGGTACGTGCTCATCTGCCCCTCCCGCCCGGTTTCCGGCGCCCCGTCGATCGCCGTGGACGACCGCCTCGCTGCGCTGGAAATGACCCAGCACCTGATCGGGCTGGGACACCAGCGCATCGGATTCCTCGCAGGACGGCAGGGGCATGTCGCGACACTCCTTCGGCGTCAGGGATTCGAGGAGGCCTATACCGTCTCCGGGCTGGCGGGTCCCGATCCGGACCTGATCCGTCCTGCGGATTTCTCCTTCCAGGTCGCACTCGTGGAGGCGCGTGCGCTTCTCGAGCGGCCGGACCGTCCCACGGCAATATTCGCATGCAACGACGAGATGGCCGCGGCCGTGTTGTTCGTCGCGAACCATCTCGGGCTTTCGGTGCCGCGCGACCTCTCGGTGGCGGGCTTCGACAACACGCAGATTTCCCGCACGGTTTGGCCCGAACTCACGACGATATCCCAGTCCTACGACCTGATGGCCGAGCTGGCCGTCGAGCAGGTGTGTGCGTCGCCGCCTCCCGGCGCGGGCGCGAACCTGATCAACAGCATGCGGGTGGCGCCCCATCATCTTCTGGTGCGCGCATCGACCGGTCCTGCAAGTCAGAAGCAGGAAAAAATGTCCCGTATTGTCGGGTGAATTGTCACCGTCTCGTAATATGGGACAATTCTGGTTGACGCACTGAGACAATTCCGCTCAGCTTCTTGCAGGAACGCGCGGCGCCAGACGGCGCGGTCATTGGGGGGGGCGAGCAAGGCGATGAGCCGGAAGGGATTGATCACGGTGATCGCGGCCGCGGCCTTGCCGATTGCCTGCTCCCCGCAGGGACACACCCGAGTGCCCGGCGCCGCGGATCCGGCGGCGGGGCCTGCGCCGGAGCCCTGGCGGCTGGTCTGGTCGGACGAGTTCGACGCCGGCGCCATCGACCCCGAGAAGTGGGATTTCGACGTCAACTGCTGGGGCGGCGGCAACAATGAACGTCAATGTTATACCGACCGCCCGGAGAATGTGCGTGTCGAGGACGGGGCGCTGCTGATCATCGCCCGGCGCGAGCGCGTCTCCGGACCGGCCTTGCCCGTGCCGATGCGCGAACCGGGCGTTCCGGTCGAGATGCGGTCGATGGAGTATTCGTCGGCTCGGATCGTCACGCGGGGCAGGGCGTCCTGGCGTTACGGGCGCATCGAGGTCCGCGCACGGCTGCCGCGCGGCCAGGGTGTCTGGCCGGCCATCTGGATGCTGCCCGAGGACCGACGGTATGGGGGCTGGGCGGCCTCGGGCGAGATCGACATCATGGAGGCGGTCAATCTGGGCACGCCGTGCCCGGAGTGCGAGAGCGGCGTCGAGGACCAGGTCCTGGGCACGCTGCACTACGGCGCGGAATGGCCCGACAACGCCTATTCGGGACGCCATACGACACTGCCCGATCAGGCGCGCGGCACTCACACATTCGCCCTCGACTGGTCGAGCGAGGCGATCGTGTGGAGGGTCGACGGCGAGATCTTCGCCTGCCAGACGCCGGGAGACTGGTTCACGACCGCGCCCGCAGCGCAGGGACGCCCGGCCGCCCCGTTCGATCAGCCCTTCCATCTCGTGATGAACGTCGCGATCGGGGGCGGGCTTCCCGAACGCGAGAATCTCGGTGGCGTCTCCGAGGAGGGCTTTCCCAAGACCATGCAGGTGGATTTCGTGCGGGTTTACGAGTGGGCCGGCGAGGCAGAGATGCCGGTACCGGCCGAGGGTTGCGGGCCGGAATACCGCGGCGATTCCTCGACGACCGGTGGATGACAACGACAGGATATTCGATGAAGCGCTATCTCGCATCCGTTCTTGCCGGCCTGGCGATCGCCCTTTCGAACTGTGCGCCGAATCCCGAAGGCGGCAGCGCCTCCATCGAGCCCTCGGTGTGGCCGCAGACGTCGGCGCCATTCCAGGCCGATGCGGCGCTGGAGGAGCGCGTCGCCGACCTGCTCTCGCGCATGACGATCGAGGAAAAGGTGGGCCAGGTCATCCAGGCCGATATCGGCTCGGTCACTCCCGAGGAGGTGCGCGAATTCCATCTGGGCTCGATCCTGAATGGCGGCAACTCCGCGCCCGGAGGCGACAACTACGCTCCGCCGCAGGCCTGGCTCGCGCTTGCCGATGCCTTCCACGAAGCCTCCACCGACACCCGCGGAGGCCGCCTCGCCATTCCCGTGATCTGGGGGACCGACGCGGTGCACGGGCACAACAATGTTCTGGGCGCCACGATCTTCCCGCACAATATCGGGCTGGGCGCGGCAAACGACCCCGATCTCATCCGCCGCATCGGAGAGGTCACGGCGCTCGAGGTCCGGGTCACGGGACAGGACTGGACCTTTGCGCCGACGCTGGCGGTCGTGCGCGACGACCGCTGGGGCCGGACCTACGAGAGCTATTCCGAGAATTCCGAGCTCGTGGCCCGCTACGCCCCCGCCATGATCGAGGGGCTGCAGGGCGTTCACGGCAGCCCCGAATTTCTCGGCGAAGCGCACGTGCTCGCGACCGCCAAGCACTTCATCGGCGACGGCGGGACCGAGCGGGGCGTCGACCAGGGCGACAACCGGGACAGCGAAGCCGAACTCGCCTCGATCCACGGCGCCGGCTATCCGCCGGCCATCGAGGCGGGCGCCCTCTCGATCATGGCCAGCTTCAATTCCTGGCGGGGCGAGAAGGTGCACGGCCATCGCGGCCTGTTGACCGATATCCTCGTCGGACGGCTTGGTTTTGAAGGCTTCGTCGTGGGCGACTGGAACGGGCACGGCCAGGTCCAGGGCTGCACCCCGGTTTCCTGCGCCCAGGCCTTCAATGCGGGCATCGACCTCTTCATGGCGCCCGACAGCTGGCGCGACCTGCACGCCAACATGCTCTCCCAGGTGCGTTCGGGGGAGATCTCCATGGAGCGGCTCGACGAGGCGGTCGCGCGCATCTTGCGGGTCAAGATCCGCGCCGGGCTGCTCGATGCCCCGCGGCCCTCGCAGCGCGCCTATGCCGGCGAGTTCGAGCGGCTTGGCTCGCCCGCGCATCGTGAGGTCGCGCGTGCCGCGGTGCGCCAGTCCCTCGTCCTTCTCAAGAACGAGGGAGGCGTCCTGCCCCTGTCCGGGGCGAGCCGGGTTCTCGTCGCCGGCGAGGCGGCCGACAATATCGGCCAGCAGACCGGCGGCTGGACCCTGAACTGGCAGGGAGAGGGCAACGACAACTCGGTGTTCCCGAACGGGCAGTCGCTGCTGGGCGGCTTCCGGGAAGCGCTCGAGCAGTTCGGAGGCGAGGCGGTCTTCAGCCCGGACGGCTCCTACCAGACCCGTCCCGATGCCGCCATCGTGGTCTTCGGGGAAATGCCCTATGCCGAGTTCCAGGGCGATGTGAGCCATCTCGATTTCGACTCCGGTCCGGCGCTCGACATCATGCGCCGGCTGCGCGCCGACGGCATTCCGGTGGTCGCCGTGTTCCTGTCCGGCCGGCCGATGTGGGTCAATCCGGAACTGAACGCCGCGGACGCGTTCGTGGCGGCCTGGCTTCCCGGGACCGAAGGCGGCGGCGTTGCCGACGTGCTCATCGGCGACGAAGCGGGCCAGCCGCGGCATGATTTCACGGGACGGCTGTCCTTTTCATGGCCGGCGCGGCCGGACCAGACCCCGCTCAATGTCGGAGACCCGGACTACGCGCCGCTGTTCGCCTACGGCTTCGGTGGAGACTACCGCACCCCGCCGCCGCACCTGGGCGTGCTCGACGAGAGCGCCGCGGTGAGCGAGGACGCCGGCGCAGGCGTCGATCTCGTCGGTTCCGGCCGGGCCGCTGCCGGCTTCGCCTTGATCCTGGAAGGACCTGAAGGCGAGCGCGTTGCCGCGACGGGGCCGCGCGCATCGCTGCTGGGCGGGAGGCTTCAGGCGATCGCCGCCGACCGGTTCGCCCAGGAGGACACGCGCCGGTTCGTCTGGAACGGTTCCGGTTCGGTCCGCCTGGAGCCGGAGGACGGTGCCCCCGCGCTCGCGCATCCTGCCGACCGTGCGCTGGAACTCGTTTACGCGGTGGATGCCGCACCGGACGGGCCGGTCAGCCTGAGCCTGCTGTGCGAGGCGGGCTGCACGCCTGGAATCGACATTTCCCAGGGCGTCGACATCGCTGCCGGCAAGGGCTGGCGCACGGCGCGGATGGATCTCTCCTGCTTTGCCGATAGTCCGGAAGGCCTCGACTCCTTCGAGGGCGGCTTCGCGATCGAGTCCGCGGCCGGCTTGACGCTGACGCTCGCCGATGCGCGGATCGTCGTGCCGGACATCGCGGCGGGGTGTGAGTTCTGATCTTGGCGAGCGCGGGGGCGAAATCGGGCAGGGGCGGGGGCGCGTCGGCGGACGCTGCCGCGGCCCTTCGCCTCGGCGCCATCGTCTCGCTGGGCGGCTTCGTCTTCGGGTATGACGCGGTGGTCATTTCCGGAGTGTCGGGCGCGGTGGCGGCGCAGTTCGCGCTCTCCGAATGGCAGGTCGGCTGGGTCGTCAGCGCGCCCACGCTCAGCGCCATGTTCGCGAGCCTCGCCGCCGGATACTTCTCCGACCGGCTGGGCCGGCGCACCATGCTGCGTGTGGTCGCGGTGCTCTACGTGATCTCCTCGATCCTGTCCGCCTTCGCCTCGGGATTTCACGGGCTCGTCTTCGCACGGGCCGTGGGGGGGCTCGCCTTCTCCTCGCTCGTGCTCGCGCCCGTGTATCTCGCCGAGATATCGCCCTCCGCCATTCGCGGGCGTATCGTGGCGATGAACCAGCTCGCCATCGTGCTGGGTCTGTCTTCGGCCTATTTCTGCAATCTGGGCCTCACCGCACTCGGGCAGACCGACCTCGGATGGGTTCATGCGATCCGCCTCGACGAGGAAACCTGGCGCTGGATGCTCGGCGCGGAGCTCCTGCCTGCCGTCAGCTGGCTGATCGCGCTCTTCGCGTTCACCCCCGAGAGCCCGCGCTGGCTGGTCCTGAACGGGCGCGTCGAGGAGGCGCGCGAGGTTCTCCTGCGCCTGCACGTGCGCGAGCGCGCCGAAGCGATCCTGGCCCGGATCGGCGGGCACCCCGGTGCGCCGCCCCGAGGCGCGCAGCTGGACATCCTGTTCAGTCGACCCGTTCGCATCGCCCTCGGACTCGGCCTGATCGTCGGGTGCGCGCAGCAGATCACGGGCGTGAATGCGATCTACTTCTACGCGCCGATCGTGTTCGAGCAGACCGGCGTCGGGACCGATGCGGCCCTGTTCCAGGCGGCTCTGATCGGCGTGACCAATGTCGTCTTCACCGTTGCCGCGATGGTCCTGGTCGACCGGGTCGGGCGCAAGCCGCTGCTTCTGGCCGGCCTCGGAGGGGTGACGGTGTCCACGCTTCTGGTGGCCTACGCATTCTCCGAGGCCCGATATGCGTTGACCCCCGAAGCGGTCGCGGGCGCGAGCGAGGCGATCCGCAGCCTCGACTTCAGCGCGGTGTACAATGCGACCTTCATCTCGGACGTGAGATTCAAGGCCGCGCTTCTCGATGCGATCGGCGCGGATGCCTACCGGGCGCACCAGAGCGAAATCCTGCGCCTGGCGATCACGATGAATGCCGGGCTGATCCTGCTCGGCATCCTTCTCTTCGTCGCCAGCTTCGCGATCTCGCTCGGCCCGGTGACCTGGATTTTCCTGTCGGAGATATTTCCCAACGCCGTGCGCGGGACCGCGATCGCCCTGGTCGCCTTCGTCAACGGGCTCGTGAGCTTCCTCGTGCAGCTTCTGTTTCCCGCCGAACTCGCCCAGTTCGGGGCGGCGGCGACCTTCGCGATCTACGGAATCATCGCGGTCTTCTTCTTCATCGCAGTGGCCGCGTTCCTGCCGGAAACGCGCGGCCGGCCGCTCGAGGCATCGGGCTGAACAAAGAAACGGTCCGCGGCGCGGCCGCGGCAAACCGATCCTGGGGAGGGTCAAGTATCATGGCATTGGAATTTCTCGATCTTGCGATCGTTGCGGCGTATGCGGTGATCCTTGTTGCGCTTGCGCTTTTCGTGAGCCGTGAGAAGGCGGGCCACGTGAAGGACAGCCAGGACTATTTCCTGGCCGGCCGGGCCCTGCCCTGGTGGGCGGTGGGGGCCTCGCTGATCGCGGCGAACATCTCGGCCGAGCAGATCATCGGCCAGTCCGGTCAGGGCTATGTCGTGGGCCTGGCGATCGCGGCCTACGAGTGGCAGGCCGCCATCGTGCTGCTGGTCGTGGCGAAATTCTTCCTGCCGATCTTCCTGAAGCGCGAGATCTACACCATGCCGCAATTCCTCGACCAGCGGTTCGGGTCGGGGGTCAAGTCGGTGATGGCGGTGTTCTGGATCGTGCTCTACACCGCGGTGAACCTGACCGCGGTGCTCTGGCTCGGGGCGCTGGCGATCAACGGGCTGACCGGGCTCGCGGTGTGGCCGGCCATGGCGGCGCTCGCGGCCTTTGCCGTGATCTACTCGCTCTATGGCGGGCTGAAGGCGGTGGCGCTGACCGACATCATCCAGGTCGTGATCCTGATCGTGGGCGGGGCGGTGATCACCTGGGTGGCGCTCTCCCTGGTCGCGGACGGGGGCGGGCCGGTGGCCGGCTTCGCCATCCTCCTGTCCGAGCTGCCCGGCCATTTCGAGATGATCCTGCCGCGCGACCATGCCAGCTACGGCGACCTGCCGGGCATCTGGACGCTGCTGGGCGGGCTGTGGGTGCTGCATTTCTCCTACTGGGGCTTCAACCAGTACATCATCCAGCGCGCGCTCGGCGCGAAGTCGCTCGACGAGGCGCGCAAGGGCCTCGCCTTCGCGGCCTTCCTCAAGCTGCTGATCCCGCTCATCGTGGTCGTGCCCGGCATCGCGGCGCTGTATCTCGCGCAGGAAGGCCGGCTCGACCCGGCCCTGCTCGCGGCGCGGCCGGATTCCACCTACGGCGTGCTGATGACGCTGGTGCCCGGCGGGCTGCGCGGCCTGGTCTTCGCCGCGCTCATCGCGGCCATCGTCTCCTCGCTGGCCTCGATGATGAACTCGATCTCGACCATCTTCACCATGGACATCTACCGGGCCCTGCGCCCGAACGGGCAGCGGGGCCACTACGTGCTCGTGGGGCGGATCACGGCCTTTGCCGCGATCCTCATCGCCCTGCTGCTCGCCCAGCCCTTCCTCGGCGGGTTCGAGAGCGCCTTCCAGACGATCCAGGAATATACCGGCTTCATCGCGCCCGGCGTGGTGGCGGTCTTCCTGCTCGGCTTCTTCTGGAAGCGCATGAACACGCCGGGCGCGTTCGGCGTCCTGGCCGGATCGGTCGGGCTGTCCTTCGTGTTCTGGCTGATGGCCGGAAACGGCAGCCTGGAGCTGCCCTTCGTGATCCGGATCTGGATCGTCTTCCTGGCGTGCCTGGCCCTGGGCGTGATCGTCTCGCTGATCACTCCGGCCCCGCGCGAGGACCGGCCCGTCGACCTCTCCGGCATCCGCTTCGCCACCACCGGCGGCTTCAACGTCGCCGGCATCGCGATCATCGCCATCCTCGCCCTCATCTACGGAGTGTTCTGGTGATGGCCGAACTCGTCCCCGTCCAGCCCTTCGACATCGTCATCTTCGGCGCAACCGGCGATCTGGCGCGACAGCGCGGGGAGTGTGCCCCGGGGTGAGCTGCGGCCCGTCTCAGCCGGGCTCGTCCCCGCGGGTGACGCGGACCCAGTCGATCTGAACCGCGATCTCCCCGTTGCGGATGCGCTCGGCGGTCGCTGCCGGCAGGCCGTAATAGGGCTGTTCGACACCGTTCGTCTTGAACGGATAGACACCGCCGATGGCGAGATTGAGGATGAGGAATTTCGGGGTGTCGAAGCGCCACTCCCCATAGAATTCGACCATCGGGCGCGTCACGCGATAGATCGTGCGGTCGTCGATCGTGAAGGTGATCGTGTCGCGATCCCATTCGACGCCATAGACGTGCCAGTCGGTGGCATCGCTGCCTTCGGCGAAGAAATACTTGTTCACCAGGGGCGTCTCGCCCGAATAGCCCGGACCATGGACGGCGACGCCGGTCCAGTCGGATTCGCCGACATACTCCATGATGTCGATCTCCCCGGTATCCGGCCAGGTGCCGTTGCCGAGCAGCCAGAAGGCCGGCCAGATGCCTTCGGCCGCGGGCATCCGGATTCGTGCCGCCGCGCGGCCGTAGGTGAAATCGAACGTCCCGCGCGTATTGATCCGTCCGGATACGAAATCCACCGAGCGGCCGTCGGGGGTCTGGAAGTCCGGCCGATAGCGAGATCGCAGTTCCAGCACGCCGCCCTCACTGCCCTCGACCTCGCCCGGAGGCAGAATCCTTATGGTGTCGGGGGAGTCGATATAGGCCTGCTGCTCGTTATTCACCCAGAAGGACGGTCCCACGACGTTCCATATCTCCCGGTCGAGTTGGCCGTCGTCGAACTCGTCGGCGAAAACTATCCCGTCATCCGGCGTGCCACGCTCATCCCCGCTCCGGGCCGCCGCATCGCAAGAGACGATGGCGGATAGCAATGCGGCCAGAAACAGAAGGCCTATCCCGTGAAGTCGCGCCATGCTGCCCTCCTGGAAGATTCCGGTTCAGCGGCCAGGAACCGGTCCCGAGCACAAGCCCCGGGCTTCGTCCTCGTCTTATCACCCTGCGTGCTGACCCGTCGACTTCGAACGGGACCCTGAACGCTATCCGCCCAGAAGCTCCTGGGCCGATCTCTCCGGCGCGTGCCGTGCCGCCCTCGGGAGCCGGCATGCTACCCTGAGCGCGCGTGCCCGTCGTCAGCGGCCGTTCGAGGAGCGGGCGCCGACACGGAACTACTCCGATCCGGTCCACAGCGCGGCGGCCCTGCGCGCACTTTCTCGCACCTCGTCCTCGGGTGTCTCGTCGCCGGCCTCCCAGGTCAGGGCCGGCGCCTGCCAAAGGTCCGTGAAGACGGCCTTCGCACTGACCCGCAGAGCGGGATCGGTGCGCACGGGCTCGATCCGCTCGAACAGCCCCGCGGAGGCCATCGCGCCCAGCCACGCCTCCAGGGCCGCGTTCGGTCCGGCCGGCAGCTCTTCGGGCTGGGGCAGGTAGAGCCGGTCGGAGCGCGTGGCGTGGAAATCGACCACCAGCTCCAGATCGCCCGGCTCGATACCCGTCGCATTGAGCAGGTCGAATACCGCTGCGACTTCCGGCTGGGCGCGTGCCGCCCAGTCCCGGTTCAGGTCGACACCCGCCCCGGTCAGCCGCCAGTGGCCATGAGCGACACCGTCAGGATTCAGCAGCGGAACGAGGATGAGCCCGGCGCGCAGTTCGCCCGCGCCATATCGGCGAAGCATCTCGTCGGCGAAGGCTTCGAACGCCCAGGCGCCGGGAATTTCCGGCGGATGCTGACGGCCGAGCATGAGAATCCATCCCGCCTCGGGGTCGGCCGGCGGCGCGATGAGCGCGCGCACCGGGCGCGCCTGCGTGCTCGACCCGATCGTGCGCCAGTCGCCCGCCCAGCGCATCTCGAGCGCATGATACGCGTCACCGCCATAGGGAGGCTGCGCGGCGACCATGAGGCGGCCGGGGGCGAGGACGAGGTCCAGGCGCGCTGCGCTCCCGTCTTCCTCGATCGAGACGGATGCGGGCTCTAGCCTCGTCCAGCGTGCGCCATCCCGGCTCACCCAGGGCGCGTAGCGATGGCCGGCCGCGGCGTAGTCCAGCGTCACCAGGGTGCGGGTATGGATTCCGCTGTCGATCGCGAAGGCGTACCAAGGGCTCGGATTGATGGGCTCGGCCTCGGGCAGGATATCGAGACGGAACTCGGATCCGGATATCCGCGTGCAGGGCGAGGCGGGCGCCCCGGGCATGTCCGCCGTGAGCCGGACGTCGCCGTCCAGGCAACTCGCCGGCGCGGGCGGCAGGGCGCACCCTGCCAGCAGAAGCAAGGCGATGGCGCCGGGTCTCACGGAAGTCGATCCCGGGCACGCGCGGCCAGCGCCGCGGCGATCACCGCGTCGGTCTGCTCGGCCGCCAGCCCGATATACGTCGTCGGGTCGAGGAGCTGCGCGCGCTCATCCTGTGACAGCAGGGCCGATATCTGCGGATCCGCCGCGAGGGAGTCGGCAAGGCTCGCGCCGCTCAGGCGCGCATCATCGGCCAGATCCCGCATGCGATGCTCGGCCTCGGGGCGGCCCATGTGCCCGGCGAGCGCGAAGACGACCCGCTGGGCAAGGATCCATCCGTTCGTGCGATCGAGATTCGCCCGCATGCGCTCGGGATAGATTTCGAGCCGGTCGATGAGCTGGCTGGCGTTGCGTAGCTGGGCCTCGGTCTCGATCGAGAGTGTCTCGATCAGCGCGTTCGGCCGCGAGGTGTTGTCGCGCTCGAAGAAGTTGACCACATCGTCTGCGACCGTCTCGGCCTGACGGGGGATGACCCGGCCGCCATGGATCAGCGCCTCCGAAAGGAACGGGTTCGACTTGTGGGGCATCGCGCTCGAATCGACCGCCGAGGCCGGGCGGCGCTCGGCGATCTCGCCGATATCGGTGGACTGCAGGAGAAACACTTCCTGTCCGAACCGGCCCCAGGATCGCGCGATGAGTCCGCAGACGAGCGCGTATTCGGCGATCACGTCACGGGCGGCGTGCCAGTCGTCCTCATACGGTGCGGCCAGTCCCAGTTCACCGGCGAAGCGCCGCTCCACCGCGATGGCCTCCGGCCCGAGGCCGAGATAGCTGCCCACCGCGCCCTTGAGGATCGCGGAACGTTCGATCCGTTCCAGAAGATCGTCGAGCCGGTCGATATGGCGCCGGTTCTCGCCAATCCAGACGCTGAGCTTCTTTCCGAACGTGATCGGAAGAGCGTGCTGGCCGAGCGTGCGACCGATCATGGGAGTCGCCCGATGGAGCTCCGCCAGCGCGACGAGCTGCAGTTCCAGCGTGCGAAGATCCTCGATCAGATACAGCACGGCGTCGCGCAATTGCAGCATCAGCGCCGTGTCGTAGATGTCGACGGTGGTCGCCCCGTAGTGAAGCCAGGCCGCGTCCTCCTCGTCCATGGCGCGGCTCAGCACGTTGAGCAGGGCAACCATCCGGTGACGCACGATCTCGTATTCCGCGGCGAGTTCGTCCGGCGGCACGCTCGCCGGAACCGCTGCGCGCGTGATCGCATCGGCCGCATCCCGGGGAATGACGCCTTCCGCCGCCTGGGATCGCGCCAGTGCCGCCTCGATGCGAAGCACGTGGCCATTGAGGCTTTCCTGAGAGAAGACCTGCGCGATCTCCTGACCGGAGATCGGTTCAGGTGCCGGCTGCGCCTCGGCCGGCGCGAGCCCGCAGAACCCGACGATCGCGAGCAGGGCGGCGAGGGCCGATCTCATTGCCGCTTCCCGATGCCGTGAAACAGCAGGTGCAGATAATCGGTCGTCGCGCTGCGGGCATCCTCGAACAGGCTCCAGCTGGACGCGCTTCCTGCTGCGGCGAGCGTGTAGCCCCCGTTCAGGAAGACGATGCTGGCGAGAACGTCCTCGGCGAGACCGAGATCGACCGGGCGCAGCTCGCCTGTCTCGGCGCCCTCGGCAAGAAGATCGCCGAACCGTCGGGCGATCGTGCGCAGGCGGGTGAGGTGACGTCGGCGGCGCGGCGCGGGAAGCACCGATGCCATGCCGGGACGCAGAAGCGGTTCGATTCCGGCTGCCTGGAGATAGACCAGCTCGGCGAGGACGCTGCGCAGTTGCTCCGCAGGCGGAAGGTCTGACTCGTCCACGGCCGAGAGCGCCTGCTCGATGATGTTCAGCGAACGCTCGAGGCACTGGTCCAGGAACTGCTCCTTGTCCTCAATGTGATAGTAGAACGCGCCGCGCGAGACGCCGAGAACGGAGGCGACTTCGGCAAGGGAGGTTCCGCCGAAGCCTTTCTGGTTGAACAGACGGGATCCCGCCTTGAGAAAGGCTTCGCGCTTCATCCTGTTGCGAGCCGCCCGGTCGAAGATCGCCAGCGTCTCGTTCGACCCGAGGTTCAGCGGCACAGGCGCCGGGTATCCGAACGGTTTGGCGAGAAGGCCGCCTGCGACGATGTCGGTGAGGACATCCAAGTCTGCGAGAATATCGCTGCCCCTGCGATGTTGATTGCCGCGCTCGCCGAGCCAGTCAAGTAGGGCCAGTATCAGGAAACTCGCCGGTTCGGCTCGACCCAGCGGCGCCCCGTTCTCCTCGTTCCAGGCCGCCACGAGCCGCGTGATCTGGGCCAGGCAGCCGGATATCTCCCCTGCAATCTGCTCGCAGATCGCATCCGGCAGGGCATCCAGGTCGCGCAGGGCGGCGACAGGTCCGCGAACCCGGCGCGCCACCGAGTCAAGCTGTGACGCATAGGCACGAAACAAGGCGAGGATTCGTGCGCCGGCGTCTCCGGGGGCATCGAGGGCCGCTGCGACCGCGTCGCGCAGGAAGCTGGATGCCTCCCGGAACACCGCCTCGGCGAGGTCCTCCTTGCTCGCGAAATAATAGGAGATGCTGGTCTTCGTCAGTCCCAGGTCCGCCGCGACATCCTCGAGGCGGGTGTCGGCGAAGCCTTGTTCGTTGAAGCGCTTCGCCGCGGCAGAAAGGATGGCGTCGAGCTTTCTTCGCCGTGCCTGTTCACGGGAGAATGGCGAGCCGTGATCGGGAAATTGCGGTTTTAGAACCGACATTTGGGTTACGCCCTCGTTCGCGCGGACTGGTTCGGCCACACCCCATGCGAGCAGGATTGACGCAAATTGGCAACCGCTGAAGTCAAAAATTTGAACCGCGTGTATGTTTTTTGTTGACAGTGTCTGGGTGCATTGCTTCCGTCACAAAACCAATAAATTCGGGGGAGGCCGAGATGTCGGTTCGCAGCTTTTTGAAATCGGGAGTGGCGCTCAGCGTGCTTGCGCTGGGTCAGACAGCGCTGGCGCAAGAGGTGGCCGAGACCACGCAGGCTTCCGCTGTGCAGGAAGAAACACGCGACGTCATCGTCGTTACGGGTACGAACATCCAGGGCGCCCGGATCAACGAGTCGCTGCCCGTGACGATCATCAACCAGGACGATCTCGCCTCGATCGGCGGGGTGGACGGTGAGGATCTGATACGCGCGCTGCCCTCCCAGGGCGGCGTCGCCTTCCGTGGCGACAACAACACCACCAACAACAACGCGCGCGGCGACATCGCCTCGATCAACCTGCGATCGATCGGGTCCAGCGGTACGCTGGTGCTTCTGAACGGCCGCCGGGTGGTCAACCACCCCTCGACCCAGGCCGAACTGTCCACGCCGGTCACGACGACGAACGTGAACGCACTTCCCGTCGCGGGCATCTCCCGGGTCGAGGTGTTCAACGACGGCGCCTCGGCCATCTACGGCTCGGACGCGGTCGCTGGGGTGTTCAACACCATTCTCGACGACGATTTCTCGGGATTCGAAATCCTTGGCCGCCATCTCTACGCCACCGGCAACGGACTGGACGAACAGACCCTGACGGTGCGGGCCGGCGATTCCTTCAACGGCGGCCGGACGAACCTGTCCTTCTCGGCCGAGTATTCGCGCCGGGACGGGCTGTTCGCCTCGGAACTCGAGCGCTCGGCGAGCGAGGATCTGAGGCCGTTCCTGGTCGGGACGAGCTTCGAAGGCGACGTATCCTTCGACAACCGCGCCACCCAGACCCCCTGGGGCCAGTGGACGCTGAACACGACCTCCTCCACGCGCGTGCGGCAGAACGGGGTGACCCTCACGACACCCTCGGGCGTGTTCCACTTCCAGCCGGCGACCTTTCCGGGCTGCCGGGCCGACACCGCCGGCGCGCTCTCGGTCGCAAATCTCTGCATCGACGACGGCAGCCAGGATCGTGACCTGCGCTTCGACGGTGCCTATGAGCGCTCCATCATCTCCGATCGCGATCGTTTCAACGGCTTCGCCTTCCTCAATCACGACCTCGACAACGGCGTGCGCTTGTATGGCGAGTTCGGGCTGTATTACGCGGAGACCCGGGGGACCAACGAGCCGCGCAACGGGATCGGGGCGACCGGAATCTCGGTTCCGGCGAACTACTACTGGAACCCGTTCGGCCCGGTGACCTTCTCCGACGGCACGCCGAACCCGAACCGCCTGCCCGGCCTCACCAACGTTCCCGCGAGCGGGCTGCCGGTGTTCACCGACGCCGGGCGCTACCGCTTCGTCGACGTGGGTTTCCGCGACATCGAGATCGTCAACACCCAGTGGCGTGCGCTGGGCGGCGCCCGCGGCACGTTCGGCGAGAGCGGCTGGGACTGGGACAGCGCGGTGCTCTACAACCGCTCCCATGCCGAGGACACGGAGAACAACTCGATCTCCCGCACCCTGTTCCAGCAGGCACTCTTCAACGAGACGCCGAACGTCTACAATCTTTTCAACGGCGGAGATCCGGACAATCCCTCGGTTGGCGACGCCACCGCGAACGACCGCAGCCTGATGGAGCCGTTCCTGGTCGACGTGGTGCGCAAGAGCACCGCCGAGCTGGCGCTCGCCGACTTCAAGGTCAGCAATGGCGAGGTGTTCAGCCTCCCCGGCGGTTTCATCGGCCTGGCGGGCGGTGCCGAGGCGCGCTACGAGGCCTATGACGAGGACCGCGATTCCCGCCTGGACGGCACCATCACCTTCACCGACGCGGTGACGGGTGAAGTGAGCGAGACCGACGTCTACGGCACCAGCCCGACCCCGGACTCCAGCGGCTCTCGGGAGGTGTTCGCCGCCTTCGCCGAGGCTTCCATACCCCTGGTCGGCCCCGACATGAACGTGCCGCTGGTCGAGACGTTCGATGTGCAGATCGCGGCCCGTTACGAGCACTACTCCGACTTCGGCGGCAGCGGGATCAAGCCGCGGATAGCCGCCGCCTGGGTTCCGTTCGACGGACTGAAGTTCCGCGGCGCCTATTCGGAAGGCTTCCGGGCGCCGAACCTCATCGTGATCAATGAAGGCGTCGACCGGTCCAATGCGCGCGAGGACAGCTATTTCTGCGAGGCCGGCGTGCGCAACGGCACGTTTGCGACCTTCGCCGACTGCGTCGGCTACACCGAGGGCCGCACCGAGCGCCGTTCGGTCGCCGACGACATCGGGCCGGAGGATGACATCAACATCACCTACGGCTTCGTCTTCGAGCCGAGCGGGTTCGAGGGCGGTTTCAGCTTCCTGAACAATCTCACCGTCACGGTCGACCGCTGGGAAATCCAGCGCCGCGACGTGGTCGGCGTGTTCGGAGCGGAGAACCATATCAGCCTGGATTACCTCCTGCGCCTGCAGGGCTCGTCCAACCCGAACGTGGTGCGCGACACGCCCAACGTGGACGAGATCGCCTTCTTCAACGCGGCCGGGCTCACGCCGGCCGGCGACATCCTGTTCATCCGCGACACCTACGACAACAACGAGGACATCGACGTCGAAGGCTGGGACTACGCGCTCTACTACGCGTTCGACGACACGCCGGTCGGCGACTTCGACCTGAAGGTGAACGCCTCCTATCTGGACACCTACTTTATCTCGCTGTCGCCCGGCGCCGAGCAGATCCGCGACGCCGTGGAGAGCGGGCTGATCTCCAACGAGATCGAGGTTTCCCAGGAAGGTGAGATCATCCGTCAGGACGGCCAGCCGGAGTGGCGGGTGGGCGCCACGCTCACCTGGCGTCACGACAGCGGCTTCGGTGCGGGTGTGCGTGCGGACTATACCAGCGAGTTCATCGACACCGGCGCGGGACTCGATCCGAACGGGGATCCGTTCATCGTGGATGCGTGGACGCAGACCAACGCCTACGTCCAGTACGAGTTCGACAGGCCCGGGGCGCTCGACGGCGTCCAGGTCCGGGTCGGTGCGAACAACATCTTCGACGAGGATCCGCCCCTCGCCGACGAGACCAACGGCTATGATGCGGCCTATCACAGCATCCGTGGCCGCCAGGTCTATTTCGACGTGCGCAAGCACTTCTGAGGAAAATAGAGGGAGGCGCCGCGTGCGCGGCGCCTCCGCTCTTTCCGACATGCTCCGCTTCCTGACGATTTCCCTCTGCGCTGCCGCGTTCCTGCCCGCTTCTTCCCTGGCCAAGCCGCCGGCCACGGGCCGGTTCGCGTTTTCCGGCTGGGACGGGCCGACCCTCGAAGTCTTCTACGCCGAGCCCGACCCGGCGCGGTTCCCGGATGCGCCTGTGGTCATCGTACTACACGGCGTGGACCGGAACGCGGATGCGTATCGCGACAACTGGGCCGGGCCGGCCGGCGCCCTCGGCCTTCGCATCTACGCACCGGCGTTTTCCGCCGAGGCGTTTCCCGGCGCGGCCATGTACAATCTTGGCGGAGCGGGCACGGAGGGCCCTTACGCGTTCACTGCGCTCGAGCCGCTTTTCGACGCGATCGCTGCGCGCGGCGGCGCGCCCGAGGGTTATCATCTGTTCGGCCATTCCGCCGGCGCGCAAGCCGTCCACCGCGCCGTGTTGCTCGAGGACCTGCCGCGCCTGCGCACGGCCTACGCCGCGAACGCGGGCTGGTACACCTTTCCCGATCCTGGGACGCCCTGGCCATACGGGCTGGGCGGCGCTCCGGTGACGGAGGAGGCGGAGCGCGCCTGGTTGGCCGCTCCACTGGTGATCCTGCTCGGCGAGGAGGATGACGACCCGGAGCATCGTCACCTGAGACGCACTGCCGAGGCCGACGCCCAGGGGCCGAACCGCTATGCACGCGGGTTGAACTTCCTCGATGCCGCCCGGACCCGGGCCGCCGCCATGGACGCGCCACTGGCCTGGCGACTCGTAACGGTTGCCGGGGTCGCACACGACAATGCCGGTATGGCCGAGGCGGCCGCCGCGCACATCAACGCTCTCGCCGTCCGACCGCCGGCTCAACCCTGAATCGACAGACGGATCGCATGACGACGAAAACCGACGACCGCCCGGCGCTCTACCAGCGCGTCGGATTGTATCTTGGCCCTGCCGCTGCCCTTGCGGTGCTCGCCGGCTTCTCGCCGGAAGGGTTGCCGCGCGAGGCGGCTCTGGTCGCCGCAGTGGGCCTGCTCATGGCCATCTGGTGGGCGACCGAGGCGATCCCGGTAGCGGTGACGGCCTTCCTGCCGCTGGTCGCTCTGCCCATTCTCGGGGTGACGACAGTGGGCGAGATCGCCGCGCCCTACGCTCATCCGATCATCTATCTCTTCTTCGGAGGGTTCGTGATCGCCCTGGCGATAGAGCGTTGCGGGCTTCACAGGCGCATCGCGCTCGGGGTCTTCGCCCTCGTCGGGGCCGATGCGCGCGCGCTCGTCGCGGGCTTCATGGCGGCGGCGGCCTTCGTGAGCATGTGGATCTCGAATACGTCGACGGCGCTCATGCTGCTGCCCATCGCGGTGTCCGTCGTGACGGTGATCGGCGAGACGATGCCGGGCCTCTCCCTGAAGCAGCGAGACAATTTCGGCGTGTCGCTGTTGCTGGGGCTGGCCTACGGCGCCACGCTCGGCGGGCTGGCGACCCTGGTGGGTACGCCGCCCAACGCCTTCATGGCAGGCTTCATGGCCGACAATTACGGGGTGGAGATCGATTTCGCACGCTGGATGCTTGTGGGGCTCCCCGTATCGCTCGTCCTGCTGCCCCTGGCGTGGTTCCTTCTGACGCGCGTGCTGTTTCCCATCGATTTCCGAGCCTCGGAGGAAGCGCTTCGTCACATCCGGACGATGCGCAAGAGCCTGGGCGCCATGAGCAAGGCCGAGATGCGCACCGGTCTGCTGTTCGTCTTCCTCGTGGTCGGCTGGCTCACCCGCGACTGGCTCGACGACCTGCCCTTCCTGGGCGAGGTGAGCGACACCGGCGTGGCGATGACCGCGGCGGTGGCGGCCTTTCTCATCCCGTCCGGACGAAAGGGCGAGGCGCTTATGACCTGGGACGCGATGGGCCGGCTGCCCTGGGGCGTGCTCATCCTGTTCGGCGGCGGGCTGGCGCTCGCCTCCGCGATCACCAGCTCGGGCCTCGCCTTGTGGCTGGGCCAGCAACTCGCAGGGCTCGGCTCGGTGAACACGATTCTGCTCATCGTGGCCGCCACGACCCTCGTCATCTTCCTGACCGAGCTGACGAGCAACCTGGCCACCACCGCGACCTTCCTGCCGGTAATCGCCGCGATCGGCGTGGAGACCGGAGCCGATCCGCTGATCTACGTCATTCCCGTGACGCTCGCCGCGAGCTGCGCCTTCATGCTGCCCGTCGCCACGCCGCCCAATGCGGTGGTGTTCAGCTCCGGGCTGGTACCGATTCCAACAATGGCGCGAGCAGGGTTGGCGTTGAACGTGGTCGCCGTCGCGGTGTTGAGCCTCGTCGCCCTGGTGATCGCGCCGGCCGTGTTCGGGAGCGCCTGGTAGTTTCCTTCGCCGCCGCGCCTCGCCTTCACCCCGCCCGGCTCAGGCCGCGGGCAGGCCGATCTCCTTCAGGCGCTGGTTCAGGTACTCGCCGGCGGTGATCGGCTCGGCGTCGGACCGGCAGCCGGGCAGGGGTTCGAGCAGCACCTCCGAGCGCGGCTGGACGAAGAAGGGCATGGAGTAGCGGCTGACATTGGGCCCGGCCGGGTTGACCACGCGGTGCGTGGTCGCCGGCAGGACGCCGCCGGTGATCCGCGCCATCATGTCGCCGGTATCCACGATGATGTCCTCGCGCCCGGCCTCGACCGGAAGCCACCGCCCGTCGCGGTCGAGCAGTTCGAGCCCGGCCCCGTTCGCGGCGATCAGCAGGGTGATGAGGTTGATGTCCTCGTGCGCCGCGGCGCGCACGCAGCCCGGATCGGTACCCTCGGGCACGGGGGGATAGTGCAGCAGGCGCAGCAGCGACTGGCCGCCGGCGATGCGCGCGTCGAAGAACTCCTCCTCGAGGCCGAAATCGAGCGCGATCGCGGACAGCAGCGAGCCTCCGGCGTCGAAAAGGGCGTCGAACAGGGCTGTGAAGGTGGCGCGGAACTCCGCCGGGTGCTCGGGCCAGGTATTGGGGTGCTCCACGGTGAGGCCGGGGGCCGGTTCGTGGCCGATCTGCCAGAATTCCTTCAGGTCGGGCTTGTCGGACTGCCTGGCGTGCTCGATCCCGAACGGGGTGTAGCCGCGCAGCGCGCCGGCATGGCGGCGCTTCTCCGCCTCGGGAAGGGCGAAGAATGCGGCCGAAGCGCGGTAGGCGTCCTCCATCAGCGCCTGCGGGACACCGTGGCCTGACACGACGATGAAGCCGTAGCGCTTCAGCCCCGCCACGAGCCCGCTGGCGAACTCGCGCCGGGCGGCATCGCCGCCGCCGGTGAACTCGCGGAGATCGAAACGGGGGATCGAGGACATCGCGGACTCCGTTCCGGGTTCAGCGGCGCATCAGGTCCTCGACCGCCTCGCGCCGAGGCAGGGAGGATTGCGCGCCGTGGTGCAGGGTGGCCGCCGCGCCGGCGGCGCACGCGAAGGCGAGGGCGTCCGCCTCTGCGCGCCCTTCGAGCAGGGCGAGGGTGAGGGCGGCCACGAACGTGTCGCCGGCCCCGGTCGTGTCGACGGGCGTGACCGCAGGCGGCGTTGCGCGCGCGCGTTCCACCCCGCTGGAGTAGAGCACCGCGCCCCTCGCGCCGAGCGTCACGGCGAGGCGCTTGCCCGGCGCGAGCAGGCGGTCGAGGCCGTAGAAGGCAGCTTCGCTCTCGTTGGCCACGATGAGATCGGCGCGCGTCAGCAGCGTGTCCGGCACCGGTCTTGCCGGGGCGAGGTTCAGCGCGAGGAAGCCCTCGCACGCCCGCGCGGCGGCCTCGACGGTCTCCAACGGCACCTCGAGCTGGCAGATCGCCGCGCCCGGTATCGCATCGACATCCTCCGGCGCGAGCGCGCCATTGGCGCCGGGCGTGACGACGATCTGGTTCTCCCCGTCCGAACTCACGACGATGAGCGCGACGCCCGTGGGGTGGCGATCGTCCTCGATGACGCCGGAGAGATCGACGCCGCCGGCGCGCAGGAGCGCGAGCGCCTGGCCGGCATGGGCGTCGCGCCCGACGCGGGCCATCATCGACACCTCGGCGCCGAGCCGGCGCGCGGCGAGGGCCTGGTTCGCGCCCTTGCCGCCGGGATAGAGGGCGAGCGCGCCGCCCATCACCGTCTCGCCGGGCAAGGGCAGCCGGTCGGCGTGTGCGACGATATCGAGATTGATCGAGCCGACGACGGTGATCTTAGGCGCGCTCATAGCCGGGCGAGCCTTTCCAGGATGAGCGCGAACAGGGCGTCGGCATCGAGCCGGGTCACCCAGCGCGCATTCTCCGGCCGGCCCGTGCGCGCATGGAAATCGACCGCGGTATGGCCGGCGGTGAGCGGCGAGGCGGTCTCCACGTCGATCCGGCAGGGGAGTGTCTCGAAGAGCCGGGGCGCGAGCAGGTAGCCGACGGTGCACGGGTCGTGCAGCGCGCAGCCCTGCGCACCGTAGAGATCGGCATAGATTGCGTTGACGTGCTCGAGCATGGCGTGGACGAAGTGTCCCGCCGCGCTTCCCATCGCCGCGAGGCGCTCCATCCGGGCCGGCGTCATGCGCATCTGATAGGTCGCGTCGAGGCCGACCGCGACGATCGGGCAGCCCGATTCGAAGACCACGTGGGCGGCGTGGGGATCGACGCTCATGTTGAATTCGGCCGAGGCGGTGATGTTGCCGCCCTCGCGGTGCGCCCCGCCCATCAGCACGATCTCGCGTACGGCCCTGGCGATGTTCGGCTCCTTCACCAGCGCCACCGCGATATTGGTGAGGGGCCCGGTCGGCACCAGCGTGACCGAGGCGTCCGGCGCGCCGCGCAGCGTCTCGATGATGACGTCGACGCCGTGCCGGGTCTCCGCCGGCAGATCGCAGGGCGCGAGCGTGCCGGCCCCGAGCCCGGCCTCGCCGTGGACGTGATCGGCGAACACGGGCGGCTTCACGAGCGGACGCGGACAGCCCGCGAAGACGCGCACGTCCCGGCGTCCGGCGAAGCTGCGCAGGGCGCAGGCATTGCGCGTCACCGTCTCCAGCGGAACATTGCCCCCGACCGTGGTGATGGCGAGGATCTCGATCGCCTCCGGGGATGCCATCGCGGTCAGCAGCGAGATGGCGTCGTCGACGCCCGGATCGCAATCGAAGATGACGCGGTGCTTGTCCATCGGGGGCAGGTCTCTAGGGAATGAAGAGAAGCCCGGCGAGCGCCGCGCTCATCAGGTTCGACAGCGTGCCCGCGGCGACGGCGAGCAGGCCGAAGCGCGCGATCTGGCTCATGCGCTCGGGGATCAGGCTGCCGAGCCCGCCGAGCAGGATGCCGATCGAGGACAGGTTGGCGAAGCCGCACAGCGCGAAGGTCAGGATCGCCTGGGTACGCGGGGAGAACTCCTCCATCGTCCCGGACAGCGAGATGAACGCCACGAACTCGTTGACGATGACCTTCTCGCCGAGGATTCCCCCGGCGCGCACCACCTCCTCGACCGGGATGCCGAGGGCGTACATGAGCGGCGAGAACAGGTAGCCCAGAATGGTCTGGATCGTCAGGCCATCCAGCCCCGCGAACCCGCCCGCCCAGCCGAGCAGGCCGTTCAGAAGCGCGATCAGCGAGACGAAGGCGATCAGCATGGCGCCCACGTTGAGCGCCAGCCACAGACCGTCCTTGGCGCCCATGGCTGCGGCCATGATGACATTGGCATGGCGGCCGTCGTCGGGCTTGATCTTGATGAGGTCCTGGGGCTCTGCCGGCGCGCCCTTCTCGTCGGGCATGATGATCTTGGCCATCAGGAGCCCGCCCGGCGCGGACATGAAGCTCGCCGCGAGCAGGTATTCCACCGAGATGCCGAGCTGGGCGTAGCCGGCGAGCACCGAGCCGGCGACCGAGGCCAGGCCCGAGGTCATGATCGCGAAGAGCTGCGGCTGGGTGACCTTGGGCAGGTAGGGCTTCACCGTCAGGGGCGCCTCGGTCTGGCCGACGAAGATGTTCGCCGCCGCATTCAGGCTCTCCACCCGGCCGGTGCCGAGCAGCCGGTTCAGCAGCCAGCCGAAGCCGGCCACGAGCCGCGGCATGATTCCGACGTGGTAGAGCACGCTCATCAGCGCGGCGAAGAAGATGATCACCGGCAGCACGTGCAGGGCGAAGCTGAAGCCCACCCCTTCGAGCGGGCCGAACACCATGGCGATGCCCGCCCCGGCGTATTCGAGCAGCTGGTTCACCCCGCGCGCCGCCGTTGCCAGCGCGGCCCGGCCGGGCGGCAGGTAGAGCACGATGACGGCGAAGGCGAGCTGCAGGGCGAAGGCGCTCGCCACGACGCGCAGGCTGATCGCGCGCTTGTTGGTGGACAGCAGGAACGCGATGAGGAGCACGAGCGCGACCCCGAACAGGCTGCTCACACTCTGCGGGATGGGGATGCTGTCGGGCATCGCGTCCTCTCTGGCTTCGCCCCGATCGCCGCCGGGGGCCGCATCCGGCGGGGCGGATGCGTGTCTTGTTGCTCGGGCGGGGACGGATGTCCGCGCAAAGGACGACCACTAGCGGGTTTCGGGCCGCGGCGCCAACCGCTTGCGCGCTGCATGCCGGATGCAGCCGGGCCATTTCCCCGGCTTGCGCCCGCTGGCTCGCCGAGGGCGGACCGATCCTGCCCGCGGCCGAAGCGGCCTGAGGGCCGCGCCGGAACGCCAGGGCGGCCGGGTGACCGGCCGCTTTCGCGCGACCGGCAAGGCTTGGGATATCGCCGGGTCCGCGTTAGGTTTCCTTGGCAAGACAAGGAGGAGACGCGGCGAGCGATGACACAGGAGCTGGATGCCCCGTCCCCGGCTGCGGACCCGGACAGCGACGCTCTGGCCGGCACGCTCGACCACATCCTCGCCTTCGTCGCAACGCTCGCCCCGACCGGGGAGATGACGGCGGTCAACCAGCCGGCGCTCGACATCGCCGGCCTGACGCGCGCCGACGTGATCGGCAAGCCGTTCTGGGAATGCTTCTGGTGGGCGTTCGACGAGGATGTCCAGCGCCGCGTGCGCGCCGACGTGAAGCGCGCGGCGTCGGGCGGCACGGTGCGCCGCGATGCGCTCGTGCGGGTCAGCGGCGACCAGATGATGAATGTCGACTACCAGCTCGTCGCGCGCCGCGACGGCGAGGGGCGGATCGTGGAACTCGTCGCCTCCGGGGTCGACATCACCGAGCGCAAGGCCGGCGAGCGCCGGCTCGCGGCGAGCGAGGCGCGCCTGCGCACGATCTTCGACTCCATCGACCAGGGCTACTGCCTCTGCGAGATCGTCACCGACGAGGGCGGAGCGCCGGTCGATTACCGCTTCCTGGAGGTCAATCCGCTGTTCGAGCAGATGACCGGGCTTAAGAACGCCAAGGGGCGCACGGCGTTCGAACTGCTCCCCGATCTCGAGCGCAAATGGCTGGACGACTATGCCCGCGTGGGGCTCGGCGGCGAGACGATACGCTTCCAGCAGGGCTCGCAGGCCATGGGCCGGTTCTTCGACGTGTTCGCCACCCCGGTCGAACCGCACGGTTGTTTCGCGCTGGTGTTCAAGGACATCACCGCCCAGAAGGAGCACGAGACCCAGCGCGCGCTCCTGGTCCGGGAACTCAATCACCGGGTGAAGAACTCTCTGGCGACCATCCAGGCCATGGCCAATCACACGCTGCGCCATGCCGAGGACCTCGAGAGCTTCAGCGCCGCCTTCACCGGACGGCTGCAGGCCATGGCCGCGGCGCACGACATCATCTTCAATGCCGGGGAGGGGCGCGCCGACCTGCACGGCCTCATCGAAGCCCAGCTCGGCCCCCACGCGCCAGTGGAAACGAGCCGGCTGGACATCGCGGGGCCATCCGTCCAGCTGCCGGCCCCGGTCGCGCACGGCCTTGCCCTGGTGCTGCACGAACTCGTCACCAACGCCTCGAAATACGGCGCGCTGTCCAACGATACCGGTGTCATCCGGCTGTCCTGGGAAACCGGGGCGCACGACGAGCGCCGTGCGCTGCGCCTGACCTGGCGCGAAGAGAAGGGGCCGCGCGTCGAGCCGCCGCGCCGGCAGGGCTTCGGAACCCGGCTGATCAGCGCGACGCTCGAACATTCGCTAGGCGGGAAATCCGAAATCATTTACGATCCCCGAGGGTTGCAGGCGGAGATCCTGCTGCCCCTCTAGGGGAGGACCGGGCTTGGGGAACCGCCTGCTGATCTGCGAGGACGAACCGCTGATTGCCTGGGACATCGAGGCGGAGATGCGCTCGCGGGGCTGGGACGTGGCCGGGCCGGCCGGCAATGCCGCCGACGCGCTCGCGATCCTCTCGCACACGCCGGTGGACGCCGCGCTGCTCGACATCGAACTCGGCGACGGGGATTCCTTCGAGGTCGCGCGTGCGCTGGTCGGACAGGCCGTGCCGGTGGTCTTTCTGTCGGGACATTCGCGCGAGGTCCTGCCAGACGACCTCGCCCATCTCGGCATCCACGCCAAGCCTGTCGCCTTCGAGCGCCTCGATCGCGCGCTCAGGTCCGCTGCCCGCGAGCGTTGAGGCGCAGCGCGGGGCTTACCGCAGGCGACGGACCGTCCTACGCTCGGCGCCACGCAACACGGAGGCTTCCATGCGCGCGAACTCGATCCTCGACACCATCGGGCGTACGCCCCACGTGCGAATGCGGCGCCTGTTCGGCGACGATCACGAGGTCTGGATCAAGCAGGAACGGGTCAATCCGGGCGGCTCGATCAAGGACCGGATCGCGCTCGCCATGGTCGAGGCGGCGGAGGCGTCCGGCGCATTGAAGCCGGGCGGAACCATCATCGAGCCGACCTCGGGAAATACCGGGATCGGGCTGGCCATGGTCGCGGCGGTGAAGGGCTACGATCTCCTGCTCGTCATGCCGGAGAGCATGTCGATCGAGCGCCGCCGGCTCATGCTCGCCTATGGCGCGCGCTTCGACCTGACGCCGCGCGAGAAGGGCATGTCGGGGGCCATCGCGCGCGCGAAGGAACTCCTCGCCGAAACGCCCGGCGCCTGGATGCCGCAGCAGTTCGAGAACCCGGCCAATGTGAAGATCCACCGCGAGACCACCGCGAAGGAAATCCTCGAGGACTTCCCCGAAGGGCTCGACGCAATGATCACCGGCGTCGGCACGGGCGGGCACATCACCGGCTGCGCGCAGGCGCTGAAGCAGTCCTGGCCCGAGCTGAAGGTCTTCGCCGTGGAACCGACGCTCTCCCCCGTCCTGTCGGGCGGCAAGCCGGGTCCGCACCCGATCCAGGGGATCGGCGCGGGCTTCGTGCCGGGCATACTGGAGATGGACGCGATCGATGGCGTCCTCCAGGTCGAGCCGGCCGAGGCGATGGATCATGCCCGCCGCGCCGCCCGCGAGGAGGGCATGCTGGTCGGCGTCTCCTCCGGTGCGACGCTCGCCGCGATCGCGAGGAAATTGCCCGATCTGCCCCGGGGCGCGCGGGTGCTCGGCTTCAACTACGACACCGGCGAGCGCTACCTCTCCATCGAGGGCTTCCTGCCCGCCTGAGCGCGGGGCCGGCGAAACCCCTCGCGCTGGCGGGACGTTCGTCTGCGCAGCAGCAGGCGAGGCCGCTCCGCGGGCCGCGATGGACACGACCGCTCTCACCCTGGAAGCCGCATTCGTGCTCGCCGTCGTGGCGGTGGTGTTCCTGGCGTTTTACCGCCAGTGGGCATCGCCGGACGTGATCGCGCTCGCCGGGGCGATGGCCTGCGTCGTGGCCGGCGTGCTGGACAGCGAGGACATGCTGAGGGTGTTCTCCAATTCCGGGCCGATCACGGTGGGGGCGATGTTCATCCTCACCGCGGCCCTGCAGCGCACCGGCGTGATCGGGCAGATCGCGGGCTTCGCGCGACGGATGGCCGTGGACTCGAGCTGGGTGAACATGCTCGGCCTGATGGTCGGGGTGATGGTGCTCTCCGCCTTCGTCAACAACACGCCGGTCGTGCTGATGCTGATCCCGGTGGTGATCTCGATGGCGAGCGATCAGGGCGAGGCCCCGTCGCGCTTCCTGATCCCGCTCTCCTATGCCTCGATCTTCGGCGGCGCGACGACGATCATCGGCACCTCGACCAACCTGCTCGTCAACGGCGTCGCGATCGAGGAGGGGCTGGCGGCCTTCAACATGTTCGAGCTGTTCGTGCCCGGCGTGATCATGGGGCTCGCCGGCATCGCCTACATGATGCTGATCGGGCGGCGCCTGCTGCCCGAACGGCGCAGCGCCAGCGAGGAGATCGAGGAAGAGCCCGAGCTTTCCTTCCTGACCGAACTCGTCGTCACGCGCACCTCCGACCTGATCGGCGAACCGCTTTCCGGCATTGCCGGGCAGGACGATGTCGAGATCGTCGATCTGATCCGCGGCGGGCAGAGCCTGACGAGGTCCGAGCGCCGGACAGCCGAACTGGAGGCGGGCGACCGCATCATCCTGCGCGCCCCGCCCGCCGACGCGGTTCATTTCCGGCGCGCCGCCCGCCCGGAGATCGCCGAGGAGGCCGAGGAGGAGCTGGAGGCGGCGGTCGCCTCCGGCGACGGCGAGGAGAACATCACCGACCGGCTCGCCAAGGCCGGGATCGAGACCGTGGTCGAGGAAGAGGCGGTCATCCGCCAGGGCGTGATCGGGCCGGGCTCGCGTTTCGAGGACCGCCGCGTCGGGTCGCTCAATCTGCGCCGGCTCTACGATGTGCGCATTCTCGGCGTGCGCCGGCCGGACGAGGAGATCGGGGAGGAGTTCGAGAACCTGCGTCTGCAGGTCGGCGACACGCTGTTGCTGGAAGGCCCGGCGGACGGCATGCGCACGCTGTTCGACCGCGGCGATATCGTCTCCCTGTCCCAGCCGGTGCTGCAGCGCGAGCGCCGCGAGAAGGCTCCGATCGCGATCGCCGCCGTCGCCGGGTTCATCGCCGTGGCCACGATCGGACTGTTGCCGATAGCGATGGCCGCGCTCGTCGCGGCCGTGGCGGTCCTGGCGCTGGGCTGCGTGCGCCCGGGCGAGGCCTATCGCTCGGTCGACTGGCGCATCCTGTTCCTGATCTTCGGCATGCTGGGGATCGGGCGGGCGATGCAGGCGAGCGGGGCGGCCGAATTCATCGTCCACAACATGGCCGCGCTGGTGGCAGGTTTCGGACCCTGGGCGATGCTCGCGATTCTATATCTCGTCACCTCGGCGCTGACCGAGACGGTGACCAACAATGCCGCCGCGATCCTGCTGACGCCCATCGCGATCGGGCTCGCACACCAGCTCGGCGTCGATCCGCGCCCCTTCGTGGTGGCCGTCATGTTCGCCGCCAGCGCCAGCTTCGCCACCCCGCTCGGCTACCAGACCAACACGCTCGTCTACGGTGCGGGCAATTACCACTTCGCCGACTTCACGAAGGTCGGCCTGCCGTTGAATGTCCTGATGTGGGCGATCGCCGTGGCGCTGATCCCGGTCTTCTGGCCGTTCTAGGTCAAACCCGTAATTGTGGTATGGTTACCGTCGGCGTTTGGCCTGGGGCTGCCGGGAGATTTCGAGATGAGCGTCGCCGAGGACCGCCTGCGGAGCGAGGCGCACCGCCTGCGCGAGGAGCGAGACGCGGCCCTGGAAGCGGCCGAACGCGCCGAGCGGCGCTATCAGGAGCTGTCCCACCGGGTGAAGAACGAGTTCCAGCAGGTGGCGGCCCTGGTGCGCCTTCAGGAGAGCGGGAGCGCGGAGCCGGAGCGTTGCCGCCGGTGCGCCGCCAATGTCACTGCGTTCTCCGAGCTGCACCGCCTGCTCGATCTTGCCGGCATGGAGGCCGTCTCCATGCGCGACTACATGGCTTCGCTGGAGCGCACGCTGGGTCTCGCGCTCGAGGGGCGGTGCCGCTTCGCCGCACGCGCCGACGAGGACATTCTGCTGCCGCCCCGGCCGGCGGCGCGGCTGGGCATCATCGTCACCGAGGCCGTGATGAATGCGGTCAAGCACGCCTTTCCCGAGCCGCAGACGGGCCGGGTGGAGGCGAGCCTCACGCGCGAGGACGCACGCCTCGTGCTGACCGTGCGCGACAATGGCCGGGGCCGCGATCCCGCATCGCGGACCGGGAAGGGATCGGCACTGATCTCCGCCATGGCGGCCGCCCTCGGGGGCGAGACCGATTATCCGCAGGTCAGTGCGGGCACCTGTGTACGCGTGCGTCTGCCTGCCTTCTGAACCGGGGAACCGGCTAGGGCGCAGCTCCGTTCGGGAGGGACATCTTCCCGCAGACAGGAATACCGCCATGCTGCGCATTCTCCTTGCCTCCGCCGGCCTCGTCCTGGGCGCTTCGGCCGCCGGCCTTGCCGGTTCCGGGGAAACCGGCTCTTCGGTCCACGGCTTCTGGGAAACGCCGGAGGACACCTCCATCGTGCGTCTCTTCGAATGCCGGGACCGTCCGGGCGATCTGTGCGGGGAAATCGCCTGGCTCTCGCAGGACGAGCCGCAGCGCGACGTGGAAAATCCCGATCCCGAGCTGCGCGGCCGCCCGCTCGTCGGGCTCGACATCCTGTGGGAATTCACCCGCACGCAGGAGAATGTCTTCGAGGGCGGGGAGGTCTACAATCCCGATGACGGGCGCACCTATTCCGGCGAGATCCGCAAGACCGGCCCGGACGAGCTCGAGCTGGAAGGCTGCGCCCTCATGGTGTTCTGCAAGGAGCAGACCTGGGAGCGGGTGCCGGCGGACGATCCCCGGCTCGGCGAGGACTCCTAGACCTCGGCCCACTGGCGCATCAGATTGGCCTTGGTCTTCAGCAGCCGGTCGATCGCGGCCTGCGGCGCCTTGGCCTGATGCAGGGCGCGGATCGTCTGGTCGAGATCGAAGACGACCTCGCGCCGGTCGGCGCGGCGCACCAGGCTCTGCACCCAGCCGACGATCGCCAGGCGTTCCCCGGACGCGACCGGCGCGACGCGGTGCAGCGCGCCGGTGGGATAGACAACGGCCTGTCCCGGCTCCAGCTTGATCGCCGTCTCGCCCTCGGCCGCCTCGATCACCAGCTCGCCGCCCTCGTAGGAGGACGGGTCGGACAGGAAGAGCGTGAAGGACAGGTCGGCGCGGTGCCCGCTCATGATCGCGTCGTCGACATGCAGCCCGTATTCCATGCCCGGCCGGTAGCGCGAGACGAGGATGCGGAACACGGCTTTCGGCACGGCATAGCTGGCGAACAGCTCATGGCGTTCGAGCGCCGCGCGCACCAGGCGCCGCACCGCGTCGAGGCGCGGGCCGGACTTTGCCTGCTCGTTCGCCTTGACCCGCTTCGCCGCCCAGCCGGCCGTCGCCTTGCCGTCCTCGAAGCGGTCCTCTCCCGTCACGAGTTCGCCGATGCGGGCGATCTCTTCGGCGGTGAGGACGTTCTGGAGCAGGGCGGTCATGGCTGTATCGTGCGAATGATTGTTATTGTCACAGACGTGACGCTGTCCTAGTTAGGAGCGCGAAGCAAGCCAAGAGGAGGCTCGACCGCCATGGGTATCCGCAAGACGCCCCGATTCCTAGCCGGTGTCAGCGCCATTGCCATGCTCGGCGCTGCCGGATGCGGGGAGCAGACCGTCGATACCGGCGGCTCCCAGCCCGAAGCGGTCGACGAAGGTCAGCCCGACGTGCTGCCGGAAACCACCGGAGAGGTGGAGCAGGAAGGTCCGCAAGCGGTCGATTACCGCATGGCCGGCGAGGGCGAAGGCGAGGGCGGTGCGCCGTCGGGCGGGGAGATGGGCATCGATCCCGTCGCCGCCGCCAACGATCCGGTGATCTATCTCACCGCGCTCGAGGTGATGCGCGCCCATTACATCGCCGGGCTCGACGCCCTGGAGGCGGGCGAGCGTTCGGCAGGGGCGGAGATGTTCTCCCACCCGATCTCGGAGATCTATGTCGATCTCGAACCGGTCATCGTCGAGCGCGGGGTGGATTCCTTCATGGACGCGCTCACGCAGGCGAGCGTCGCGCCCTATCAGGGGGCCAGCGACGAGGAGATCGAGGCGAGGGTCGATGCCGTGCTGGAGGCCATCGACCGGGCCGAGGCCGCCGCGCCGCAGGCCGAGGACATGTCGGCCGTGCGCGCCCGCGTGCTCGCCGACCTCGTCGAGCGCGCCGCGCTGCAATACGAGTTCGCCGCGGCCGAGGACGCCCCCGAAGGCGCCTTCCTCGACGGCTACGGCTTTGCCGAGACCGCGCAGCGCTGGGCGGAGCGTCACCTGGAGGCCATCGCCGCCGATCACGCCGGGTTCGCCGACGCGGCGCGCGACGCGCTCGGCGTGCTCGCCACGGCCTATCCCGGCCCGGTGAGCCCGGACGACCTGGCGCTGCCGGTTGCCGACGTCCTCGCCGCGAACGAACCGGTCCAGCAGACGGTGTCGGGCCTCTAGTCCGGGGCGCGGGGTGCGCCCTCGGGCCGGCGGATCGTGGCCAGGACGGCCTCGTCGAGCGCACGCTCGCCCCGGGCGATGACCGAGAAGCGGGCATCGCTTTCGAGGATCACGTATTCGACTTCGTCGAGACGGCGATTGCCCGATTCCCGGATCGCGGCGAGGATTTCGCTGCGCGTGACGCGTTCCGCATCCATGGCCGCTTCGTCGAACTCGCCGTGCGCCAGCAGGATCTTCGGGCGGGCCTTGAGCAGGCGCTCGACCTTGCCCCAACGGCGCGCGCCCAGGGTGAAGCCGTATTGCAGGGCGAACAGGGCCGTGATGGCGAGGGCCGCCTCGGCGATCGCCACACCCTGGGACAGGACCGCCGAGGCCACCAGAGAGCCGATCGCCACGGTGACGATCCAGTCGAAATTGTTCATCTGCGAGGCCGAACGCTTGCCCGAGACGCGGGTCAGCGCCACCACCAGGATGTAGATGACCGGTGCGGCGATGAGGATCTTCGCGATTCCCGTCCAGCCGTCGAACAGGAAATCCTCCATCAGCGCCTCCTTCTGGTCAGGACCAGCAGATCGTCGGTGATCTCCAGCGGGATCTCCTCGAAGGTCTCCGCCGTGGCCTCGCTCATCTGCCCGAAGCCGGGATCGGAAAAGACCGATCCGTCCTGGAAGCAGGCCCGGCGCGTCGCCTCGTCGGGCCAGCGCGCATAGGACCAGAACGTGCCGTCCTGCGCCTGGTGCAGGGCCGCGCCGAACGAGCCGCACTGGCGCTCGATCGCGCGGGTACCCGATACCCAGCCGCGGCGGAACTGGTCCTCCATGCCGGGCCTCGCGCGCCAGCGGTAGAGCACGGCGATCGTCATCTTCGCACCTCCCTCGGCTTGCCGGAACCTCGCGTACCATCGCGGGGTTTTTCAAGGCGAACGCATCCAGAAAGGGAGTTTATCCGGATGGCTCGTCCGAACGACCCAAACGAGATCGCCATCGCCCCGCCGGGGCGCGGCACCGCCATCGCGCTCGGCATCGTGCTCCTGATCGTGGGCGTGCTGGCGATCTTCTTCTCCTACACCGCGACCGTCGCGCTCACCCTGCTCGTGGGCGCACTGCTGATCATCTCCGGCCTGGTCCAGCTCTTCGACGCCTTCTCCCGGCGCTCGGCCGGGGACACGCTGCTCGAGCTCTTCATCGGCGTGATCAGCCTCGTTGCCGGCGCGATCATCCTGTTCTCGCCGGGAACCGGCATCTTCGCCCTGACCGTGGTGCTCGGCGCGTTCTTCGGCGCGGACGGCGTGATCCGGCTGATCTTCGCCTTCCGGCGCGAATCCTACGGACGGCGCGGCTGGCTGATCTTCGGCGGCATTCTGAGCCTCGTGCTCGCCGCGCTCATCCTGTTCGGCCTGCCCGGCACCGCCGGCTTCACGGTCGGGCTTCTGTTCGGCGTGCACGCTCTCTTTCTCGGGTTCTCCTTCCTCGTCCTCGGCGGACGCCGCACGCCCGGCGAGCGCGAGCTGGCCTGACCCCGCCGCGCCGCTGAGGATAGACGCGCCCCGGCCTTGCGGCCGGGGCGTTTCGCGTCAGGCCGGGGCGAGCTTGCGCGCGAGGCGGATCCCGGAGAACTGCCAGCGCGCGCCGGGCGGGAAGAAATTGCGGTAGGTCGGGCGGATATGGCTCTGCGGCGTCGCCGCGCTGCCTCCGCGCAGCACCTGCTGGCTCGACATGAACTTGCCATTGTACTCGCCGACCGCGCCTTCCGGCGGGCTGTAGCCGGGATAGGGCTCGTAGGCGCTCGAACTCCACTCCCACACGCCGCCGATGACGCACTGAGGCCGCGCCGTCGCGTTCAGCGCATGCGGATGCACGCCGGGTCCGGCGAACAGCAGCGCACCGCGGTCCGGATGGGCGCGCGCGAGCAGTTCCAGCTCCGGCTCGGAGGGCAGGCGCTGGCCGGCCCACTCGGCATAGGCCGCCGCCTCGTAGCCACTGACATGGCAGACCGGCTCGTCCTCATCGAGGGGCTTGAGGCCGGACAGGGTGTATTCCAGCCAGCTCCCGTCGTCCTGGCGGCGCCAGTAGAGCGGATGCTCGATCCCGTTTCTCTGGATGAAGTCCCAGCCGTCCGAGAGCCAGAGCGCAGCCGTCTCGTAGCCGCCGTCCTCGATGAAGGCGCGGAACTCGCCATTCGTCACCGGCCGGCTCGCGATCTCGAAATCGTAGAGATAGCGCTTGTGGCGCGGATACTCGTTGTCGTAGGCGAAGCCGTCCTCGTCCATGCCGATCTCGACGAGCCCGCCCTCGAAGCCGATCCAGCTCACCGGTCCGGCCCCGCCATGCCCGTTCGCCCCGGGTGCGGGGGCATAGGGCGCATAGGGCCGGGGCGAGCGCGAGAGGACATGCTTGATGTCGGTGCAGATCAGCTCCTGGTGCTGCTGCTCGTGATGGATTCCGAGCTCGACGATCGGGGCGAGTTCGCTCCACTCGTTGTCGCTGACCGTGTCGATCAGATCGCCCACGAGCGCGGTGACGTGGCTGCGATACGCCATCACCTCGCGCAGCAGGGGACGTGAGAGCAGGCCGCGTTCGGGCCGGCTCCACTTGCGCCCCAGCGCCTCGTAATAGGAATTGTAGAGATAGCCGTAGAGGTCGTCCGGCCGCGCGTATCCCGCCTTGAAGCGCAGCGCGCCGAAGGTCTCGAAGAACCAGGTGGTGTGCGCGAGATGCCACTTGGTCGGACTGACATCGACCATGGTCTGGACCTGGCAGTCCTCCGGCTCCAGCGGCGCGGCCAGCTGTTCGGTCTGCGACCGGGCGGTCTCGAAGCGCGCCTTCAGTGCCGCGCGGTCGGCAAGGTCGGCGCGCATGGCCAGGGCGGGATGCATGAAGGCTCCGTGTCGGCGGTTCGGGAAGGGCAGACTCGCGCGGACGGGCCCCGCACGCAAGGATGGAAACTACGCCGTTCGCGGAAAGTTCATGTCCTCATCCACCGCTCACCTGGCGCCAGATGACGATGAGGACCGCACCCTGGAACCAGAGCGGCAGGGCGAAGCTCGTCGCCCCGAACAGGGCCGCCGCGAGCAGGGCCAGCGCGCGGACCGGCTTCTGGATCAGGGCCTGGGCGCGTTCGGCGCGCGTGGCATGAGGCGAGCGGGCGATGTCGTCGATATCGGTGAAGCCGCCCCGGAACAGCAGGGTCGCGATCCACAGGATCGAGAAGGCCCAGACCCACTGCATGATGCGGATCCAGGTCTGCATCGCCTGGCCTTCGAACAGGTCCGACCATTGCCAGTCCATGGGCATGGGTGCGCGCGGCTCCTCGAGAAATTCCCCCCCGGCGCAATATAGGCGCCCGCCGGCGGCCGTGCACCACGAAAAGCCTCAGTCCGCGACCCATCGGGCCATCGCCTCGATGCCCCCGGTGACGTGCGGCGCATGCCGGCGCAGGAAGGCCTCGTCGAGCGTTTCGCCCTCGGCCAGCGCATCGAGCGCCGCCTGCCCGTCGAAATCGACGAAGGCCAGGCGCAGCGACAGCTCGTGCGGCGGCCGCCCGAAGGCCGCGCCGGGCAGGGTGGCCACGCCGGTTTCCTCCAGCATGCGCTCGCACAGGGTCTGGCTGTCCTCGATCCCGCGTCCGGCGAGCCTTTCGCGCAACGGATCGAAATTCGGGAAGGCGTAGAATCCGCCTCTGATCGGGTTGACCAGCGCGCCGGCGTCTTCCAGGCGCGCGGTGACGAATCCGGCGAGCGCCGCGAGCACCTTCCTCGACCGGTCGAGATAGAGCTCCATCTCCGGCCCGCCCTCGAAGGCGGTGATCGCGGCATGCTGGATCGGGGCGGAGACCGAGGTGTAGGTCTCGCTCGCCACGCTCGCCATCGCATCCTTCAGCCAGGAGAGCGCCTTGGGAAACGCGAAGAAGCCGAGCCGCCAGCCGCCGGCGCCGGCCCATTTGGAGATGCCGTCGGAGATGATCGTTCCGCCGCGATATATCCGCGCCGCGGACAGATGGCGGCCGTCGAACTGCACCCCGCCATAGATCTCGTCGGAGAGCAGCAGCATGCGGTAGCGCTTGGCCGCCTCCGCGATGGCGGTGAGGCTTTCGCGCGTATAGGCCGTACCGGTCGGATTGCCCGGCGAGTTGAGGATCAGCAGGCGCGGGCGCTGGGGATCGTGTGCGCAGACCCTGTCGATCGCAGCGGGCGTCACGCCGAGACCGGTCTCGATGTCGGTCGGCAGCCAGGTGACCGGCCGGCCGAGGATTTGCGCCTGCGGGGCGTAGCTCACCCAGCTCGGGGTCGGGATGACGAGATCGCCGTAATAGGCGAGCTGGACCAGGAACATCAGCTCCTTCGTGCCCGGCCCGACGAGGATGTCCTCCGGATCGAAATCCAGCCCCTGGGTGCGTTCGAGATAGCCGCAGATCGACTCGCGCAGTGCGGGCAGGCCCTGGACGGGCAGATAGTCCTTCTGGTGGGTGTTCCTCTCCAGCGCGCGCTGCATGACCTTCGGGACGGGGAAGGGGGACTGGCCGAGCCCGAGCTTCTTCACCTCCCGCCCGGCGGCCTTCAGCGCTGCGGACCTTTCGTTGATCGCCAGCGTCGCCGACACGGGCAGGCCGCGCACGTTCAGGCTCAGCTGGATCGTGGGCGAGAGGGACATCAGGTCAGGCGCTTCGGTGTCGGGCATGGAGGCGAACCTTCATTGGCGGGGGGAGGGTTCCGAGCCGGCTGGGGCCGGCCCGGGCGCGCGCCGATCCTAGCGGCAGGCGTGCGCGATGCCAAAAGCAGGGCGCTCACGGATTGCGATTCCCCGCCGCGGCCCTCTATGGTCGCGTGAAGTCAGCCAAATTAACCCATTGGAGAATGGCCCCCATGCGCGCATTGGTTTGCGAAGAGTTCGCTCCCTACTCCGAGTTGAAGGTCCACGACATCGAGGAGCCGGAGCTCGCACCGGGCATGGTGATGGTCGACGTGAAGGCGGCCGGGGTGAATTTCCCCGACATCCTCCTCGTGGAGGGCAAGTACCAGATGAAGCCGCCCACCCCGTTCGTGCCGGGCATGGAGGCGGCCGGCGTGGTCTCCGCGCTGGGCGAGGGCGCGCAGGGGGTGAAGGTCGGCGACCGCGTCATCGTGGCGACCATGCTCGGCGCCTTCGCCCAGAAGGTGCCCGCCCCGGCGGCGCAGACCGTTCCCATGCCGGATTCGATGAGCTTCGAGGAAGGCGCGGCCTTCACCACGATCTACGGCACCAGCTATCACGCGCTGAAGCAGCGCGCGAAGCTGAAGGAGGGCGAGACCATCCTGGTGCTCGGCGCGGCCGGCGGGGTGGGCCTCGCGACCGTCCAGATCGCCAAGGCGATGGGAGCGACGGTGATCGCCGCGGCCTCCAGCCACGACAAGCTGGAGGTGGCCAAAGAGGCCGGCGCCGATCACCTCGTCAACTACACGAGCGAGGATCTCAAGGCGAAGGTGAAGGAGATCACCTCCGGCAAGGGCGTCGACGTGGTCTACGATCCCGTCGGAGGCGACCTCGCCGAGCCGGCCCTGCGCGCGACGGGCTGGGGCGGGCGCTATCTCGTGATCGGCTTTGCCGCGGGCGACATCCCGAAGATTCCGCTCAATCTCGCCCTACTCAACAGCCGCGACATTCTCGGCGTGTTCTGGGGCGCCTGGGTCGGTCAGTTCCCGCGCGAGAACGCCCAGAACATGAAGGAGCTGTTCGATCTCTACGAGGCCGGCAGGATCCGGCCGCGCATCTCCGCGGCCTACGATCTGGAGGATTTCAGGAAGGCCTTCGCCGACATCATGGAGCGCCGCGTCATGGGCAAGGTTGTGCTCACCACCTGAGCTATTTCACGATCCGCGGCTTCGGGCGCTCGCCGCGCACATGGACCGTCTCGATGTCGGAGAATTCGCGCGGTGCGACGAAGTCCTTGCGGAACCAGGGATAGCGCGCCGTGTCGAATATCTCGTCGAGCCAGTCGAGCACCTTGCGCACGCGCGTGATCCGGCGCTGGTCGGGATGGTAGAACATCCAGAGCTTGACCGGGATGACGAGGTCGAGATCGAGATGGATCAGCTCGGGGAAGACTCGCGCGAGATAGGTGGGACCCATCGCGATCACCGAGCCGGAGCGCACTGCCTCCAGGAGGACCGAGCTTGAGTCGGTCGTCAGCGACGGCTTCATCATCTTCTTGATCGCCTGCGCCTCGCTCGGCCAGGCATCGCGAGTCTCCTCCTCGTAGCTTTCGAGGTCGCCGAGTCGGTGCTTGAGTGCGTCCACGAGGCCCTCCGGGCGCCCGTAGGTGTCCAGATAGGCCTGCGAGGTGAAGGGGACGAAGTGCAGCGTGGCGAGGTCCTTGGGAACCAGGTCCATGCGCTTGCTGGGCGTGTATTGCAGCATCACGTCGCAATAGGGGTCGATCGGCTTCTCGCCGGCCTGGAGCGTCGAGATCTCCAGCTTGATCGCCGGATTGGCCTCGACGAAACCGGGCAGCTGCTGGGCGATCCAGTAGCTGGCGATGCCGTCCGGTGCGGTCAGGCGGACCCGGCCCGCCTCGGCCTGGTCGGCCTGGCCGGCCACGCGCTCGATATCGCCGGCGGTGCTCTGCATGGTCTGGACGAGCGTCCAGATCCGCTCGCCGACATCGGTCAGCTCCACGCCTTCCGCGCCGCGCGTGACGAGGCGTGCGCCGATGCGCATCTCGAGCTGTTCGAGGCGCCGGCTCACGGTCGGCTGGACCACGCCGAGCAGTCGTGCCGCCTTGCTCATCGAGCCCGCCGAGACGAGCGCGTGAAAGATCTTCAGGTCATTCCAGTCGAAGCGCGGTTCGCGATCTGAACTGGACACGGTCTAGGCTCCCTCATTTTTGCGCATGGGTGCCATTCCACTTTTGGTGCAGCGCGACGGCTCGATAAAGTTTAATACTTTATTAAGGCTCTGCGAGGGACTCATGACTGCGCATACCACTCTAAATGGCACGCCGCGAGGCGACGCGCCACGCACCACCCTGCTGAAACATCTGTTCAGGCGGCGGGGCTTCGAATCCACATCTGATCTGACCACGATTGAGGCCGCGTTAAAAGCATGCGCCAGCGTGCTCGGCGGCGGCCAGGCGGATGCGGCCACCGTGAAGGCCTGCGAGGACCGGACCGGGCGCTGCTTCTTCGTGCGCCATGCGCCGGACGGCTCGGTGGAGGGCTTCATCGCGCTGCTCTATCTCAACGAGGCCGGCTACGAGGCGCTGATGCGCGGGCGTTTCGCCCCGGTCGATCCCTGGCTCGGCCATCTCACGCAGCGTGACGAGGATGCGAGCGCGATCTATGTCTGGTGCCTCGCCGCCAACGGCGAGGAAGCCCGCCGGGCCCTCGTTAGGGCGGTCACCGAGGCGCGCCGCAGGGCCTTCGAGCACATTCCGCTCTTCGCCCGGCCGGTGAGCCGGGAAGGGCGCATGATGACCGCTGCGCTCGATGCGCCGAACGGCCCGGCGGCCTGGCTCGGCTGGGTGCCCCAGGCCGAGCATGTCATCACCCAGTCCAGCATGGCGGCGGGCCATGCCCCGCAGGAGGAGGTTCGCGATGGACGGATCGAGGCCTGACGACTTCGCCCGCTCTCCCGGCCCGGTGAAGGTACGCGTGGTCCGCACGCTCGACGACTTCCAGAAGATCGTGGCCCTGCGCGCGCTCATCTACATGGCCGAGCAGGACTGCCCCTATGACGAGGAGTTCGACGGCAACGATCTCGCCGGGGCGACACACCTGCTCGCCGAGATCGGTGGAGAGCCGGTCGGCTGCATGCGGGTGCGCTGGTTCTGCGACTTTGCCAAGGTCGAGCGCTCCTGCGTGCGGCCCGACTTCCGCTCCTTCCGGATCGGCTGGGTGATGATGGACCACGCGATCGATCTCATTCGGCGCAAGGGCTATCGCAAGGTGCTCGGCCATGCCCAGGAGCACCTCGTCGGCTACTGGGAGCGCTACGGCCTTTTGCCTCGCAACGAACGCGATACGTTCGTGTTCTCCGATCGGGCCTACCGCGAGGTGCTCGGCATTTTCCCGCAACGCGAGGATGCTTTGCACCTCGACGTCGACCCCCTGGTTCTCGACCGCCCCGAAGGCGCGTGGGACCGCCCCGGACCGCTTGACCGGTCCGCCGCACGCGGCGCAAAGTCGGCGATGCCGGCGACCGCCAAATCGGACAAATCCCCGTCCGGGGCGGCTGGCGCCGGCAAAACGGGGGGCCGCGCCGGGCGCGGTCGCAGGGAAACGGTTTAAGGACTATGAGACTGGGCGCGCCTGTCCTGCTCTGCGTTGATCTGCAGCAGGAATTCGTGGTGCCGGGCCGGCCATGGGCCGATCCGGACGGCGAGGACATAGCCGAGGTCTGCATCGCGGTGCTGGGCGCCGCCCGGCAGGCGGGATGGCAGCTCGTGCACAGCCAGCTGCATCGCGGCGGCCCGATGCTGGCCGGCGAGGGACTGCACCAGTCGATTCCGGGCTGCGAGCCGAAGCCGGGCGAGGTTCTGCTGCGCCGGGCGGGAATCTCCGCCTACGCCCATCCCGACCTTGATTCCATCATGGAGAGTGCGAGCGCCGGTGTGGTGATGATCGGCTTCTCCGCGCCGATGTCGCTGACCACCACGCTGTACGACGCCGAGGAGCGCGGCCATCCGCTGCGCCTTCTCGAGGAGGCCTGCGGCTCGGCCGATGTCGGCGACTGGAGCGCGGAGCACACCCGCGGACTGTGCATCGACACCGCCCGCCGGCTCGGGCGCGCGACCACCCGCAGCGAATACCGCGACGTGTTCGGCCACTGCATCCCCAGCGCGACGCATCTGCGCACGCTCGCCCACAACCGCCTGCGCCTGGTGCCCTGAGGCTCCCGGGGCTTGCGGTGCGCGCGCGCCGCGTGGTTCTCTCCAGCCGATCTTGATCCTGGAGGAGACCCGCCATGCTTCGCGCCGCCCTTGCCCTGTCCGTCGCCGCTTCGGCCCTGACCGCCCCCGCCCTCGCGCAGGACGCGGACCGGCAATGGTCCATCGTCGTCCATGGCGGGGCCGGCGTGATCGAACGCGAGAACATGGATGCCGCGACCGAGGCGGCCTATCGCGACGCGCTGGAACTGGCCGTGCGCACCGGCGGGGAGATCCTGGAGAACGGCGGCAGCGCGCTCGACGCGGTCGAGGCGGTCATCCACGGCCTTGAGGACGATCCCAAGTTCAATTCCGGCCGCGGCGCGGTCTTCACCTCGGCCGGCACGAACGAGCTCGACGCCTCGGTGATGCGCGGCTCCGACCTCGCTGCCGGCGCGGTCGCGGGCGTCACCAATGTGCGTCACCCGATCTCGCTCGCCATCGCGGTGATGGAAGACAGCCCGCACGTCATGCTGGCCGGGGAGGGGGCGGAGACCTTCGCCGCCGAGCAGGGCCTCGAACTCGTCGATCCTTCGTACTTCTTCACCGAGCGGCGCTGGCAGTCCATGGTGCGCGCCGTCGAGGCGATGGGCCTGCCCGTTCCGCAGCGCCCGGAGAACGCCCCCGAGCCGGAACCGGTCGAGGAGGGCGCGCTCGACCTGATGGAGGCCGAGCACGCCTTCGGCACGGTCGGCGTCGTGGCCATGGACGAGACCGGCACGGTCGTGGCGGGCACCTCCACCGGCGGCACCACCGCCAAGCGCTGGGGCCGGGTCGGGGATTCCCCGATCATCGGCGCGGGCACCTATGCGGCCGGCGAATGCGGCGTCTCGGCGACCGGCACGGGCGAGTACTTTATCCGCCTCAACGTCGCCGCCCGCATCTGCTGGGGCATCGAGGAGGGCGCCCTGACGCCGGCCGAGGCCGCGCGGGCGAGCGCAGACCGCGTGATCCACGCCGATCTCGGCGCGCTCGGCGGGGATGGCGGCATCGTCATGCTCTACGAGGGCGAGCCGGTCTGGAGCTTCAACACGCCGGGCATGTATCGCGCCTCCCTGAGAGAGGACGGCGAGCCTGTGGTGCAGATCTTCGGCGACGAGGGGTAGGGCCCGGCTGTTCGACCCTGCGCCCTCACACCGCCATGTTGTCGATGAGGCGTGTCTTTCCCACTCGGACCGCGGCGAGCACGCGGGCGGGCTCCTCCAGGGTCTCGGTCTCGATGGCCTGCAGCGTGTGGGCGTTGCGGATCTCGATGTAGTCGACGGCGTCGAACACCTCTTCGGCCCGTGTACGCGCGTGCAGGAGGCTGGTCTCAAGCGGCTTGCCGCTCGCCGCCTCTTGGGCGAGGTCCTTCAGGATGAGGTTGAGCTGGCCGGCCCGGCCGCGCTCCTCCGCGGACAGGTAGGCGTTGCGCGAGGACATGGCGAGCCCGTCGCCCTCGCGCAGCGTCTCGCCCGCGACGATCTCCACGCCGAGATCGAGATCGGTGACGAGGCGGCGGATGACGAGGAGCTGCTGATAGTCCTTCTCCCCGAACACGGCGGTGTCGGGACGGACCTGGTTCAGAAGCTTGGTGACGACCGTGGCGACGCCCCCGAAGAAATGCGGCCGCGTCTGGCTTTCCAGGCCGAAGGCCGGGCCGTCGACATGCACCGCGCTGGCGAAGCCGGTCGGATACATCTCGCGCACCGTGGGGGCGTAAAGCAGGTGGCAGCCGGCCTCGGCGAGCTTGGCCGCGTCCTCCTCCAGTGTCCTGGGATAGGTCTCGAAGTCCTCGCCCGGCGCGAACTGGGCGGGGTTGACGAACACGCTCGCCACCACGCGATCGGCGCGTTGCAGGGCGGTCCTGACCAGCGAGATGTGCCCGGCGTGCAGCGCGCCCATGGTGGGTACGAAGCCCACTGTGTACCCGGCCTCGCGCCAGCTCTGGACCTCGTCTCGAAGTCCGGCGACAGTGTCGGTCATGCTGAGCGGCAAGGACATGAGGGCTCCATGAAGCGGGCAGGGTGCGCGCACGCTATCCGGGGGCGCCTGCGCCAGGCAAGCGCGGGCCTCGCCGTGCTGGCGCTCGCCGGCTGTGCGAGTGCGCCGGCGCCTGCCCCCGTGCCCGATTCGCAGGCCGCGCGTCTCGCGGCCCTGCTGCAGGCGGCCGCGCGCGCCGGAGATCCGCGCCTGGAAACCGCCAGGGAGGAGATGGCTGCGCTCGAATCGGCCTTGACCGCTGGCGAGGCCGCCCCGCAGGTGGAACCGCAGCCTGCCGCCTCGCTCGACCCGCCGCCCGATCTCTCGCGAATGGAGCCGGTCTTCCACGCCGCGCACATCGCCTCCTATCGCAGCATGGACCTCGCCGGGCGCGGCTGGGCGATCTACCGCCAGGACCCGGCTCTCTCCGGGCATGAGGCCGTCGCGGCCGAGGTGGAGCTCGATTCCGGGCGGTGGTATCGTCTCAAGGTCGGCCCGTTCGATACGCGCGGCGCCGCCGCTTCGCTTTGTGCGGAGCTGGAGTCGCGCGGAGACTGGTGTGCAGTGACCGACTTCACCGGCACCGCTCTCGCGGAGTGAAGCTGCGCGCGCCCCTTCTGCGCCGCCCCGGCCCGGATTATCTGTATCGCCATGAAGACGCCGAGCCCCTTCGAGCTGAAAGACCGCACGCCCGCGCCGCCGCGCGCCGGGGCGCGGCCCGCCCATGTCATCGTGGTGGGCAACGAGAAGGGCGGGGCGGGCAAGTCCACCGTGGCGATCCATCTCGCCATCGCCCTGATGCGCATGGACCGCCAGGTCGGCGTCATCGATCTCGACGTGCGCCAGTCCACGCTCGCGCGCTATCTCGACAATCGCCGGCGCTGGTGCGAGCGGCGCGGGGTCGAGCTGCCCCTGCCCGAACAGGAACACGTCAGGCCCAGTGCGGCGCGTTCGCTCGACGAGGCCGAGGCCGAGGAGAACGAGGCCTGGCAGAACGCGCTCACCGCACTGAAGGCGCGCTGCGACTTCGTCGTCGTCGACGTGCCCGGCGCCGACACCCATCTTGCCCGGCTCGCCCATTCGGCGGCCGACACGATCATCACCCCGGTCAACGACTCCTTCGTCGATTTCGACCTTCTCGCCGAGGTCGATCCGGATACCTACGAGGTCGGCCGGCCGAGCCTATACTCCGCTCTCGTGTGGGATTGCCGCAAGCAGAAGGCGGTCCGGGAGAAGAAGTCGATCGACTGGGTGGTGATGCGAAACCGCATCTCCACGCTCGATGCGCGCAACAAGCGCCGGGTCGGCAAGGGGCTGAAGAAGCTCTCCGAGCGGGTCGGCTTTCGTCTGGCGCCGGGCTTCGGCGAGCGCGTCATCTACCGCGAGCTCTTCCCGCTCGGCCTCACCCTGCTGGACCTCACCCAGGACGGGTCGGCCATGCAGTTCACCTTGAGCCATGTCGCCGCGCGCCAGGAATTGCGCGATCTGCTGATCGTGCTGAAGCTGCCGGGCCTGGAAGGCGAGAAGATCCCGTTCTGAGCGGCAAGGAGGGCGGATGAGCATTCTCTTCGGCCTCCTGGTCGCGGCCGCCGCCATGCTGGGCCTCGGCTGGCTGTTCTCGCGCATGAAGGCCGGGAGCGCGGCGCAGAGCACGCGCATCGTCCTCGGGGTGCTCGGCGTGCTGGCCGGCATCGTTCTGACCGTGCGCGGGCTCGCCGTGGTGGGCGTGCCGCTCGCCGGTGCCGCGATGGGACTGCTCGGGGTCGCGATGCGGCGCGGGGGCGCGAAACCGGGGCCGGGAGCGGAAGGCGGCCGCGATTCTCGCGGCGCTCCGCCGCCCCGCCGGGTGGGCATGAGCGTTGCCGAGGCGCGCGAGATCCTCGGCGTCGGTCCGCAGGCGGACGAGGCGGAAATCCGCAAGGCCCACCGCGAGCTGATGAAGAAGGTCCATCCCGATACCGGCGGTTCGGGCGGGCTCGCGACGCGCGTCCAGGAGGCGCGCGACGTGCTTCTGGAAAATCTGAGGCGCTAGGCCTGCGGGCTCACCGCGAAGCAGGGCTCGCCCATGCGTGCGAGCCGCTCGCACACGCGCCGGGCAGCATCCGCGTCCAGCCGGTCGAAGCGGGCGCGCCACAGCGTGCGTCCCTGGCGCTCGACCGGCTCGGTGACCGGTGCGGCGCGCGCGATCTCGGCATCGCCGAGCGTCGCCGACAGGCTTTCCAGGCGCGCGCGTGCCGCGGCCTGCGAGGCGTAGGCACCGACCTGCACCGCCCAGGCCGGTTCGGTGACGAGGCGCGGTTCCGCGAGCGGGTCGGCGTCGGCGAGGATCACCGCGGCCGCCGGGGCGCCGTCGTTCGAGCCGACCGCGACCGGCCCATCGAGACCGGCGAGTTCGGCGGTCATCAGCTCGCGCTCGCGCACCGGGTTGAGCCGGGGCAGGTCGAGGCTCGCGAGCAGGCGGCTCTGGGCGCGCGCGTCGAGCGCGGTGTAGGCCGCCTCGATCAGCTCCTCGGCATGGGCGTCGCGCACCGAGCCGGTGCGCCCGCCCATCACCACCGTGACGAGGCGGTGCTCGCCGCGCTGGGAGGTCGTCACGACATTGAAGCCCGAGGCGCGGATATAGCCGGTCTTCAGCCCGTCCACGCCCTCGACCCTGCCCACCAGGCTGTTGTGATTGCGGTAGGTCGCGCCGTCGTAGGCGAAGCGCTCCTCGGCGAAATAGTGGAAGTGCTGCGGGAAATCGCGATGCAGGGCATGGGCGAGGCGGGCCATGTCGCGCGCCGTGGTCAGCTGCGCGGGATCGTGCAGGCCGGAGGCGTTGCGGAAGGTGGTCGAGGTCAGGCCGAGCTCGCGCGCCCTCGCGGTCATCGCCTCGGCGAAGGCGGATTCGCTGCCCGACAGGTGTTCGGCGACCACGACGGCGACGTCGTTGGCGCTCCTCACCACCAGGGCGCGGATCGCCTGCTCGACCTCGATCGTGTCGCCGGCGGCGAGGCCGAGATCGGAGGCCGGGCGCGAGGCGGCCTCGGCGGAGGCCGTCATCGTGTCGGTCAGCGCGACATCGCCGCGCTCGATCGCCTCGAACAGCATGTAGAGCGTCATCATCTTCGTCAGCGAAGCCGGATGGCGCGGCGCATCGGCCTGGCGCGCATGCAGGACCTGGCCGCTGTCCATGTCCGCGACGAAGGCGGCGCTGCGGCTCTGCGCGTGCGCGGACCCGGCCGAAATCGTGGCGGCGAGCACGAGGAGGAGGGCGAGACAGGCTCTGATCATGGCCCCATGCTGGGCCGCGCGGCGTTGAAATCGCGTTAACCGCAAGGGTTGAAACGGATTTTGTGCACTGCACAAAAAATGCTTGACTTTTGAGCTCTCGAACGCCATTTTTGCTGCAGCTGCGAAGAGGGCGGCTGAAGGAGAGACGCTCATGGCCGAGGACACGAAACCTGCTGCCAACCCCGAGCCGAAGCCGGCCGAGGCCGCGCCGGCGAAGGTCGTGCCGTCCGCTCCGAAGGCTGCCGCGAATTCCAACGGCGCGCCGAAGCCGGCCGCTTCGAAGGCCGCAGCCCGGAAACCGCAACCGCAACCGCAACCGCAACCGAATACCAAGCCCCAACCCCAGCCGAAGGCCAAGCCGCGCCAGCCTTCCGCGCCCCGCAAGATTACCGGAGAGACCTTCATGTCCAACGCCAAGAAAGACACCGCCACCGAAACCCTCGACAAGGTGACCCAGGCCTCCAACAAGGCCGTCAAGGAGGGCTTCGAGAAGTCCCTGAACGCCCTGAACGAGTTCAGCGCGTTCCAGAAGGATACCGTCGATGCCGTGATCGCCTCGGCGACCGCCACGTCGAAGTCGCTCGAGGAGCTGAACGCCAACTCGATCGCCTTCGCCAAGAAGTCGATGGAAGAAGGCGTCGCCGCCGCCAAGTCGATGTCCTCGGCGAAGTCGCTTCAGGAGCTCATCGAGATCCAGGCCGACTTCACCAAGTCCTCGCTCGAGGCCTACCTGGCCGAAGTGAACAAGGCGACCGAGCTGATGAGCGGCATGTTCAAGGACGGCTTCAAGCCGCTGAACGACCGCTTCGCGGCCGCCGTCGAGGTCGCGCAGTCGCAGCGCTAAGACGAATTTGCCGGGCAGCGCCCGATGGCGCGCCCGGCAACCGATTTCCTCCCGACTGGCCCGGCACCGCAAGGTGACCGGGCCTCTTTTTTGTGATCCTCCTATAACCGCAATTCTTGCGCGCGCCAACTGTGGTTTTTGCGCGCCGGGCTGCGCACAACCGATTTCGGGGGCTTCCCAGGAACCGGTCACCCACTATTTAATTACTTCTGTCAGGGTGATGTGGAGCGCGGCGTCCGAAGATGCGGGACGCCGGCCACCGGCAAGGACTTTGAAGACCGCCATGACCGAACGGCGCAGCCCAGACCAACCCGGACGGGGAACCGGTCTGGCCCTAAAGCCGAAAGTGAAGACGCAGCGCCCCTCGATGTACAAGGTGCTGCTCCTCAACGACGACTACACGCCGATGGAATTCGTCGTCGAAGTCCTCATGGGGATTTTTCACAAGTCCCCTGAAGAGGCGACTCGCATCATGCTCCATGTGCACCAACATGGAGTGGGGGTGTGCGGCGTCTTCACCTACGAGGTGGCCGAGACCAAGGTCGCCCAGGTGATGGACGCGGCGAGGCAGAGCCAGCATCCGTTGCAGTGCACGATGGAAAAGGATTAGCGACGTGCCCTCATTTTCTCCAGCTCTCGAACAGAGCCTGCACCGCGCGCTCGCAGCCGCCAACGAGCGCAAGCACGAATACGCGACCCTCGAGCACCTGCTGCTCTCGCTCTGCGACGACGAGGACGCCGGCGCGGTGATGCGCGCCTGCGACGTCGATGTCGACGAGCTGCGTTCCACGCTCACCGAATACGTCGACGAGGAACTCGCGAGCCTCATCCTGAAGGAGGCCGAGGACGCCAAGCCGACCGCCGGCTTCCAGCGCGTCATCCAGCGCGCGGTCATCCACGTGCAGAATTCCGGCCGCGAGGAGGTCACCGGCGCGAACGTGCTCGTTGCCCTGTTCGCCGAGCGCGAGAGCCATGCCGCCTACTTCCTCGCCGAGCGCGACATGACCCGCTACGACGCGGTCAACTTCATCTCCCACGGCATCGCCAAGAAGCCCGGCGCGACCGAGACGCGCACCGCCCGCGGCGCGGAGGAGCCGGAGGAGGAAGCCCGCGCCGAGGACAAGGACGATGCGCTCGCGGCCTATTGCGTCGATCTGAATGCCAAGGCGCGCAAGGGCGGGGTCGACCCGCTGATCGGCCGCGAGGCCGAGGTGGAGCGCTGCGTCCAGGTGCTGTGCCGCCGACGCAAGAACAACCCGCTGCTCGTCGGCGATCCGGGTGTCGGCAAGACCGCGATCGCGGAAGGCCTGGCGCGCAAGATCGTCGAGGCCGAGGTGCCCGAGGTGCTCGCCAACGCCACGATCTACTCGCTCGACATGGGCACGCTGCTCGCCGGCACGCGCTATCGCGGCGATTTCGAGGAGCGCGTGAAGCAGGTGGTCAAGGCGCTCGAAGCCAAGCCGCACGCCATCCTGTTCATCGACGAGATCCACACCGTGATCGGCGCCGGCGCGACCAGCGGCGGGGCTATGGACGCCTCCAACCTGCTCAAGCCCGCGCTCCAGTCCGGCAGCCTGCGCTGCATGGGCTCGACGACCTACAAGGAATACCGCCAGCACTTCGAGAAGGACCGCGCACTCGCGCGCCGCTTCCAGAAGATCGACGTGGTGGAGCCTTCCGTCGCCGATACGATCAAGATCCTGCAGGGCCTGAAGCCGTATTTCGAGGAATTCCACGACATCCGCTTCACCAGCGAGGCGCTGAAGGCGGCCGTGGAGCTGTCCGACCGCTACATGGGCGACCGCAAGCTGCCCGACAAGGCGATCGACGTGATCGACGAGGCCGGGGCCTCGATGCGCCTGCTCGCCGCGTCCAAGCGCAAGAAGACGATCGGCGTCAAGGAGGTCGAGGCCGTCGTCGCCAAGATGGCCCGCATCCCCCCGAAGAGCGTGTCGAAGTCCGACGAGCAGGCGCTGAGAAGCCTCGACGTCGACCTGAAGCGCGTGGTCTACGGCCAGGACGAGGCGATCGAGAAGCTCGCCAGCGCGATCAAGCTCGCCCGTGCCGGGCTTCGCGAACCGCACAAGCCGATCGGCTCCTACCTGTTCTCCGGCCCGACCGGGGTGGGCAAGACCGAGGTCGCGCGCCAGCTCGCCTCGATCCTCGGGGTGGAGCTGCTGCGTTTCGACATGAGCGAGTACATGGAGCGCCACACGGTGAGCCGCCTCATCGGCGCGCCTCCGGGCTATGTCGGCTACGACCAGGGCGGGCTGCTGACCGACGCGATCGACCAGCATCCCCACTCGGTCCTGCTGCTCGACGAGATCGAGAAGGCCCATCCGGACATCTTCAACATCCTGTTGCAGATCATGGACAACGGCCAGATCACCGACACCAACGGCAAGAAGATCGACTGCCGCAACGTGGTCCTGATCATGACCACCAATGCCGGCGCCTCCGACGCCGCCAAGGAAGCCATCGGCTTCGGGCGCGGCAAGCGCGAGGGCGAGGACCAGGCCGCGATCGAGAAGCTGTTCACGCCGGAATTCCGCAACCGCCTGGACGCGACCATTCCCTTCGCCGGCCTCTCCCAGGCCATCGTCGGGCGCGTGGTGGAGAAGTTCGTCCTCGAGCTGGAAGCCCAGCTCACCGACCGCGGCGTCAGCTTCGAGCTCACCGAGGCGGCCACGAAATGGCTCGCCGAGAAGGGCTATGACGAGAAGTTCGGCGCCCGCCCGCTCGGCCGCGTGATCCAGGAGCACATCAAGAAGCCGCTCGCCGACGAGATCCTGTTCGGCCAGCTGAAAAAGGGCGGCGTCGTCAAGGTCGACATCGACCCGGCCGACGAGAACCGCCTCGACTTCGAGATCATCCCCGCCGACCGCCTGAAGAAGCCCGGCAGGGGCGCCACGAAGAAGAGCGAGGAACCGGTCGAATAGGGGCCGGGTAACGCGAGATAGCGGTCAGACAGCAGCGCCCCGCGGTGAGAGGATCACCGCGGGGCCTCTCTTTTCTGCGCTGCCGGTATACGACCCGCCTCACAAACCCCATCCCGGCTCCACCCGCGCGATCGGGCCGCAGTCTGCCTGGGGCGACAAGAATATAGACCGGGGAAAGGAATCATCACTTTTTTGAAAATGTGCCCAGGCACGCCGGGGTGTCGGGCGCGCGAATGTCGCTAGTGCCATGCCTCGACATAGGGGAGGCTGGCCTCATGCGCCGCAACTTCATTTTTGCCCTGATCTTCGGGACCCTGTTCTTCATTCCAATCGTCCTGCTCCTGGGAGAGCAGGACGGAGGGATCGCAAACTATGCATTTTACTGGTTTGCGTCCGTGGTCGCACTCTTGTTCGTCCGCTGGCTGACCACGATCCGGGACGCGATCGAGGCGTCTGGCCAGGCCAAGAGGGCTGCCGGAGCGGCGGCCGGGGCCGAGGCCGGTGGCGGCGCGGTCGTCGAGGCGGCGCAGCCGGCCGGCAACAGCCAGCAGACCTATCTCCAGATGCTGACCGGCTTGCTGCTGGTCGGGGAATACATCGTGCTTGCGCTGATCCTCGTTCCCTTCGCCGTGGCAGCCTATCTTCTCGATCTCGGCCTTGACGTGACCGGCATGAGCAGTGACCGGCAGATCGGTCTCATGCTCGTGCTCGGTTCGGTGCTCGGCGCGGGTTGGCTGGTCCTGCTGGAATGGTGGGGCAAGGTTCGCATCGCCCTGCCGCTCATTCCAATTCCCCTGCTTTTCATCATGCCGCTATCGGTGATTGGCGGACTCTACCTGGTCTTCACCGGCTAGAGCGCTGCGGGGTCCCGCTCCTCGGAGGGGAGCGGGACTCACCGCAGGAAGCTCAGGATGCGGCCGGTGACGGCTGGGTTCCTCAGCACGCCGCGGTGGCCGAGCCCGTCGTAGAATTCCACCTCCGCCCCCGGCCAGGCCTGCGCGATGTCGTGCGAGCTCTGCGCGCGCACGATCTGGTCGCCGGTGCCGTGCACGAAGAGGGCGCGGGCCCGCATCGCAGGCGCATCGCGGGCGATGTCGAAGTGCTCGATCGGCTCGCCGAGGCGCTTCTCGATGCCGTCCAGCATCAGGCGCACGGCGCGCCGCGTGAGCCCCATCGAGCGGCCCTGGAATTCCACGTTTTCCGGCAGCGAGCGCGGCGAGGCGAGGGCGACGAAGACCTGCGGCGCGATGAGGCCGCGTGCAGTGGCGATGACGGTGGAGGGACAGCCCATCGAGTGCGCGACCACGCCGTGCGGCGCGCCGAACGCCTGCGCGGCGGCGCCGAGGCCGGCGGCGAAATCGAGCATGGAGGTCTTGCGTCCCTCGCTCTCGCCATGGGCCGGTCCGTCGATCAGCACGACGCGGTAGCCGGCCTGCATGAGCGCTTCGGCATGGGTGGCGAGGTCGGCGCTGTCGGCTTCCCAGCCGTGCATGAAGAAGAGCGTCGGCCCATCCCCTCCGGCATAGGCGCGCTGCGCGCCGATCGGTCCGGGGAAGGTCTCGCGCGCCAGCGTCTCGAGAAAGTCCCGCCCGCGCTCGCTCTGGCGCCTGGCGCGCGGGGTGACGAAGGCGGAGACGGCCTTGCGGGTAAAGCTCTGCGGGGCGATCCAGGCGGCCGCATTGGCCATCAGGATCGCGGGCTTGGGCATCTGGGTCATCTAGCTGTGAGCCTTGAAGAGGTCGGAGAAGGCGGCGCGGGCGAGGGTAGCGGCATCATCCCGGCCCTGGATCGGACCGGCCGACTGGGTGGCGAGCCCGGTTCCCTCGAAGCGGAAGGCGAAACTAGCCGGGTCCGTGTGCGCGGCGAGGCCGCCTTCGGCAACGGCGATCCGGGCGAGCCGTTCGACCCAGGACGTGAAGTCGCGCCGCGACTGACGGGCGGTCTCGGCAGCCTGCGGCGTCAGGCCCGGCGCCTCGAACGCGGCCTGCAATATGGGGCAGGGGCGCGTGAGAAGGAGCCAATCCGTCCAGCGGTCGGCAAGCGTCTCCAGCCGGGCGCGCGCGCCCTTTTGCGCGCGGGCCGGTTCGATCACCTGGTCGCGGAACCGGTCGATCGCAGCCTCGATGATGGCGTTCTGCAGCGCGTCCTGGCCGCCGAAGCGGGCGAACAGGCCGCTCTTGCTCATCCCCGCCGCCGCGGCGAGCTTGCCGACGGACAGGCCGGCAAGGCCGGTTTCGGGCAGGGCCTCGAGGGCGGCATCGAGGATTCGGGTGCGGGTGTCGGTGCTCATGAGCAACTTATACGAACGTTCGTTCTATAGCGCAAGCGGAAGCGCGCTCTGCCCCTGTGACCGGTCCGCGAGGCGGGCAGGCCAGCCTGCGCGCTGCCGGCCGGCGTCAGGATGCAGGGCAAGTGTCCGCCAGATAGGCGGCGAGATCGCCATGGCGCGGGTCGGCCAGGACATGGCGGACATAGGCGTCGCGTTCCGCGTTCATGATCTGCATGTCCCAGACGCAGAAGGATTCGGTCACGGCGCTGCGCCAGCCTGCGCCTTCATCCACGAAGACGCGCGTGGGAAGCTCGTTCTCGCGGTCCCACCAGGCCAGCACGGCATAGTCCATGCCGCGCCCCTGGTGCAGGATCAGGAAACCGACGCCGGGCCGCCCCGGCGCGGGCGCGTCCGGCAGGGCGCACAGCGCCATCGCCTCTCCGCGCGCGAAGCGGTCGGGCTCGAACCGCGCGGTCCGCATCCAGACCTCGTAGACCTTGATCGCCCATCCGGCGGTCTTGCGCAGCCCCGCAAACCGCATGGGCCTGTCTTCGTAGGGCGCAAACCCGCCAAGCGGGTTCCTCTCCGGCCCCGGGTCGCGATGCGTCGTCATGATGCTAGTCCAGCGCCGCGCGGATCTTCTCCGCCAGCTCCTCGAGCTCGGCGGTGCGGGCCTGTCCGCCGCCGCCGTGCTGGCCCATCGCCCGGCCTTCCCAGCGCGGGATGATGTGGAAGTGGATATGGAAGATGGACTGGCCGGCCGGCGCGCCGTTGAACTGCGTGACAACGACCCCATCCGGATCGAGCGCCTCGACGACGGCCTGCGCGATGCGCTTGACGCGCGCGATCGCCTTGCCGGCCATCTCGTCGGACAGTTCCAGGAGATTGCGCGCCTTCTCCTTCGGGATGACGAGGGTGTGGCCCGGACTCTGCGGATAGAGGTCCATCACCGCCAGGACCGCCTCGTCCTCATAGACCTTCACCGCCGGGATCTCCCCGCGCAGCATCTTCGCGAAGATGTTGGCGTCGTCATAGCTGCCGGTCAGGCTCATTGCTGCGATCTCCCTTCCTCGTTTGAGGATCAACACCTACCGGTTCGCACGGGTTCAGGCCAGAGCGTCAGTCCTTCTTGAACGGCGTCTCCGCGCCCAGAGCCCCGATCTCGGCCTGCACCGCCGCGCGTTCGCGGGCGAGGAAGCGGTCGACGGCCTGGGCGAAGCTCTCCTGGGTCAGGTGATGGGCCGAATGAACCGCTTGCGGCCGGTAGCCGCGCGCCATCTTGTGCGGCCCCTGTGCGCCGGCCTCGACGCGCTTCAGACCGTGTTCGATCGCGTAATCGACGGCCTGGTGATAGCAGAGTTCGAAATGCAGGCTGTCGCGGTGTTCAAGAGCCCCCCAATAGCGTCCGTAGAGTGCCTGCGAGCCGATGAAGTTGAGGGCGGCGGCGATGTGCTCGCCTTCTCTCTTCGCCATCACCAGCAGGACGCGATCGGCCATGCGTTCATGGATCAGCGAGAAGAACGCGCGATTGAGGTAGGGCGAGCCCCATTTGCGCGCGCCGGTCTCCTGATAGCAGGCGAAGAACACGTCCCAGTGATGCTTGGTGAGCGCGTCGCCGCTCAGCCGCTCGATCTCGAGGCCGTGCTGCGCGGTGCCGCGTTCCTTTTTCAGCGCCTTGCGCTTCCTCGAGGCGAGATCGGCGAGGAAATCCTCGTGGCTCTGGTAGCCGCGGTTCTCCCAGATGAACTGGATGTCGGTCCGGCCCAGCAGACCCGCATCGCGCAGCTCGCCCCATTCGGCCTCGAACGGAAACAGCACGTGCCAGCCCGAAAGCCCCCACTCGGCCGCGACATGGCGCGCGGCGTCGACAAGCGCGCCGCGCACGGCCGGATCGCGGGCCAGGACCCGCCTCCCGGTCACCGGCGTGAACGGCACGGCGGTCACGAGCTTGGGGTAATACTGGCCGCCGGCATTCTCGTAGGCGTTCGCCCAGCCGTGATCGAACACGAACTCGCCGTAGGAATGTCCCTTCAGATAGAGCGGCAGCACGCCGAGCAGTTCACCGCTGCCTTCATCCTCGGCGAGCAGATGCTTCGGCCCCCAGCCGGTTTCCTCCACCGCGCATCCGGAGGTCTCCAGCGCGTCGAGAAAATCCCAGGACAGGAACGGTTCGAACGGCGCACCTTGCGGGTTCGCCACGCTGTCCCACGCCTCCCGGGAGACTTCGGCGAGGCGTTCGATCATCCGGATTTTCAAAGGCATGGACGTTCCGCGCAGCCGTGGGGCTTCCGAGATATAGCCCGCTGCGGCCGGGGAAGGGAGGGCGCCGGTGCAATCGCCCGGCGCAGCCCTATTTCAGCCCGATCTCCCTCAGGCGCTCGTCGAGATAGTCGTGCGCCGTGATCGGCACCGGGTAGCGATTCGGATTCTCGTCCGAGATGCAGCCCGGCAGGGTCTCGATCATGAAGTCCGGATTGAAGTGCAGGAAGAAGGGCGTGGAATAGCGCGGGAATTTCATGCGCTCGGCCGAGGGGTTCACCACGCGGTGCGTGGTCGAGGGCAGGACGTTGTTGGTCAGGCGCTGCAGCATGTCGCCGACATTGACCACAAGCGCGCCCTCGGGCGGCTGGATCGGGAGCCACTCGCCGCTGCGCGTCTTGACCTGCAGGCCGGCTTCTTCCGCGCCGAGCAGCAGGGTGATGACGTTGATGTCCTCGTGCGCGCCTGCGCGTACCCCGCCAGGCGTGCCCTCGATCGGAGGGTAGTGCAGCAGCCGCAGTACCGAGTTTCCCTGATCGACGGTCTTCTCGAACCAGCGCTCGGCCAGCCCCAGATGGCGCGCGATCGCTGTCAGGAGGATCGCTCCCATCTCGTCGAGGGCCTCGTACAGCGCCTTCGTCGAGATATCGAAGCCTTCGACCTCTTTCACCGGAATGTTCGCCGGCATGTAGCTTTCGTACTTGTGGCCCGCGGGCAGGTCGCGCCCGCGATGCCAGAATTCCTTCAGGTCGCGCTCCTTGGCGCCCTTGGCGATCTCGATGCCGAAGGGCGTGTAGCCCCGCGCGCCCCCCCCGCCCGGAACGTGATAGCTACGCTTCACCTCCTCGGGCAGGGCGAAGAAGGCCTTGGTGTCGGCGAGCGCGCGCCCGATCACGCCGGTATCTACGCTATGGTCCTTGATCACGGCGAAGCCGTATTCGCGGAACGAGCGGCCGAGCGCGTCGGCAAAGCCCTGCGGATCGGTCTCGGCGCTCTTCAGGGAGACCGGGACGATGGAATCTTGGGTGAGGGTCGAGGTCATCATGGACATCCGTGTAAGCCGGGCTCGCGCGCTCGTGAAGACCTGCGCGCTTGACCGGATTGTCGCAGGTACCACCTTGCAGGGCGACGTCAATTTCAAGGAGCGACTGTTATGACCGCGCCGATCGAATTGCACTACTGGCCCACACCCAACGGATGGAAGATCACCATCGCGCTCGAGGAGATGGGCCTTCCCTACGAGGTGAAGCCGGTCAATATCGGTGCCGGCGACCAGTTCAAGCCGGATTTCCTGAAGATCAGTCCGAACAACCGCATGCCGGCCATCGTCGATCCCGACGGTCCGGACGGTCAGCCCATCTCGATCTTCGAGAGCGGCGCGATCCTGCAGTATCTGGCGCGCAAGACCGGCCGGTTCTACGGCGAGACCGAGCGCGACCGGGTCAATGTCGATCAGTGGCTGATGTGGCAGATGGGCGGGTTGGGCCCCATGGCCGGACAGGCGCACCATTTCCGCAGCTACGCCCCGAAGATCGAGAGCAACCCGGAGAGGATCGTCTATGGCCGCGAGCGCTATACCAACGAGGTCAACCGGCTCTACGGCGTGCTCGACAAGCAGCTCGCCGGCCGCGACTACGTCGCCGGGTTCTATTCCATAGCCGACATGGCGATCTGGCCTTGGATCCTGCCCGAGGGGCAGGGCCAGAACCTCGACGACTTCCCCAACCTGAAGGTCTGGTACGAGCGCCTGAAGGAGCGGCCCGCCCTGCGCCGGGGGCGCGATGTCGGCAAGGACCTGCGCCGTTCGCTCGACGAGGATTCCGAGGAGATGAAGAAGGCCCGCGCTGTGCTTTTCGGGCAAAAGGCGCGCGAGTAATCGTCTCCTGCCTCGCTGCGCGCTTTGATCGGCCCTTCGCCCATGCTTGACTTGGTCGGTCGAAGGAGGGGCGAGGGGCTCGGTGGACATCGCGGCGGACAGACCGATTCTCGCACGGCGCCTGGTCTGGTGGCTCGTGAGCGTGCCGGTGCGTGCCCTTCGTCCGGCGCTCTTCCTGGCCCTGGCCGCGGGTGCGGTGTGGTATGGCTGGCGCGGCGCGGTCTCCTACGAGGCGCGCACGGGCTGGTCGCCGCAGACGGCGACGCTGGAGCGGCGCATCGAGCGCGCCTTCCTTGAAACCGTGCCCGAGGGCGCCGCGCCGGGCGATGTCTGGCTCGCCGCGCTGCGCGGCAGCCTGGACCCGGCCCGACTGCCCCAGCCCGACCTCGACCTCGCCCGCTCGCTTGCCGGCGCGCTCGATCCGATGGCGGGGCGCGAGCGTCTTGCCCTGGCTGTGCTCTCGGAGGCGCGTACGCCCGCCGCGATCGAGGCCGAGCTGCGCGCGAGGCCGGACTGGCAACGGCGGCGCCGCCTCGACCGAGCCCTCGAGGCGCGTCTAGAGGAGGCCCGGCAGGCTGGGCTCGACCCCCCCGAACTCGTATTCGCAGACCCGCTGGTGCGCGAGCGCTTCGCCGCTGCCGACCGGCTCTACGGGCGTACGCTGGCGGGGATGGAGGCCTGGTTCGCCGATCCGGCCGGCCGCACCTTGCGGCTCGACCGCGTACCCGGCTGGGCCGGGCGCCTGGACCGTCCGGTGGAGCTGCGTGGCGGCGTGCAGGGGCTCATCGCAGAGGCGTACGCGGCCCTGCGCGACACGCCGCGCGCGACAGGCGCGTGCGAGACCGGCTTCATCGTCAAGCCCGCGCCCGACCCGGCCGCGCTGAACCTTGCCGCGCTCGCCGCCGCACTCGAGGCCGATGCACTGGAGGCCGGCGGGGGAGCCGCGGCCGGGGCGCGCCTGCTGCTCGCCGCGCGCAAGGCGGACATCATGCATCCCGAGCTCGCGGGACGCCTTGCCGGGGATGCGGGCGGGCAGGCCCGGCTGCTCGGGTCTCTGGCGCCCTTCCTGGAGGAGGCCGGGGAGATCTACAGCCAGCCGGTGCGATCGGCTGCGGAACTCGGTGCGGCGGCCGGGCAGGGCCTGGCCGGCGCGGACGTCGACGGGCTCACCGCGCTCGCTGCCGGCACCGCGGAGCTTCGACGGCGGGTCGGCACGGGCGCGGCGCTGCGCCTGCTCGCGGCGGTCCGCACGCCGGAGGATCTCGCCCGCCTCAACGCCCTTGCCGGCGTGATCGGGCCTCAGACCCTTGCCCTGTTCCACCTGCATGCCGACCCCGAAGCCCTCCTGGATCTTGCAGACGGCGCACCGCGCGTGAGGCTGGAGGAGATCGGCGCCTGGCGGCTGTCGGCGGGGCTCGCGGCCCTTGCCCTGTTGCTTGCGCTCAGCGCACCGCTCGGCGCGCACCTGGAGGCCGCCACGGGCAGGCGGAGCGGACTGCGCGCGTTTGCAAATCGTACGGAGAGCTTAATCCTTCGCAAGAAAATCTAACGAAAATAAACGGTTAAAACGCGTTATTCTTGATGTGCCTTAACCGTGTGGATACCAAGGCGCGCCATTCTCCCTCTCACACGACGGGTCCCGAAGGGGCTTGAGTGGATGGGATCGCCGGATCGACACCGCCAGCAAGGCGGGCGACCGGCAGCAAGAATGGGGATTTGAAGATGGCGTTCACCGACGTCGAAACCGCGCAGGTCCACGAAGCGGTCACGGGCGAGCCGAAAGGCGACGATCTGTGCAAGCTGGGCCTCATCTATTCGACCGGCCAGGGCGGCGTGATCGACTATGTCGAGGCGCACAAATGGTTCAATCTCGCGGCCCTGATGGGCTCGGAAGCGGCCAAGCACTATCGCCGCGAGCTGTCCGGGGAGATGGACTCCGACCAGATCGCCGCGGCCCAGCGCGCCGCGCGCGAGTGGCTCGCCACCCGCCACTAGTCGACTCGTCGGACGCGTCAGTTGTCGTCGAACACCTCGTTGGCCAGCGCGTAGCCGAAGGCCTGGTTGAACGGCACGATATTGCTGACGTATTGCTCGACGAAGAGATTGACCTCGGCGATCGCCGAGCGCGGCACGAACACGATATCGTGACGCGCCAGGGGGATGGCGTCGCCTCCGTTGCCCGACAGCGCCGCATTGAGATCGACCGTGCGCATCATGGTCCGCCCGTCCGGCCCGCGCCGCAGGATGACCACCTCGCGCCGCTTGGCCGTCGGCTGGAAGCCGCCGGCGAGCATGACCGCCTCCAGCGCGCCGGTCCGCCCGTCGGGCAGGGCGTAGAGGCCGGGCTGGTTGACTTCCCCGCCGACCAGGATCTGCTGCGAGCCGAAGTCGCTCGCGCGCACTTCCACGATCGGATCGCGCAGGACGGCGGCATAGCGCTGCGCGATCGCGCGCGCGGCCTCGGGCTCGCTCTGCTGCGAAATCATCACCGCGCCAACCATCGGCAGATGAGCGCGCCCGTCGGGCGCGATCGTCACCGTGCCGGAGAGCTCGGGGGCCGTGTAGACGGTGACCTCGATCTGGTCGCCGGGAAAAAGCCGGTAGGAGGGCGCGCTGTCGTCCCATGCGGCAAATCGCGCAGGCTCGAAGCCGCGCGCGGGCTCGGGACCGGAGGCGCAGGCCGGCACGAGCAGGGCCGCGAGGGCAAGACCGGCGAGGAGCCGCGGGCGGCAGGCCATGGCGCACCTTTGCTTGAAATTCAGACCGTCCGGGCAGACTGGGCCCGTTACGGCTAAGGAAAAATTAAGCGCGCGCGCGCGAGATGGGCGTGATGAGCGACTTTCACGATTCCGGGCCGGGACGATCCGCCCCGCCGGCCCATGGCCGCCGGGAGATCGACCTGTTCGACCTGGCTGCGATCGTGTGGACGCAGAAATTTCTCATCATCCTGGTTTTTCTTGCGCTTTTCATTCCCGGCGCAATCGCCGCCTACACGCTGCTCACCCCCACCTACGAGGCCGAGACGCGCCTGCTGGTCCTGCTCGACGAGGATGACCCGACCCCGGGTGCGGCCGGCTCGGGCGGGGCCTTCGTGCTCGACCAGGTGCTGCAGTCCGAGATCGAGATCCTCGATTCCGATGCCGTGCGCCGGCGCGCGATCGAACGCCGCGGCGCCGAGCCGACGTCGGCCGCGCTGCGACGCCTGCGCTCGGGTTTCTCGGTCTCGCGCGCGCCCAATGCGAGCGTGATTACGGCGACCTACGAGTCCGACGATCCCGAACTCGCCGCCACGGTGCTCAACGCGATCGTGGAGGCCTATCTCGACTACCGCCAGGAAGTGCTCGTCGAGGACGGCGCCGGTCAGCTCAGGGCGCGGCTCGCCCGCGCCGAGATCGTGGCGCAGGAAGCGGCCGGCGAGCTGCGGGCCTTCCTCAACGATCACGGCCTCGTCGATTTCGAGGCCGAGCAGGCCGCGGCAGTCGCGCGCGTGACCGACCTGCAGACCCGCTTGCTGCTGGCCGAGGCCGAAGCCGAGGCCGCCGCGGCCGGCGCCGCCGCGATCGAGGCGCGCCTGACCGAGATACCCCAGACGATCGAGCACTATGTCGAGAACGACGTGACCGGCCAGCTCCTGACCCTCGAGGTACGCCGCCGCGAGCTGCTTGCGCGCTATCTGCCCGACGCGCCGCCGGTCGTCGCGATCGAGCGCGAGATCGCGGCGCTGCGCGACTTCATCGACGCCGGAGGCGCGCAGGGCGCGGGGCAGAGGCGGACCGGCGCTAATCCGGTCTACCAGGAGCTCGAGACCGCGCGCCTGCAGCAGGCCGGGGCAGCCGCAGCGCAGCGCAGGCTTGCCGCCATGCTGCGCCGCCAGCTTGCCGACGCGCGTGCGGAGGCCGACCGGCTGCGCGCCCTCGCACCGGCCCACGATCGCCTTCGCCGGGAGGTGAGCGCGGCCGAGACCGCTGCCGAACGCCTGTCCGAGCAGAGCGCGAACGCGGTCGCCCAGGCCGCAGGGTCGGGCGACGCGGCCGATGCCGTGCGGATCGTGGAGCGCGCCGAAACGCCTGCGGAAGCCAAGTCGCTGCGCAAGATCGCGATCGCTGGCGCAGGCGTGTTCGCGCTGGGTCTCGCGGGACTTCTCGGCCTGCTCGTCGGCTATGCGCAGGACTGGCGCGACCCGGCGCCGCGCCGCTCGCCGCCTCCGCATGCCCCCGATCCGGGCGGCGCGGGCGCTCGCGCTGCGCGCCAGTCAGCGCACCCGGCACCGAGGCGCGACCCGCTGCCCGTCCTCGCTCGCGTCGGGCGCCAGTAGCGTCAGCCCATCGTTAACCCTCGCCGGGCTAGGTTCGGTCTCCAGGGAGTCCGGCTCATGACCGTTTGCGCGCAATTGCAGGATCTGTCGCGCCGTCTCGTCGCGCGCGGGGAGCGCGGGCGCGCCGTCATGATCATGCCGGTCCGCGCCGGGGCCGGTGCCTCCTGGGTCAGCGCCCGGCTCGCCGCCAATGCGTCGCGCGAAAGCGGGCGTCCCGTCTGGCTCTACGATCTCGACTTCGCGGCCAACACCCAGGCCGGACGCACGCGGCTCAACGGCGCCGCCTACGACGCCGATTTCGGGACCGAACCCTTCTGGCGCGCCGACCCGGAAGGATCGGCCCGTCTCATCCTGCGCAAGGTGGAGACCGCGCCGGTGCTCGTTTCGGTCTTCGAGCGCCGCCCCGAGACCCTGCGCCGGGTCGTCTTCACCTCGGCGCCCGCCTATTGGGACCGGGTCCGGGCCGCCTGCGCGCTGGCGCTTGTCGACGTCCCGGCCGGCAGCCCGGCCGCCACCGCCATCGCCGGCGATCTCGACGGCGTGATCCTCGTCGGCGACGCCGAGCGGACCCGCCGCGACGAGGCGGAGGAGCTCGCCGACCGCATCGAATCCGCGGGCGGGCGAGTTCTCGGGATCGTCGTCAACCGCGCGCCGGGGACGGACGGGTGAGCGCCTGGGAGCTTGCCGTGCGCTGGCGCGCGGCGGCGCCGCGCGTGTCCGGGGTGAGGCTGCTTGAAGGCGTTGCCGGCGTCGTCCTGGTCCTCCTGTTCTCCCAGGCGCTGGTCGGGCCGCTGTTCGCCGATCCGGCCAACCCGGACGCCTCCGCCGTGCTGCGCCTGATCTGGCCGCCGGTCTATGCCGTGACCCTCCTGCTCATGCTCGCGCGACCCGGCGCGGTGCTCGATCATCTCGGCGGGGCCTGGCCGATCCTGCTTCTTGTCGGTCTCGCGCTCGCCTCGATGCTCTGGTCGCTCGATCCGGGAGTGACGCTGCGCCGGGCGATCGCGCTCGTCTTCACGACCCTGTTCGGGATCTGGCTCGCCGCCGCGTTCAGCTGGCGCGAGCTGCTGCGCGTTCTCGCAGCCGGCTTCGCGATCCTTGCTGCCGGCAGCTTCCTCGCCGGGGCGCTCGTTCCCGGCTTCGGCGTGATGCAGGAAATCCATCCCGGTGCCTGGAAAGGGTTGTGGTGGGAGAAGAACACGCTGGGGGCCATGATGGCCTGGGCGCTGCTCGCCTTCCTGGCCGCGGGCGCGCTCGACCGGCATTACGGCGCGCTGTGGCGAGCGCTCGTCCCGCTCGCGCTCCTGCTCGTTCTGTTGTCGACGTCGAAGACCGCGCTCCTGGCGAGTCTCGTCGCGATCGCAGGTACGGGCTCCATCGCACTCGCCCGCAAGGGCTTCGGGTTCGCGGCGCTGACGATGAGCGCGGGCCTGCTCGGCGTTCTCGCGCTCGGCTTCGTGCTGGCCATCGGGCCGGGGGTGATCCTGGAGATGCTCGGACGGGACGCCACCCTGACGGGGCGTACCGACATCTGGGCGGCACTCGTCCGCCTCATTGCGGAGCGGCCCTGGACCGGGTTCGGATACGGCGCGTTCTGGGAGACCGATGGCGGGCCGGTGCACTGGGTGCGCCTGGCGACCGCCTGGGACGTGCCGACGGCGCACAATGCCTGGATCGAGACCGCGCTTGCGCTGGGCCTGCCCGGCCTCGGGCTCGCGCTGTTCGTCTATCTACGCGCGCTCGTCGGGGGATTTGCCCGGCTCTTCGCCGGGCGGGAGACCTACTGGGCGCTGCCCTTCCTCGTGATGTGGGGCGTGATCAGCCTCTCCGAGAGCAGCATGCTGCAGCAGAACAGCCTGGTCTGGGCCGTTCTCGTGGCGACGGCGGTCAAGCTGTCGGCGCCGCGCGATCAGGCGTGAGCCGCACCGTAGAAGCGCGGCCCGAAGGCATCCATCCAGAGCACCTTGCCAGCCCCCTGGACGGCGCGGTCCAGGCAGGCGGCCGCAGCCTCCGCGCCGGCGAGGCGTGCGGGCAGGGCGGCCGCGCCGAACACGGCCATCTGCGCTGCGCCGATCCCCATCCAGGCCGCGAGCCTGAGGGGGCGGACCCGCTCACCGGTCACGCAGGCCTGGCTCGGGCCCTGGCCATAGGCGAAGCTGCGCGCCATCAGATAGGCCCAGCGCGCGCGGCGCGGATCGACATGCTCGACCACATGTGCGCGCGCCGACCAGGCGAAGCGGGTGCCGCGGGCGGCAAGGCGTGCGAACAGGAGGTCGTCTTCCCCGCCGGTCTCGTTGGTCGCCGGGTCGAACGGTTCGGCCGGCAGCGGCGCCGCGGCCCGGTCGATGAGGGAATTGCCGCAGCCATACGGCTTGGTCAGCACGCTGTCGGCGCCCGGCCCCGACCGTGAATAGAGGCGCGTGACGTAGGCCCGGCGCAGCGCGCCGGCTTGCGGCGCCTGGGCCGCGACGGGGCCGAACACGACGGGCGCATCGAGGCGCTCGCGCGTTTCCATCAGGCGCTGCAGCCAGTCGGGCGAGGCGCTCTCGTCATCGTCGAGCTGGGCGATATGGCGGCCCCTGGCTGCGGCGAAGCCGGCATTGCGGGCATTGGCGACACCGGGCGAGGGCTCGTGGACGTGGACGATCCCCGCCGGCGAGCGCGGCGCGAGCGCGTCGATGACTGCCCTGGCCCCGCCTTCGGGCGCATTGTCCACGACGACGATCTCGTCCGGCGCGCGGGTCTGGGCGAAGACGCTGACGAGGGCGCGCGACAGCCCGTCCGGCCGCCGGAAGGTCGGGATGAGGACGCTGAGGCTCATGCCGCCTCCACCTCGCGTGCCTCGATACGGTCGAGCGCCTCGCGCATCGGCAGCACCTCGCACTTGAGGTCGGCGGCGAGGCGGCAGACGCTGCGCAGGAATTCCGGCGTGCAGCCCCAGGGTCCGGGGGCGTTGCGGACATCGTGGCCGTAGAAGATCAGCCAGCCCGGAGCGCGTACCGCATCGCGCACGTGGTCGAGTGCGCGTGCGAGCCCGGCCTGGCCGCCATCGAGCGGCACCGCCTTGAGCAGTGCCCGGTCGGCCTCGCCGCGATTGATGCCGGGCTGCACGCCGCGCAGCGCGCGGTAGACGCGCGAGAGCGCGGCCTTGGCCCCCGGGCTCGCCTCGCCATAGGGAAAGGCGAAGCTGGTCAGGGGTTTCTCGAGACCCATCAGTTCGAGGCAGCGCCGATTGCGCGCGCAGTCGCGCACGACATCGCCGGCACCGATCCGGCTCGCATCCTCGTGCGCATAGGTGTGACAGCCGATCTCGTGACCGGAGTGGCACAGGCGCAGGAGTTCGCGCGTCTCGAACATCTTGCCGAGATGGGTCTCGCCCCCGGCAAAGCCCGCGCTGGCGAAGAACGTCCCGCGCCAGCCGAAGTCCTCCAGGATCTGCGCGCCCGCCGTGGCGGCGGAGATCGGAAAATCGTCGAAGGTGAAGCTGACGAGTGCCCGGTCAAGCGTGATCTGGAGCGGGGTCCGGGCGAGCCGGCGCGCCGCCAGGCGGCGCAGCTTGCCGGCAAAGCCGGACGCGGGGATGTAGGTTTGGCTCATGACAACGCCTCCGCTGCGCAGGCCGCCCGGTAGAGCTTGAGTGCCAGGACCCGCAGCCGGACCGGCAGCACCTGGGACCGCGCGGCCGCGGCCGAGAGGCGGCGGACGGGCGATGCCAGGCGCGTGCGCTTCACCAGCACGGCGGCGCGCGCTCCGGGAAGGACGGACATTTCCGGATTGCGGGCGAGAAAGCGGGCGAAGTTGGCGCCGCCGGCGGCGAACTTGGACAGGAGTCCCTCCACCGGCTGCAGGCCGGCATGGACGGCCGAGTTGTCGACATGGACGAGGCGGCCTGCCTTCGACGCGCGCACGGCCCAGTCGACATCCTCCCAGCCCCAGCCTGTGAAGCCCTCGTCGAACGGGACGGTACGCATCAGCGCGGCGCGCACCAGGAGGTTCGAGCTGCACACCGCAGACGCTCCGCGTGCGGTCCGTGCGGCGGCCGGTGCGACGTCGCCGGCGCGGGCGAGCGCGGCATGGACGCGGTGTTCGCGTGCTTCGTCGGCGATAAGGTCGAACCCTCCGAAGGCGGCGTCGAATTCGGCCTTCCCGGCGATCTCCTGCCAGCGCGCGAAGAAGCCGGCGGGGAGCACCATGTCGGCATCGAGATAGAGAAGCCAGGCGCCGCGGGCCCGCCGGGCGAGCGCATTGCGTGCGCCGGCACGGCCGAGATTGCTGCGGGCGGTGACGAGTCGGGCCGGCCGGGGACAGGCCAGGACCGCTTGGGCGGTCTCGGCGTTGAGGCGCTCGTCCGGGCACCCGTCGTCGAAGAGGACCATCTCCGTCCCGTCCCCGGCCTCCCGCTCGAAGGCGGACAGCAGGGCCCCCGCGTCGTCGCGGTAGAACGGCACCAGCACGGACAGGTGCGCCGTGCCCGCCGAGTTCGCGGCCGCATTGACGGTCTCGGTGAACAGGGCGGGGCTCATTGCGCGATCGCCCTGATGAGCGCCTCGACGCCGCGCCGCGAGGCGGACGGGAGAGCGGGAAGGGCGGGTCGAGCGTGCGGCATGGAGCGGCAGTGTCCCAGGATCGGATGGCGGCGCATCTTGGAGGGCCCTTCATGCAAGGCCGGGGCCGATCGCTCGGCGACCCGGTTGCGGCCCGGCACGCATCCTGCACACGAAGACCTGAAAGCGGGCTTAAGCCGCGCGAAGGTTGCGCGCTGCGTTTCAACGCGGTGCGCCTGACAGGAGCGAACCATGCCGGACGTCTCGGTTTGCCGCGCAGAGGAACTCGGCCGGGCCGAGCGGGAGGCCTGGTGTGCCTTCCGCGCCGCCGACCCGCTGCTGGCGAGCCCCTATTTTTCCCTCGACTTCCTCGACGCGATGGCGGGCGTGCGCCACGACGTGCGCGTCCTGGTGACGCGCGAGGCCGGCCGTCCCGCCGCCTTCCTGCCCCTGCATACCGGTCTTCTCGGCCATGCCCGCCCGCTCGGCGGCCCGCTCGGCGATCATCACGGGCTGATCGCGGAGCCTGGCGCGCGCATCGATCTCGCCCGCCTCGTGGAAGCGGGCGGCATCGCCGTGTACGACTTCTTCGGGGTCCCGGGTAACCAGGGGGCGTTTCGCGCCCACGGCCGCATCGAGGACGGTTCCTGGGTGATCGATCTGTCGGAGGGGTTCGACGCCTATCTCGCCCGCCGCACTGCGCTCGAGCCGAAGGCGTTCCGCAATCTGCGTGCCCGCGAGCGGAAGATCGAAGAGGCCGGCGCGGTGCTGCGCGTCGACGACCGGCGCGCGCACGTGCTGGAGGCCGGGCTGGCGTGGAAGAGCGCGCAATACAGGCGCACCGGCCATCTCGACGTGTTCTCGGTAGGCTGGACGCGCGATCTGATGTCCGCGCTGCTGGCCTCACGTGGCGAGACACGGGGTCTGGTCTCCAGCCTGGAGATCGGCGGGCGCCTCGCGGCGGTTCATGTCGGCATGCGCAGCGCGCGCGTGATGCACTACTGGTTTCCGTCCTACGATCCCGATTTCTCCCAGTTCGGCCCGGGCCTTGCCCTTCTGATGCGGCTCGCGCAGGCGCTGAGCGAGGACGGTGTCCAGGAGATCCACCTCGGGCCGGGCGATTACGACTTCAAGGCCCAGCTCGGCAGCTGGCAGTTCCCGCTGGTGCGCGGCTATGTCGGCCGACCCTCGTTCGCCGGCGCGGTGCGCGCGCTTGCCGGCAGTCTGGAGCGCGCGGGCGATGCGCTGCCGCGTCCCGTCGGCGGTCTGCCGGGCCGGGTATTCCGGCGCATCGACCTGATGGCGGGCATTCACGCGCGCTGAACCCGGGGCCCACCGCCTGCGAGGCGGGCGTGGCGTCGTGCGCCGCTTCGCGCTAGGAAGGCGCTGTTTTCAGTGCCAAGCTGGTCCGCCAGCCTCCTTGCGTGAAGAGTCCTGCCGATGACCGCGCCCCGCCTCTCGATCGTCATCCCTGCCTATAACGAAGCCGAGAGCATCGAGACCGTGGTGCGCGAAGCGCTCGAGGTCTTCGCCGGCAGCCTCGACAGCTTCGAGATCATCGTGATCGACGACGGCAGCGCGGACGACACCGCTGGCGCGCTTGCCGCGCTTGCCCAGGCCGACCCCCGCGTGCGCGTCATCCGCCATCCCAACCGCTCGGGCAAGAGCGCGGCCCTGCGCACCGGCGTGCTCGCCGCGAAGGCGGTCTGGGTCGCCACGATGGACGGGGACGGGCAGGACGATCCGCGCTCCGTCCTCGACATGGTGCAGGTCGTCGATCTCGGCACGGTCGGCGAGATCGGCGTGGTCGCCGGCAACCGGAAGAACCGCACCGACGGGGGCAGCCGCAAGATCGCCTCGCGGATCGCCAACACGCTGCGGCGCACGCTTCTCAATGACGATTGTCCGGACACCGCCTGCGGGCTCAAGCTCATCCCGCGCGACCTGTTCCTGGCGCTGCCCTTCTTCGACGCGCTGCACCGCTATCTTCCGGCCCTGTCCGGACATCTCGGCTACGAGACGGTCAATGTGCCCGTGGTGAACCGTCCGCGCGCAGGGGGCAGCTCGAAATACACCAATATCGGACGGGCCGTAGCGGGCTTCTTCGACCTGATGGGGGTGATCTGGATCATGCGGCGCACCCATGTGCCCTCGAAGGAACTGGTGCTCGGCGCGAGCCTTCGCGAACCGGGAGAGACGCGGTGAGGAGGGGTTTCGTCGCGCTGAGCCGCGACCCGGGCGAGGACCGGCTCTCGCCGCGCGCCTGGCTCGTGCTGATGCTGGTCGCCATTGCGGCGCTGCTGCCGGGCCTGTTCTCGATTCCCGTCGTGGACCGCGACGAGGCGCGCTATGCCCAGGCGAGCCGCCAGATGCTCGAGACCGGCGAGTTCATCGATATCCGCTTCCAGGACGAGGCGCGCCACAAGCAGCCGGTGATGACCTACTGGCTGCAGGCCGCGGCGGCCGTGCCCTTCGGCGGCGCGGATGCGCCGATCGGCGCGCACCGCCTGCCGGGCTTCCTGCTCTCGCTCGCGGCCGTGGCGCTGACGGCCTTCATCGGCGCGCGCCTGTTCTCGCCCTATGTCGGTTTCGCCGCCGGGATCGCGCTTGCCGCGACGCTCCTGCTCGCGCTCGAGGCGCGTACCGCGAAGACCGACGCGATCCTCCTGGGCTTCGGGATGATCGCCCAGGCCGGGCTCGCGATGATCCTCCTGAAGGATCAGAACCGGCGGCCCGGCTTCTGGGGCTGGCCGGCGGCGATGTGGGCCGCGATCGGGGCGAGCCTGCTCGTCAAGGGCCCGATCTTCTTCATGATCACGGCGCTCACCCTCGCCGTCTATGCCGGCTGGAAGCGCGATCCGGGGCTGTTCCTGAAGGTGCGGCCCCTGCCGGGCATCGCGCTCGCGCTCGCGATCTTCCTGCCCTGGTTCCTCGCCATCAATCTGCAGACCGACTGGGCGTTCGCGCAGAAGGCGGTCGGCTGGTCGCTGCTCGGCAAGGTGACCGAGGCCCACGAGGCCCATGGCGGCCCGCTCGGCTATCACCTGATGCTGTCGCCCCTGGTGCTGTGGCCGGCCTCCGCGCTGCTGGGGCTTGCGCTCCTGGCGGCGTGGCGCGGGCGCGAGGACGACCGGGTGAAGTTCCTGATCGCCTGGGCATTGCCGACCTATGTCGTGTTCGAGCTCGTGGCGACGAAGCTGCCGCACTACACCCTGCCGGCCTTGCCCGCGATCGCGATCCTGGTCGCGCTCGGCCTCGACCGGTGGCGGGAGCTGCTCGCCGGCTGGCGTTCGAAGGCGTTCTACGGGACGCTTGCCGCGTTCGGCGTCCTGGCCGGACTGGTCGTGGCCGGCGTGCCGCTGGCGGCGCGGCTCTTCTTCGAACTCGAACCGGGCCTTGCCGCCTATGCCACGCTCGCGATGGGGATCGTCGCCGCGCTCGCGGTCATCGCGCTGGTGCTGCGGCCGGGCCTCGACCGGCTCATCGCCGTCGCGGTCGCCGCCGCGGCGACCTATGCGGCCGCCTTCGCCTTCGCCATTCCCGCCGTGACGCCGATGTGGATCTCGCGCGACATGGGCCGGTTTGCGGCCCAGCTCGCCGGTTGCGAGGACATCGCGATCGCCGTGGCCGGCTATCGCGAGCCCTCCATCGCCTTCAATGTCGGCACCGCCGCCCTGCGCGCCGAGGACGGGGCCGAAGCAGGCGCGTTCGTGCTCGCCCATCCCGAATGCGGCATGGCCTTCGTCGACGTCACGCAGGCCGAGGCCTTCCAGGCGGTCGTCGAGGCGGCCGGCGGCGAGCTGCGGGCGCTCGGCACGCTCACCGGGTACAACTACGTCAAGGGCGACGACCTGGTGATGACCGCCTTCACCCTGGAGCGCAGCGCGGTGCGGGTGCGCGAATGATACCCCTTCCGATCCCCCGTCATTCCGGTTGCCGGAATGACGCGAAGAAGGCGTCCTAAGCCGCCCGGCTCGCCTTCTTGCGCTCGTGCTCCAGCAGGAGCTTCTTGCGGATGCGGATGGACTGGGGCGTGACCTCGACGAGCTCGTCGTCATTGATGAACTGAAGGGCGAACTCGAGCGTGACCCGGACCGGCGGGGTCAGGACGATGTTCTCGTCCGCGCCGGCGGCCCGGATATTGGTCAGCTTCTTGCCCTTGAGCGGGTTCACGATCATGTCCTCGTCGCGCGAGTTCACGCCGACGATCATGCCCTCGTAGACCTCGGTGCCGTGTCCGATGAAGAGCTTGCCGCGCTCCTGGATGTTCCACAGGGCGAAGGCGAGCGCCTTGCCCGAGGCCATGGAGATGATCGCGCCCTTCTGGCGCTGCCCGACCTCGCCCTCGCTCCTCGGCCCGTAATGGTCGAAGCCGTGGAACATGAGGCCCGAGCCCTGCGTGAGGGTCAGGAATTCGGAGCGGAAGCCGATCAGGCCCCGCGTCGGGATGATGTATTCCAGGCGTACCCGGCCCTGGCCGTCCGGAATCATGTTCTTCAGCTCGCCCCTGCGCGAGCCGATGCGCTCCATGATGGCGCCCTGGTGGTCTTCCTCGACATCGATGGTCAGGGTCTCGTAGGGCTCCTGCACCTCGCCGTCGATCTCCTTCAGGATGACCTCGGGACGGCCCACGGCGAGCTCGAAGCCCTCCCGGCGCATCGTCTCGATGAGGATGGACAGGTGCAGCTCGCCGCGTCCGGAGACCTTGAACTTGTCGGCGTTGTCGAGCTGGCGCACGCGCAGCGCGACGTTGGAGATCAGCTCCCGGTCGAGGCGCTCCTTGATCTGGCGCGAGGTGACGAACTTGCCCTCCCGGCCGGCGAAGGGGGAGTCGTTGACCTGGAAGGTCATCGAGATGGTCGGCTCGTCGACCACCAGCGCGGGCAGGGCCTCGACATGCTCGGGATGGCAGACCGTGTCGGAGATGTTGAGCGGGTCCAGACCGGTGAACATGACGATGTCGCCCGCGCTCGCGGAGTCCTGCTCGACGCGCTGCAGGCCGTGGAAGCCCAGCACCTGCAGGACCTTGCCCTTGCGCGTGGAGCCGTCCGCGCCGGCCACGGCCACCTGCTGGTTCTTGTTCAGCGTACCGCGCCGGATGCGACCGAGCCCGATCACGCCGGTATAGCTCGAATAGTCGAGCGCGCTGACCTGGAGCTGGAGCGGAGCGTCCGGATCGACATCGGGCGCGGAGACCTTCTCCACGATCGTTTCGAACAGCGGGTCCATCGTGTCGGTCGGAGCGTCGATGTCCAGCGTCGCCCAGCCCTGAAGGGCCGAGGCGTAGACGACGGGGAAGTCCATCTGCTCGTCGCTTGCGCCGAGCCGGTCGAACAGGTCGAAGGTCTGGTCCACGACCCAGTCGGGACGCGCGCCGGGACGGTCGACCTTGTTGATCACCACGATGGGCTTCAGCCCCAGGGCCAGCGCCTTCTTGGTCACGAAGGTGGTCTGCGGCATCGGGCCGTCCACCGCGTCCACCAGGAGCAGCACCGAATCGACCATGGACAGCACGCGCTCCACCTCGCCGCCGAAATCGGCGTGGCCGGGCGTGTCCACGATGTTGATGCGGTAGTCGCGCCATTTCACGGCGGTGTTCTTGGCCAGGATGGTGATGCCGCGCTCGCGCTCGAGCACGTTGGAATCCATGACCCGTTCGACCTCCTCGCCGCGTTCGCCGAGCGTGCCGGACTGCTTCAGGAGCTTGTCGACGAGGGTGGTCTTGCCGTGGTCGACGTGGGCGACGATGGCGATGTTACGCAGGTTTGCGACCGGGCTGGTCATGAAGGCTCTTCCTTGGCGGGGGAGTATATTTGCGCGCTCTCATACAGGCGCGGGCGCGGCATGGCTAGCTGGCGCTCGCACGATCAGATCGTTATGGTCCGGCTCGAAATCAATGCCTGCAAAAAAAGACGAAATGGGGAGAGCTCATGCTTCGACTGCCGCGCGCCATCCTGGCCGCCTGTAGCCTGCTTGCCGTCACAGGCGCCGCCAGCGCCGAGCCGATCGGCTTCTTCCAGGTGGAGAACACCCGCTACGACAGCGCCGTGCCGACGCCGGAGGAGGTGTTCGGGTTCGGCATCGGCGAGCGCCCGGTGCGCCACGACCAGATGGTGGCCTACCTCACCCGTCTCGCCGAGGTCTCCGACCGCATCGAGGTGGAGACGATCGGCTATTCCCACGAGCGCCGCCCCATCCTGTTCTTCACCGTGACGAGCCCGGAGAACCACGCAAGGATCGGCGAGATCCGCGAGGCCCATCTCCAGCGTCGCCTGGGCGAGGCTCCGGCCGACGCCGCGCCGATGCCGATCTGGCTCAATTACGGCGTCCACGGCGCGGAAAGCTCCGGCATGGATGCGGCGATCCCGCTGCTCTACCACTATGCCGCCGCGCAGGGGCAGGAGGTCGAGGCGCAGCTCTCCGAGGCCGTGATCCTGGTCACCGCCATCTTCAATCCGGACGGTCACACCCGCCGGATCGACCACAACAACACCTTCTGGACCTATGCCGACGTCACCGACCCGGCTCATGCCGCCCACGATCTGTGGACCGAGGCGCGCACCAATCACTACTGGTTCGACCTCAATCGCCAGTGGCTCCTCCTAACCCAGCCCGAGGCGCAGGCCTGGATCGCCAAGTGGCACGAGTGGAAGCCCATGGTCTCGGCGGACTATCACGAGATGGGCACCGACAGCCCGTTCTACTTCCATCCCGGCGAACCGGCCCGGCGCAACCCGCTGATCCCGGAGCGTGCGCGCGATCTGACGCTCGGCATCGCCGGGCATCATGCCGGCTGGCTCGACACCGAGGCGCGGCTCTACACGGCCGAGGAGAATTTCGACAATTTCTACATCGGCAAGGGCTCGACCTATCCCCAGGTCAACGGCTCTCTGGGCATCCTGTTCGAGATCGGCGCGGCGCGCGGAGGTGAAATCGAATCCGAGCACGGTCTCGTGACCCACGCCGACAATGTGCGCACCCAGTTCCGCACCTCGCTCACCACGGTGCAGGGCGCGCTGGCCCAGCGCGAGGAAATCACCGCCTACCAGCGCGAGTTCTTCGCCGAGGCGCCGCGCCTGGCGCGCCAGGACCGTACCCGCGCCTACGTGTTCACCGCCCGCGGCGACGCGGCGCGCAGCGCGCGTTTCGTCGAGCTGCTGCGCCAGCACGATGTCGACGTGTTCGAGCTTGCCCGCGACGTGACGGTGGACGGGACCGAGTTCGCGGCCGGCGAGGCCTTCGTCGTGCCGATGAACCAGGACCAGTACCGCATGATCCGCGGCGTGTTCGACCGGGTCACCGAGTTCGAGGAGAACATCTTCTACGACGTCTCCGGCTGGACGCTGCCGCTCGCCTACGATCTCGACTATGCCGCGCTGACCGGCGGACAGTTCAACGACCGCCTGCTGGGCGAAGCCGCGATGGGCACGCTCGCGGCGCCTCCGGTGCCGCCGCGCGCCCCCTACGGCTATGTCTTCTCCTGGACCGACAGCTATGCGCCGCGCGCGCTCTACCGGGTGCTCGACGCCGGCCTGTTCGCCCGCGTCAGCCGCGAGCCCTTCACGGTGGAGACCACGGAGGGCGAGGCCGATTTCGAGCGCGGGGCGGTGTTCGTTCCGCTGGCGCGCCAGGACGAGGGGCCGGCGCGCATCCACGATCTCATGCGCACGATCGCGAACGAGGACGGAGTGCACGTGCATGCCGTGACCTCGGGCTTCACCCCCACGCCCGGCCGCGATCTCGGCGCCTGGAACGTGTTCTCCACCGTAGAGCGGCCGGAAATCCTGCTGCTCTACGACGACGGGCTCGCCCGCTACGACGCCGGCGAGGTCTGGTGGACGCTGGACTACCGCATGCGCGTTCCGGTGACGCTGCGCCGTAAGGACAATCTCGGCGGTCTCGACTGGTCGCGCTACACGCACCTGATCCTCGTGGGCGGCAATGCGGGCCTGTCCGAGGAGGCCACAACCCGCGTCAACCAGTGGATCCGCGAAGAGGGCGGCACGCTGATCGCCAGCCGGCAGGGCGCGTACTGGGCCCAGGAGGCCTTCCTCGGACTGGAAGCGGCCGGCGATGAGGACGAGGGCGAGGGTGAGGACGTCGCCGACCAGACCCGCTATGTCCGCTACGACTTCGCCGAGCTGGACGTACGCGATGCCGAGCACGTCATTGGAGGGGCGCTGTTCGAGACCGATCTGGACATCACCCACCCGCTCGGCTTCGGATTGCTGGACCGCTCGCTTGCCGTCAACCGCAACACCACCGCGACGCTGGTGCGTCCCGAGGGTGATCCTTACGCGGTGGTGGCCGAGTACACCGAGGAACCGCTCCTGTCGGGCTATGCCTCGCAGCGCCGTCTCGACGAGATCGCCGGCACCCCGGCCGTCGTCGCCCAGCGCCACGGTGCGGGTGCGGTGATACTGTTCGCCGACAATCCTGTGTTCCGCGGCACCTATCCGGGCAGCGAGAAGCTGCTGCTGAACGCCATCTTCCTGTCCGGTCTCATCGATCGCCCGTTCGGCGATTACGAGGAGTAGGAGGGGACAGCTCCGCGCGCGCGGCCCGGCCGTTCCGGCGGCCGGGCCTTCGCGTGTCTAGAACCGGCCGTGCCGGCCTTCTCCCCCGGAAAAGCGCCTGGCGCCCTCCAGCGTCTCCCCGCTCTTCAGCGTGTCGAGGCCGCGCCGGGTCTCGTTCGCGAGGGCGTCGCGTTCGGGCAGGGACCACTGCTCGAGGACGCTTGTCCGGTCATTTCTCATGCAGGTCTGCGGGAAGGCGGCGATGTCGCGCGCCAGCGCCTTCGCGGTCTCGAGCGCCTGCCCGTCCGCGCAGGTCCGGTTGGCGAGCCCGATGCGGAACGCCTCCTGCGCGTCCACCGGCCGCCCGGTGAGGATCATGTCGAGCGCGCGCGACTGGCCGATCAGGCGCGGCAGGCGCACCGTGCCGCCATCCACGAGAGGCACGCCGAAGCGGCGGCAGAAGACGCCGAACACGGCCGATTCCGCCGCGACGCGAAGATCGCACCACAGCGCGAGTTCCAGCCCGCCGGCGACGGCGAAGCCTTCCACCGCGGCGATGACGGGCTTGGACAGCGCCATGCGGGTCGGGCCCATCGGCCCGTCGCCGGCCTCCTCCACGCTGTTCATGTCCGGTCCGCCGAGCGCCTTCAGGTCCGCTCCGGCGCAGAATGTCCCGTTCGCTCCGGTCAGCACCGCGACCCGGGCCGCCTCGTCCGTCTCGAAGCGGCGGAAGGCCTCGGCGAGCGTGCGCGCCGTCGGCCCGTCGACGGCGTTGCGCGCGCCCGGGCGGTCGATGGTGATGACGGCGACGGGCGCGTCGAGCTCGTAATGTACGGACATGGGCATTCTCCCGCTTCGAAGGTCCGGACAAGGCGAGCCCGGATCGGCCCGCCGATCAAGTCCCGCGCCGACCGGCGAGGCGCGTTGCCTGCGCGATCAGCCATCCGGCGGTGAAGCCGGGATCGTCCATGGCGAGGAGATGGCCGTGCTGCTCGGCCCGGTCGATCTGCACGCCGGCCCGCTCCAGCGCCGCGACCGGATAGACGGTCGAACCCCGGCCGGCCTTCAGCAGGGCGATCGGTTCCGCGATGCTGCGCACGGCGCGCATGATGCGGTGGCGCTGCGTCGCGAAGTTCGCCGCCTCCCAGGCGGGCGGGCAGGCGAGGTGCCAGCGCCCGTCCGCGCCCTTCACGAGCCCGTCGGCGAGATAGTCCTCCAGCACCCCGTCCGCCCAGCGGGAGAACATCGCCTTGGCCCGGTAGCGTTCGAACACGGCTTCCACCGTGTCCCAGCCGTCGAACCGGTTCTTCGCATTCCTCACGATCGGGGTGTGGCGCGAGACCAGGCCGGCAAGCGGCGTGTTCGTCGCGAAGCGCAGCAGGTCGGGCAGGATGGCCGGCTCGATCAGCACGTAGCCGAGCGGGCGGACGTTCGTCAGCGTGCCTGCGAGCACGAGCGCCGAGCCGCCCATCGAGTGGCCGGCGAGGATCAGCGCCCGGTCGCCCAGGGCCTCGATCGCGCGGGCGAGATCGCGGGCGTGAACCTCCCAGGCCGCCGTCTCGGAGGGATCGACGGGCAGGCGCGAGCGCCCGTGACCGCGCAGGTCGAGCGCCACCACCTCGAAGCGCTGCGCGACCGGCTCCAGCATCTGCCGGTAGGTGCGCGCGTTGAAGCCGTTGGCGTGCGCGAAAAGGATGCGCGGCGCGCCGGGACGCGACCAGCGATAGCCGGCCATGTCTCCCTCGGGCAGGGCCAGGGTGAAGGGCTCGATCTGATCCATCATGAAGCTTTCTAGATGAGTCGAACGCCATGAGACCGACAAAAATCAGCGTGGCGACGGAGTCCCCGCACGCCGCGCGTAGGATGGCACAAGAGGTCAGGGACTGCCGGGATCGGAGGTATCGACAATGTTGTTCAAGACGCTAATGGCTTGTGGACTTGCCGCACTGACCGGCGCTGCCGCGCTCTCGGAGACCGGACAGGAGCGCCGCCGCGAGCGGCCGGAGCGGGAGCGCCCGGCGCGGCTCGAGACGCCTGCATCCGGGCTTCCCCTCGCCACGCTGCACGTGGATGGGCGCGAGCGCAGCTTTCTGATCGCGCGCCCGGCGGGCGAACCGCCGCGCGCCGGCTATCCGGTGATCATCGGCCTGCATGGCGGCGGGCCGGGCGATTCGGAGAGTGCCGCCCAGGTGCAGTCCTTTCACACGATGGATCTCGGCGAACCCGCTCTGGTGGTCTATCCCAACGGGATCGACGCGCAGTGGAACGACGGCCGCGGCGAGACCTTCGGGCGCGGTGGCGACCTGTCGGCTGACGACATCGGCTTTCTCTCCGCGCTGATCGATCATCTGGTGAGCCGGGAGGGAGCCGATGCGTCGCGCATCTACCTGACCGGAGCCTCGAACGGGGCGATGATGACGCACCGGGCAGGGTGCGAACTCGCCGCGAAGCTCGCGGCCATCGCACCGGTCATCGGCATGATGCCGGAACCGATCGCTGCCGGGTGCGCACCGGGTGCGCCGCTTCCGGTTCTCATGATCGTCGGGGAGGCCGATCCCTGGATGCCTTACGAGGGCGGCACCGTGGCTCCGTTCGGGCGCGCCTCGGGCGAGGTGATCTCGGCGCAGCAGACGATCGCGCTCTGGGCGGAGGCCAATCGCTGCGCACCGGAACCCGCGGTCGAGCATGACCGGCCCCGGGCCGGGCGCGATGGCACCCGGGTACGCCGGGAGAGCTACTCCCGTTGCGCTGCGGCGACCCACTTGCTGGTCGTGGAAGGCGGCGGCCACGGCTGGCCGGGATCCGAGCGCGCCGGACGGCGTGCGGCACGCATACTCGGGCCAACCAGCAATCAGATCGACGCCAGCACGGAGATCTGGAACTTCTTCCGCGAACAGCGCCGGTAACGCCTCGCGCGAACGTGTCTGGCGCGCGAGCGTTATCGGGTGGACCGTGTCCAGCCTGATATCCGGAGCTCGCCATGATCTTCCGCCTCATTCTCGCATCGGCCCTGGCGGCCCTGTCTTCGCCCGCCTTCGCGCAGGACGATCTCCACGCGCCTTGGGGCGAGATTCTCGACGCTTACCTGTCGCGAGGCCCCGACGGGGTGAACCGGTTCGACTACGCGAAGCTGCGCGAGACACCGGCAGACCGCCAGACGCTCGAGTCCTACATCGCCGCCCTGGAAGCCACCGACCCGGACAGCCTCGCGCCCGACGCGCGCTATGCCTTCTGGGCCAATCTCTACAATGCCGCCACGGTGCGCCTGATCGTGGACGAGGCGCCCGAGCGCTCGATCCGCCAGATCAGGCCGCACCCCTTCGCCATCGGGCCGTGGGGGATGGAACTCGTCACCGTGGACGGTGAGGCGCTGTCCCTGGACGATATCGAGCACGCCATCTTGCGCGAGGAGTACGAGGCCGCGCTGGTCCACTATGCCGTCAACTGCGCCTCGATCGGTTGCCCGAACCTGCAGCCGGAGCCCTGGCGGGCGGAGACGCTGCAGGCCGATCTCGAGGCCGCGGCGCGCGAATACGTCAATCACCCGCGCGGGGTGAGCGTCACAGGGGACGGGCTCGTCGTGTCGAGGATCTATCGCTGGTACCGCGAGGATTTCGGCGGCAGCGAGGCCGGCGTGATCGAGCATCTGCTGCGCTTTGCCGAGCCCGGGCTCAACGAAGAGATACGGGCCAATCCCCAAATCACCGGCCACGAATACGACTGGTCTCTCAACCGGCCCGTGAATGAACCCGAATAAGCCCCGGATTGGACAAGATTTGAAACAATTAGCCGATCATGGCTATTATCCTGACCATGACCCGCCCTTATCAGGCGCTCGCCGCCTCGCTTCTCTGCGCCCTCCTCGCGCTCGTTCTGGCCGCCTGCGGCGGTAACGGCGCCGGACCCGCGCCGGGGCGCGGCGTGCCGGCGGACTTTGCCGAACTCACGGAAACGGGCGGCGAGCTGGTCGTCCTGACGCTGGAAGGGCCCACCACCTATTTCCGGATGAACGGGGAGATCACCGGCTACGAGGTCGAGCTTGCCGAGACCTTCGCGCGCGATCACGGCCTGTCGGTCCGCTTCGTCGTCAAGCGCGACATCGAGGCCCTGTTCGAGGCGATCAACGAGCGCGAAGGCCACATCGCGGCCGCCGGGCTCACCGTGACCGAGGCGCGGCGCGAACGTCTGGAATTCGGCCCGGCCTACAAGAACGTGCGCCAGCAGCTTGTCTGCCACGACGACCAGGACGAGCCGACGCGCGCCGAGGAGCTGTCAGGCTTCCGCATCGCGGTCGTGGCCGGGTCGAGCTATGCCGAGACGATGGAGGAGCTCGCCGCGGACAACACCCGGATCGGCTGGACGGAGCGCCAGGCCGGATCGGCCATGCCGCTGCTTGCCGCGGTCGACCGCGGCAATCTCGACTGCACGGTGGCCGATTCCAATCTCGTGGCCTATGCGCGCCGTGTGCATCCCGAACTCGTCGCGCCGATGAACCTCACCGAGGACCAGCCGCTCGCATGGGCGGTCGCGCCGGGCGTGGAGGGGCTTCACGAGGCGCTGGACGCCTGGTTCGCGCAGAGCCACCGCAACGGCTTCCTGCAGGCGCTCGACGAGCGCTGGTACGGCCATTTCGAGGAATTCGACTATGTCGACGTCGTGGCCTTCATCGAGCGCCTCGACGAGCGCCTGCCGCGCTTCCGGCCCTATTTCGAGCTGGCCGCGGCCGATACGCCCTTCTCCTGGACCCTGCTCGCCGCGCAGGCCTACCAGGAATCCCACTGGGACCCCGATGCCCGCAGCCCCACGGGCGTGCGCGGGCTGATGATGCTGACCCTGTCGACGGCCGAGCGCGTCGGGGTGGAGAACCGGCTCGATCCGCGCCAGAGCGTGGCGGGCGGGGCGATCTATCTCGCCGATCTCTACGAGCGCGTGCCCGACGCGGTCCAGGGCGAGGACCGGCTCTGGTTCGCGCTCGCCGCCTACAATGTGGGCATGGGCCATGTCTACGATGCGCGCGCGCTCGCCGAGCGGCGCGGGCTCGACAAGAACAGCTGGGACGATGTCGCGGAGGTCTTCCCGCTGCTGTCCCAGCCGGAATACTACCGCAATGCCCGCCACGGCTATTGCCGCGGCCACGAGCCGGTCCAGTACGTGCGCAAGATCCGCGAATACTACGCCATGCTGCACGCCAACCTGGCGCTCTAGAGAACCAGCTCGTCGCCGTCGTGGGCGATGCGCGGGTCGGAGACGCCGCGCTCCTGGGCATATTCCTTCAGCTTCGGCTTCAGCGTGCGCTCGTCGCCCTCGACGATCTGGCTGCCGCAATGGGTGAAGACGGCGAGATCCACGCCGTTCTGCCCGCACCAGCCGAGCTGGGCGCGGATCGTGGTGTGGCCGAAGAGCTGGCAGTCCTTGCGCCGCACCATCGGACTGTCGAGCGTCGCTCCGTCGCCGATATAGGCGTCCACGCCCTTCAGCGCGGCCTCGCGCTCCTTGATGTTCACCACGTCGGGCACGTAGAAGATCGCCGCCCGGCCGGCGCTGATCCGGTAGCCCACGGCCGGCGCGCGCAGCGAGTGGATCACCTCGAAGGGCTCGAAGGTGATGTCCCGGACCGTCTTCGGCTCGCGGTCCTTCACAACGTGCTTCATGGCGTCGGGAAAGCGTGCCAGGCCCTCCGCGCCGAGCTTGTCCCAGCTCGTCTGCGTCGCGTGAACGGGGCAGGGGGCGGTGTCCTTCAGCCCGAAGGCGTGGTCGGGATGGGCGTGGGTGATCGCGATGAGGTCGGGGTCTATCTCGAACACCTCCTCTTCCCAGTCGAGCCCGCAATCGATCATCAGCTTCGCGCCGCGGTATTCCACCAGCGTCGCGGTGTGCCGGCGGTGACGGTCGTTCCTCGCCTCGATATAGCCGCGCGTGCCCAGGAAGGTGATCTTCACGCGTCGAGCTCCGGGTAATGACGGAAGATGCCGTGCTCGCTGAAGGCCTGGCGCCGGTCGCTGTCGAGATATTCGGCGATGGCCGGGAGCGCGCGGACGCGCCGGGAGAGATCGCGCACCCGGCGATGATCCTCCAGCGCCGCCTCCATCGCGTTCGGCAGAGCGTATGTCAGCCCGTCGACGGTGTGGGCCAGGGCGAGATCGGCATGGCTGCGCGTCTCGCCGACGAGCCAGTCCTGGCTGTCGGGGTTGGCTTTCAGGACCTGTTCGAAATAGCCGAGGAACTTGGGGATTCGCGTGTCGCGGAAAGTCTCGGCAGCGCGCGCGGCTGCCTGCTTCTGGTCCTCGTAGTAGAGGGCGGCGGCCACCGGGTGGTGGATGTCGTGCGCCTCGGCCACGAGATCGGCGATGGTCAGCGCCAGCTGCAGGGCGAAGCGGCGGTCCTTCTTGCCCTCCGGGGCGAGCGAGAGCCGCCCGCCGAGATAGTCGCAGATGAGCGCGGTCTGGGCGAGCACGACCTCGCCGTGCTTCAGGAAGGGCGGCGCGAAGGGCAGGTGATGGCGGGACGTGTCCGACAGGATGTCGGACAAGGCCGGTTCGCCGTCCGGCGCGCCCTCCCGCTCGACATCGATCCAGTCCGCCCCGCCCTCGGCGAGCACGAGGCGGACATATTCGCCGCGCCCGGGAATGCCGGGCCAGTAGTAGAGAAGATATTCGGTCATCGCGCGCCTCAGCCCGCTTCCAGCCGGCCCTGCGGCCGGTGGGCGAGAAAGGCGTTGGGCAAGCGCGAGGTGCAGGCCATCACGTGGGTGATGGCGTCGGTATCGTACTCGTCGCCGGAGCGATAGCTCTCGAAATAGGCGTTCAGCTTCGCCACGCGTTGCGGCCACTTGCCCTGCGCCTGGAGGCCGAGCGAGATGCCGTAATTGGTGAAGGCAAAGCGGACCTGCTCGTAGCCCGGCTCGCGGCAGAACCATCCCTTGTCGATCCACATCTCGTCGAGGATCTGGAGGCAGCGCGCGCTCTGCGTCTTCGCCCAGTCCTCCTCCGGGAAGATGGAGGAGAGCCACAGCATCATGCCCGCGCCGAGATCCTGGGTGATGGTGAGATCGCGATAGGTCATCTCGATGAGATCGCGCATCTCGTCGATCTCCTTGGCGAGCATGTCGGGGCTGAGCAGGCGGTAGGGGACGTAGCCGTCATAGGCGTCCATCGCGCCGAGCCCGTAGCCGGGATAGGGGCCGGAGAGGTCCTCCAGCATCTTCCAGATCACGCCGCGCCCGGGGATGACGAAGGCGGAGTGGATGTCCCTGGCGATCTGGACGCCCTTCTGGCGATAGCCCTTGCGGTAGCGGCCCAGCTCGTAGAGCGCGTAGAGCCACATGGCGAGGTAATGGTAATACTGCCCGTCGCGGTCCGGCGCCTCGCCGATGCGGTAGCCCCGCTCGCGCCCGAGCACCCGGTCGACCTCCTCGACCAGCTCCTCGCCGGTATTGAGCCAGGTCTCCTCGCCGGTCTCCTCGTAGAGCGAGACGTAGTTCACCAGGCCGAAGGCGTCCGTCCACAGATAGCGCAGCCCGTTGGGCCAGATCTCCTGCTCGCGCATCCAGCCGAGCTTCTCGGTCACGTAGTCGATATCGCGCAGGGGATAGGTTTCGGGCGTTTCGGCCATGAATGTCCTCCAGCCAGTTCCGGTGTTCACGAAACGGCCCGCCCGCGGGCGCTGTTCCCTCGCGGCGGGCGCGAAGTCCCGCGGGCGCGAAGGAAAGCGGGCGGAAGGCCTGGCTGACCGCCTCGAAATGCTTCATCTGGCGCTCGACGATCGCCTCGGTCATGCCGGCCATGGCCTGCCCCGGGGTGCCGCCCGGTCCTGGCCCGCTGGGAACCCTCGCGACGCCCCGGCTGAAACCAAGCGCGCCGGGAAGGGTTAGTCCGCCAGTGCAGCGATGCGGGAGCGCGGATTGAGCGGACAGGCAACCCGGCAGGCAGCCGAACAGGCGGGCGAGGCCGCGCAGGCGGCCACGGACGTGACGCTGCGCTTCTTCCAGCCGCTGTTCGACCAGCTCCAGGCGATGTGGGTCGGCTTCGTGCAGACCCTGCCCCAGCTCGTCCTCTCGCTCATCGTCCTGGTGCTGACCTGGGTGCTTGCCGCGGCGTTCAGCGGCGCGGTGAAGAAGATGGCGCTGCGCGCGCACATGCGCCGCACGCTCGCCGACCTGTTTCAGACCCTGACCGGCATCGTGATCTGGATCCTCGGCATCCTCATCGCCTCGATGATCCTGTTTCCTTCCGTCACGCCGGCCCAGGCGATCGGGGCGCTCGGCATAGGCGGCATCGCGGTGGGCCTCGCCTTCCGCGACACGTTCGAGAACTTCCTCGCCGGCATCATGATCCTGGCGCGCGAGCCGATGGAGAAGGGCGACGTCATCGAGGTCGAGGACGTGCGCGGGGAGGTGGAGGAAGTCACCATCCGCGACACCTATATCCGCAAGCGCTCGAACGAGCTCGTCATCGTGCCGAACTCGATGCTGTTCAAGAATCCGGTCGAGATCGATACCGACCGGGACATCCGGCGCTACGACATCGTCGTGGGGGTGGCCTACGGCGAGGATGCCACCGCCGCACTCGAGGTGATCAGGTCGGCCGCCGAGGGCGTCGAGGGGATCGTGCAGGAAAAGGGCGTCGACGTGTTCGCCCGCGAGTTTGGTGCCTCCTCCATCGACTATACGGTGCGCTGGTGGGCCGATTCCGACCCGCGCAGACTGCATGAGACGCGCTCGGCCATGGTGCTCGCCATCAAGGCCGCGCTCGACGAGGCCGGCATCGAGATCCCGTTCCCCTACCGCACGCTCACCTTCGACGAGCCGCTGACGGTCAGGCGGGAGGAGGGGTGATGAAAAAGGGCCGCGGCGGCAACCGCGGCCCTTCCTTCAGCGTGCGGGCCTTGCCCTAGTCTTCCCAGAAATAGGGCTGGCGGCGGAAATCGCCGGTCTCCACCTCGTTCAGCGTGTCCGCGTCGTAGAGCCGGCCGTCCAGCATCACGTACTCGATCTGGTCGGTATTGCGGATGTCCTCCAGAGGGTTCTCGCGCATGACGACGAGGTCGGCGAGCTTGCCCGCCTCGATCGTGCCGATATCGCGGTCCATGCCGAGGCTCTCGGCCGCCATGCGGGTGGCGGTCGCGAGCACCTGCACCGGCGTCATGCCGCCGCGGGCGAAGGACCACATCTCCCAGTGGGCGGCGAGGCCCTGCTGCTGGCCGTGCGCGCCGATGGCGACCGGCACGCCGCGCTCCATCAGCAGGCGCGCGGTGTTGGCCGCATCGTCGTCCACGAAGTCCTCCTCCGGGGCCTTGGTACGCCGCACCGAGCTCGCTTCCAGCAAGCGCGGCGGAACGTGGGCCGCCAGGATCGGATGGCGCCAGACATCCATCTCCATGCGCCAGTAGGGATCGCCGGCCAGGCCGCCATAGGTCACCGCGAGCGTCGGCGTGTAGCCGACGTCGGACTGCTCGTACATGGACAGCACATCCTCGTAGAGCATGGACGGAGGCAGGTTGTGCTCCAGCGTCGTGTTGCCGTCGGCCACGAGCGCCATGTCCATGTGGTAGTTCGACCCGCCCTCGGCGACGCTCATGATGCCGGCCTCCTGGGAGGCGGCGACGACCTGCTGGCGCTGGTCGCGGCGCGGCTGGTTATAGTTCTTCACCGAGTGGGCGCCCTGGCTCGCCAGGCGGAAGACGTGCTCGCGCGCGTCGTCCAGGCTGTCGATCTGGGCGTAGAAGCCCGGGGCGCGGGCGCCGTAGATGATCTCGCCGGTGGAGAAGGTGCGCGGGGCCAGCAGCCGGCCGGCACGCTGGTACTCGGCCGCGGTGAAGATGTGGCTCGCCTGGCTCGACGGGTCGTGGATCGTCGTCACGCCGAGCGCGAGATGGGCCATGGCCGACCAGTTCTGCTCCGGGATGATCTCGTCATTGCCCTGCGGCCCGTGGGCGTGGGCATCGATGAAGCCCGGCGTGATGGTGTGTCCGGTCACGTCGATCTCGTTGGCGCCGGCGGGAATCGCCACCTCGCCGCGCGGACCGACCGCTGCGATGCGGTTGTCCTCGATGACGACGACGCCGTCCTCGATCACGCCGCCATCCTCGCCGGCCATCGTGATCAGGCGCGCGCCGACGAGCGCGACGACGCCGTCGGGACGCGCGGCCGGCGCGGTGATGGACAGCGAGATGCCATCCTTGGGCGGGGTGAATTCCTCCTCGCTGCCCGGCGCGGGGAAGAGGGCGTCGAGGCTTGCCGAGTAGAGCACGGGACCGACCGACCAGTTGATGGTCTCACCGTTCTCGCTCCAGTGCATGTAGCTCGAGCCGTTGCCGGAGGCTTCCGCGACCGGCACCGCCGAGCCGCCGCGCCCGGCCGCGAGGCCCTGCGGCCCCGGCAGGAGCGGCATGACATAGGTGTCGTAGTTCTCCCGGAAGGCGACGTGCGTGCCTGTCGGGGAGACCTGGTATTCGCCCACCAGGTCGGCGCTGGCGTGCACGCGCTCGTCGAGGCCGTCAAGATTGACGCTGACGAGCTGGCGGCTCTCGCCGGAGCGGGTGAGGAAGATGCGCTGCCCGTCCGGGCTGAAATGCGGGGCCGAGCCGCTGTCGGCGACCTCGTGCATCGCGCCGCCATCGGCGGCAAGCGTGAAGATGCCCGTCGTCTCGCCCCATTCCGGCGCGGTCAGGAAGCCGCCGCTGTCCTTCTCGAACACGATGGTCTCGCCGTCGGGCGAGAAGCGCGGACGGCGATAGACGCCGGGTTCGGGGCTGATGACGCGCTCGCCGCGGCCATTGGCGCGGATGGTGCGGATCGAACCGAGATCCTGGTCGTCCCAGGTCACGAACACGATGGTGCGCCCGTCCGCAGACCAGTCGGGGAAGAGCTCGCGGCGCTCGTCGCCCTCGCGGGTGAGCGGGCGGGCCTCGCCGTCCGGCAGGTCCTTGATCCAGAGCCGGCCGAGGCTCTCGAACACCACCCGGTCGCCCTCGGGCGAGACGCGGGCAAAGCGCGTCATGCGGGTCTCGACCGTGTCCGGCGCGACCTCGATCTGCGGGCGGATCGGGTCGACGATCTCGCGCGTGTCGTTCACCTCGAAGGGAATGACCGTGACCTCTTCGGTCTCGATGTCGATGCGGTTGATCCGGCCGCCGGCCCAGAACACGATCGAGCGGGAATCCGGGGTCCAGTCCATCGTGGGATACATGCCGTTCACGCCCCAGGTCTCCTGGTTGTCCTGGTCGAGATCGGCATGGATCCGGCGCACCTCGCCCGAGCGCAGGTTCTTCAGGTAGAGCATGGACTGCGTACGCTCGCGGCGCACGAAGGCGAGGTAATTGCCGTCAGGCGAGGGCTCCGGGCGCACCGCGCCGCCGGGGCCGGAGACCACGGTGTCGACCTCGCCGGTCTCCATGTCGTAGCGCCGGATGTTGAAGGCGTCCCTGTTGGAATCCTCGGCATAGGCGAAGGTGTTGCCCGGGCTCACCGCGCGGGTGAAGTAGACATAGCGCCCGTCCGGGGAGAAGGCCGGCTCGCCCTGTTCCTTCTGGAAGGCCTCGCTCGGGCGCTCGACGAGCTGGACCCCGTTGCCGCCATCGACATGGTAGAGCCAGATCTCTCCGGTGCCGGCCGAGCGCGAGGTGGTGAAGTGCTTGCGCGCCGCGATGTACTGCCCGTTCGGGTGCCAGGCCGGGGAGTTCAGCAGGCGGAAGCTCTCCTGCGAGATCTGGCGCGCGTCGCTGCCGTCGGCGTCCATCACCCAGATATTGTCCCCGCCCGCGCGGTCGCTGGTGAAGGCGATCCGGCTGCCGTCGGGGGAGAAGCGCGGCTGGATCTCCCAGGCCATGCCCGATGCGATCGGCGTCGCCACGCCGCCGGTGATCGGCATCGTGTAGATGTCGCCGAGCAGGTCGAAGGCGATGATGCGCCCGTCCGGGCTGACATCGAGGCTCATCCACGTGCCCTCGGTCACGTTGATGGCGATCTCCCGGCGCTCCATCGGCGGGTCGTTGACGTCCCAGCTTTCGTCGGTATCCGCCGCGGCCGGTTCGGAGACCGGGGCGTCCTGCAGGCTCGAGGTCGCGCCGGGGATGCCGCCATGGTTGTGGCCGGGTCCGGCAAGGGCGGCGGCCGCCGTGGTGACCAGAAGAAGGCTCGTGAAGCTCATGATTTTCCCCGATTAAATGGATTCATTGGCGGGCACCTTAGTGCCGGCAGGCGGGTGCGCCAATTACCGTTCTGTCATCTTGCCTAGCTGACGATCTGCTCGCGCAGCCGGCGCGAGGCCATGAGGAAGGTGGCCAGGCCGATCACGCCGGCCAGCGAGATCACGATCAGCGACCAGCGCAGGCCTTCGGCCGGGCCCATCGCGGCGGCGAAGCTGTCGCTGACGATGCCGACGAAGAGCGGCCCGATGCCGAGACCGACCAGGTTGACCACGAAGAGCAGCACGGCCGAGGCCGTCGCCCGCGTGCGCGGCTGGACGAGGCTCTGCACCGCCGCATAGACGGGGCCGTACCAGACCGAACTCAGCAGGACGGGGATGGCGAGGAGGGTCAGGGACAGCACGGTCGAGCCGGTCAGCATCGCCCAGATGAAGGGGGGCAGGGACAGCCCTGCGGCGAGCGCCGGGATGAAGACGTAGGCGCGCGCGTCGCGCATCGCGTAGCGGTCGCTGAGCATCCCGCCGAGAAACGCGCCGATCGCGCCGAACACGCCGATGAGCAGCCCGAGCACGAGTCCGATGAAGCCGATCGGTCCGAGCGCTATGCCGGTCGCCTCGGTCAGGGCGCTGGAGATCCCGGCCAGGCCCTCGCCATGGTTCCTGAGGTAGAAGGAGCCGTAGAAGGCGATGTGGCCGTAGGCGATCATCGCCTTGATCGAGGTGCCGACCGCGATCCACCAGAAGGCGGATTTCGAGCGCAGCTCGGCGACCGCGTCGCCGAGGCTCGGGCCGGTATGCACCGCGCCGCGCTCGGCCGGCTTGCGGACCTCGGGAAGGGTCAGCCAGGCCAGGATCGCCAGGATCACGCCCGGCGCCCCGGCGATGAAGAAGGCCGCCCGCCAGCCCCAGGCGTCGGCGACCAGCCCGCCGAGCGCCATCCCCGCGAGCGAGCCGAGCGGAATGCCGAGGGAATAGAAGGCGAGCGCGCCGGCGCGCTTCTCGCGCGGCACGTAGTCGGAGATCAGGGAGTGGGCAGGCGGCGTGCAGCCGGCTTCCCCGACACCGACCCCGACGCGCGCCAGGAGCAGCTGGATGAAGTTCGCCGCCAGTCCGCACGCCACCGTGAAGGCGCTCCAGACCGCTACCGCGGCGGAGATGATCTTCACGCGGTTCTGCCGCTCGGCCAGGCGCGCGATGGGAAGGCCCATCACCGTGTAGAACAGCGCGAAGGCGAGCCCGGTCAGCATGCCGAGCTGGGAATCGGACAGTCCTAGATCGATCTTGATCGGCTCGGCGACGATGTTGACCACCTGCCGGTCGAGGAAATTGAAGATGTAGATGACCAGCAGGACGCTCAGCGCGTAGCGCCGGTGCGGTGCGGACAGCGTGCGGTTCTCCTCGGCCTCTTCGGCCGGTGTCGTTGCGACCACGGATTTCCTCCCCGTTCCAAAGGCGTGTCCGGCCGGCGGTCTGTCGCGCCGCGCATGTCCGGACAGGTCCGCAGCAGAGCCGGGAATGTCCGGACAGGCAAGGAAAACCGGAAAATCCCTCCCCGGAAGCGGGGCGGGGGCGCGGCGTCGGAACCGGCAGGACAGGCCGGGGGAGGCGCTCCAGCGACCCTCGGGACCGCGATCGTGCCCGGCGTCCTCGTCCTCGCCGTCACTCCGGGGCTGGTGGCGCTATTGCGAGCGCTGTGGGCGCAGCAGCCCCGCCGCCAGCAGCACGCCGCCCGCGAGCATGGTCACCGAGACCGCGAGGAGGCCCGCGGTGACCACCTGCTCCTGCCAGGGCTCCGCCACGAAGCCCGGCGCGGCCAGCGGCATCATCGATCCCGCGCCCCACAGCGCGGCGAGCTGGACGGTGAGCCAGTTGCCCGTCGTGCCGGCCGCGAAGAGCCAGAAGGCGAGAGCCTTGAGCGTCCCTGGCAGCTGGACCCGCCCCCACACCGCTCCGGCGGCGAGCAGGAAAGTGCCGTTGGTGATGCCCTGAAGATGGGCCGACAGCCCCATGCGCGGGTTCTCCATCGCCCCCGTCACGAAGCCGGACAGCAAGCCCAGCACGAACAGGACCGCGCCGAGCTGCATCAGCCGCAGCCCGTACCGGTCCGAAGATCGCATCTCGTCCATGATGACAGTCCTCCCTCGAGCGTGCGCCCGCGATGGCGATAGCACGCTTCGCGGCGCGCTGCCTCCCTGGCGTCGCGCGGGTCAGGGTTCCAGGACTCGCGGCGCCAGGCAGGGCAGGGCGAACAAAACGATCTGCAGCCCGAAGGCGCGCTTGTCGAGCCGGCCGTCGGGCTCGGGATCGGCCCGCGTGCCGACGACCCCGGAGGACGGGTCGTCCTGACGGCGCATGGGAAACCTCTCCGGGTCCGAAGGTCGCCGCGGGATGTCGCGACCGCGCCGGAACGCCGGAAGGGCCCGCCTGAGAAGAATTCCGTCCGGCGTTGGCTTGCCGGGCCCGGACGCTGGAAATGTCGGGCAAGATCTGGCGGTGAGGGTGGGACGCACCGTCACTTTTCCTCCAAGGCCTATGCACACATAGGCCATTGACGAAGCAATAGAAATGCGGCTTTTCGCGTCACACAACTTGTCACACATGACGCGACACAACGATGCCCAAGAAAATTCCCAACACCATCATCCGAAACGGAGTCTACCAGTTCAAGAAGCGGGTCCCGGAGGCCCTGCGCGCGACCCTCGTGTTCGGTGGGAAGCAATTCGTGCAAAGGTCGCTCGAAACCGCCAGCTATGAGGTGGCCGTAAGGCGCGTGAATGAAGCCCTGAAGGAGTACGACGGCAAAATCCGGCTGGCGGAACTTGAGCTGATCGGCGGCGGTCCACGCTCAGAAGCTGAAGAGGCCAAGCGCTACCGCCCCAAGCTGATTGATCAGACTGCCACGCTGCCGCCGGAGGTCATCGTGTACCGCGCGCATCGTCTCTGGCGCGCGCTGGTGGGGAATGATGCGAAGTATCGTCGCGCAGCAAGTCGCGATCCAGACGGGCTTGCTGGCGAATGGCTAGAGGAATGGGATGAGAATCGTCTCGGCGGCGACAACATCCCCCTGTATCTCGCACTCGAAAAGCGTGACTACCGCGCGGTGATGGACGATGTGCGCGCAGCGATGCAGGCAGAAGGGATCATGGACCCGGACAGTCACCCGCAGTTCGAAGATTTCTGCGAGAAGTTCCTTGAGGCGACGGTCGACGCCTACGAGGTAATTACCCGCTTCCATCAGAAAGGGCGGCTTGAACCGCCGCCTGTTCGCGAGTGGCTCCAAGAAGCGCCTGAGAAGCATCCCGTAAGGGAAACAATGAAGCTTCGAGACCTTCTTGATCGGTATTCTGAAACTACGGATTTCAGCGCAGACTGGTCAAAGAAGCTCCGGCTGGCGGTGGATAGCTTCATCGAGCTTCACGGCGATCTACCGGTTCAGAAAATTGATGCTACGCATGTCCGTGCGTGGGTCGAAAGCCTTCTGAAGCAGGAAGTCTATCACGGACACAGAGCGGACCGGGACGACACTGAGCCGAAGCGCAGACTGTCACCCAATACCGTCCGTAATGGTTATCTTGCAGCCTTGGGCCGGCTCTTCGCGCATGGCGTTTTCATCGGAGAGATCGAGCACAATCCAGCCGAACGGATCAAAGTGCCGCAACCGAAATCGAAGGGGTCTCGCCCCCGCCGCCCCTTCACCAGGACTGAGCTGAACGCGTTGTTCATGCTTCCTGTCTTCACAGGATGCAAGAGTGAAACGCGTATCAATCAGCCCGGATCGGTGCTGCTTGATGATCATAGGTATTGGGCACCGCTCATTGCTCTCTTCACCGGCGCACGAGCATCCGAGATCGCACAGCTCACAATGGATCGGGTCAAGGAAGCATCGGCTCACCCCTATTTCCGGATAGACCTCGATCCAGACGATGCCGATAGCTCACTGAAGACTGCCGCCGCGTATCGCCTTGTGCCGATCCATCCGCATTTGCTCACTCTCGGCTTCGGTGAGTACGTCCGCCGCATTAAAGCGAGCGGATCGCCTCGCCTGTTCCCGCAATGGAAGCGGGCCGCCAATAAGCGGTATTCCGACAGTCGCAGTCAGCGGAATTTCAATGAGAAGATTTGCAAGGCAGTGGCCGAGCACGAACCCGCACCGAGCTTCCACTCGTTCAGGCACTTCATGAAGGGCGAAATGATGCGCCAAGGGGTCCCCACGCAGGTTCAGAATTTCATCTTGGGGCACGAGCAATCCGGTATGGACAAGACATACCTGCACCAGCCCGGAATCGAAGAGCTGACCCCTCACATGAAGGCCCTCCGCTTTGAGGGCGTTCACCTTGACCACTTGCTTCCGGAGAGTCGGAGAGCGAGGAAGTCCTAGAAATTTTCGGCCTCAATGACCCTGATCGCGTCAACGTAAAGCGCTTCCCGTAACCAACATGCCCATTGACCTGAGCCCCGATGGCACGAGCATCGGCCGACGCGATCCGGTCGCCCGCTTGCGCCCGCGTCGGCGCTTCCAGGATCAGCTCTATAAGAGCCTCAAGAAGGCCTTCGGTCAGCCGGTGGACTTCTACTTCGTGCTGGAACAGGGCGTAGATGAGTCGCCTCATCTTCACGGGGCTATCGCGCTGGACCCCACCGAAGACAACCTCGAAACGGTCAAGGCCTGCCTTAAGCGGCTTGGGCGCGCCGATCAGAAACGCAAGGCTCCCGAACGCCTCGTGAAGGTCGATCCGCTCTACACACCGGGGCGTTGGGGCGGCTGCCAGCCGGTGGCCGCGACAATCTCAGCGACGGTCGCGCCTCCCGGCGCGCGGAGCATGGCGATCAGCGCGGCCTGCTTGGTGCCCTCGCGCGGCGTGCGCGTCGTGGGCATCATAAGGTTCTGCGCTAGCGTGGTGTGCAGACCGAAGATCGGAAAGATCAGGATCTGGGTCACCACCGCCACGCCGTAGCCAACGGCGACATTGGCAAGGGACTCGACGAGAGACATGGCGCGGCTCTGTTTCATGCCGGCACCCCGTCATTCATCGGCCAGCAGTTCAGCCGCCAGAGTTCTGAGCGCATGCGCTGCAACCAACGGGACCACTCCGTTGCCACAGAGGCGAAGCCGGTCCACCCGATGGGCCAGCCCATCAGCGCCTCGACGAACAGCGGGTTCAAGGTCCGGCGCGATTGCGAGGTATCGCTCCCATTCATCGACATCACCAGGACCTGGCGGCCAAGCAGGCCGTTGACCGGCGTGTTGGCAAGGCTGGTCGCCCCATCCTTGTGATCGCGTGCCGTGGGAGTCATCCACATCACCGCTGCATGGGTCAGGTCGGCCGTCCGCCGGTTGCCCGCGCTCGGCTTGCAGCCGTCGTTCGCCATCGGCGTTGGCCAGTCCCGCGCCATGCGGTCCAGACCCTTCTCGTCGCGCCTGTCGCCACCTCGACTGCGAAAACTGTCGGTCTGCGGCGTCGGCCAAAGTGCTGCCGTCGTCGCAAGGTTCATCCCATGCTGGCCCGCCGCCTGCGACGGCGTCGGCTTCGTCTGCCGGTTTTCGTTGGCACTGGCCCTCGGCGTCGGCCAAAGCCGCAGCATCTCCGTCCGGTTCCCGCCACTCGACCGGGTTCCAGAGCAAGCGCGCGGGGTCGGCCAGCTCGTCCCCCTCGCGAATGGCGAGGATGAACAGACGCTCGCGTTTGTGGGGAGCGCCGACTTCCGCCGCTGTGAAGAGGCCCGCCGCAAGGCGGTAGCCCATGCCGACCAGTCCTGCGGCGACTTCGGGGAAACCGAGGCGGAGATGATGGGCGACATTTTCGAGGAAGACGAAGGGCGGCTCGGCCTCGGCGATAATTCGGGCGACATGCGGCCAGAGATGGCGCGGATCGTCCGATCCCTTACGTTTGCCTGCAACGCTGAACGGCTGGCACGGGTAGCCCGCAGTGACGACGTCCACCGCGCCGCGCCACGGGCGGCCGTCAAAGGTGGCAAGGTCGTCCCAGACAGGCGCCGGATCCAGGGTCGCGTCTTCCATCCGCGCCACGAGGATGGCTGCGGCGTAGGTTTCCCGTTCGACATAGCCCACAGCACGATATCCGGGGCAGGCGATTGCGAGCCCGAGGTCAAGGCCGCCGGCGCCAGAACAGAGCGAGAGGCCGAACAGACAAGCGTCTCCGGCTCCGGAAGCGCGTCCGGAGGAAGGTAAAGCCAAGTCATGCATGTCACGCGGCGGTCTTGCGCTTTCGCGCGGGTACGGACACGGGTTCGCTGTCGGTCGTTTCCGTGGATGCGGTTTCGTCGCCGCCCAACCGTTCGGTCTTCACCTGCACGAAGGTCCGGCCGTCGCCGTCGAGGACCGCCTCGCGGCCCGTGTCCGCCTGCCAGCGCTCCACGGCGACATCGACATAGGCTGGGCTGATCTCCATCGCGAAGACGCGGCGCCCGTTGGCTTCGCCCGCCATGATCTGCGAGCCGGAACCGGAGAACGGCTCGTAGCAGAGCCCGCCGCGGGCGACGTGCTGGCGCATCGGGATCCCGAACGCGTCGAGCGGTTTCGGCGTCGGGTGGTCGGGGCGCTCATCCTTGGCGAAGGACGGCATCTCCCAGGTCGAGGGCAGCGTCTCCTCGGCGACCTTCGGCGGGCGGTTCGGGCGGCGCCAGCCCATGAAGCAGGGCTCGTGCTTCCAGAGGTAATGGGACCGGGTCAGGACGCCGCGGTCCTTCACCCAGATGATCTGCTGATGGACGAAGGCGCCGGCCTTCTCCCAGCACGCTTCCAGCATCGCCTGGCGGCGAGAGGCATGCCAGCAGTACCAGGCGGCGTCCTCGGTGATCGCTTCGGCCACGGCCGCGGCGATGAAGCCGTCGTAAAGCTCCGCGCCCTGCGAGCTGTCGTCCCAGGTGACGCCGTAGGACTGGCTCCAGTCCTTGTTCCGCGTCGGGTGGTTCGAGCCGTCGTAGTCCACGAGATACGGCGGGTCGGTGGCGAACAGGACCGCACGCTCGCCGTTCATCAGACGGCGTACATCCTGATGGTTCGTACTGTCGCCGCAGAGAAGCCGGTGATCGCCGAGGATCCATAGATCGCCCTTGCGGGAGGCCGGATTGCGCGGCGGCTCGGGTATGGTCACGGGCGGAACCGAGCCGCCAGCCCCGCTGTCTTCATCGTCTGCGTCCAGGTCGAGCGCGAGGAGCTTGTCGAGTTCGCCGTCGGAGAATCCGACCAGCGACAGATCGAAGTCCTCGGCCAGCAGTCCCTGCAGCTCGGCGGACAGCAACGCCTCGTCCCAGCTTCCGAGTTCTGTCAGCTTGTTGTCCGCGATGCGATAGGCCCGGCGCTGCGCCTCGGTCAGATGACCGAGCACGATCACCGGCGCCTCCGTCAGCCCGAGCTGCGTGGCAGCCAGAACGCGGCCGTGGCCCGCTATCAGCTCCCCGTCCTCGGCCACGAGGCAGGGCACGGTCCAGCCGAACTCGGCCATGCTGGCGGCAATCTTGGCGACCTGGTCCGCGCCGTGCACCTTCGCGTTCTTGGCGTAGGGCTGGAGGCGCGAAAGCGGCCAGGTCTCGATCCGCTCGGGGGCGAAGCTCAGTGTCATGGGTCGGATGGGTCCGTGGATCGAAGTGGACACCTGTGGTCCTGGACTCCGGAGGCCGCGCTGGACTCCGTGCGGGGTCCAGCGGGCGCGACGGGCGTCCGGCCATCAGGCGCGTGTTCGTTGGTGTTTTCTCGGGATCTGCGTGGATCCGGATTCCGGGTGGCTTCCCAAAAATCCGGCCCTGTCGCTGGCGATCCATCGCGCTTCGCCCGCCAGCATACGATTTCCGCCAGGAAGGACCCGTGAACTCGAATGCTCAGGCGATGTTGGCGTGAATGGGCACCGATCCGTTACGAAAGGATCAGTGCGGATCCTTTATTTGGATCGGTTCCAGCGAAAGGATCCGTGCGCTCGTGATCGCGACGCGCGCGCTTCTCCCGAGGATAGCCAGAATTTACCCAAGAACCGGGGTTTTCGTCTCTTCGAAAAGTGCCCGGCGGACACTTTCCGCTTCGCTTCGCGAGCTTGCGATCACTCGCCGAGAAGCGCCCGCAGATCTTTCATCAGCAGGAAGAGGTGATAGGGATCGGTCGGACTCGGTTCGAAGTCGAACTGCTCGTACCAGGCGCGCGCTTCATCGTCCTTGGCATGCACGAGCAGCGCTCGGATACCTGCAATGTCGGCAGCTTGAGCCGTGCGCAGCAGTGCATCCTTGAGCAACGCCTTGCCCAGCCCCTTTCCCTGCTCGGCCCGGTCGATGGCAAGACGAGCGAGGAGCATCACCGGGATCGGATGACGGGCAAGCCCCTTGCTGACTCGACCGGGTGCCTCGGCATGTTCGACAGCACCGACCGCGAGGCTGTAATAGCCCGCGACACGCTGTTCCCCGCGGCACACGACATAGGTCTGAGCGCTGCCCGCTTTCTGGTTGACCAGAGCGTGGCGTTGCAGGAATCGATCGAGAGGTTCCTTGCCGCAATCAAACCCGTCGACGTCGTGGGAGGCATCGAGCTTTTGGACGGCAGAGAACGATTGGTTCTCCGCCGTCACTCAAGCACGCTCTTCTCGGCGAGCAGTCTGGCGAGGCGCGGCTTGCTCTGGACGGGGCGGTCGAGAACATCCTGGAATGCTTGCCACTGGGCGTCATCCAGCCGGAACATGCGCCGATCGACGAGCGCTTCCTCGGCGGCATGAATGCCCGCCTCGAGCAGGAACTCCGTCACGTTCTTGTGCGAAAACGTGGCTGCACGCTGCAGCAGCGCCTTCATGGTCGGCGTGGTGCGCACCTCGATACGTTCGGACTTGGCTTCGGCTACGGGCATGGCTGATCTCCTGTCCCAATTTCTGTATCATACGGACAACGTACGGACAAGAAGTTAATTGGGGTGACTGGCCGGGTCCTCGCAAGCCCCTTTGACCATTTCAATCACGTAGCGGCGCGACCGGAGCCGGGGGACTTTACGTCGGTTTAGCCGCCACGCGATCACGCAGAGCGCATAGAGCCAGTGCTCGTGCGCCGCCGACCGCTGCAATCCGACGGTCCAGCAGATGGTTTTCCATCGCTCACCGTAGGCGCGCAGCCAGACGATCTTGCCGTCGATCGGATCAAGCCCCACCGTCCAGCTGAGCGTCTCCTCCATCCGGCTGATCGCGGCGGGTGATGGGATGACGCGCATCGGCTTTGGCTCCTGCCCGACCTTGTCGGCGAAGCTGTGAAGGATCTCCGGCCAGACGTTGAAGTAACCCTGCCGGCGGGGCTCCGGCAGTCGTTTCAAAACCGATGCGGCTTCCGCCAGCCGCTCCTCGACCAGGCTCGGCGTCCACTTCACAGCACGCCTCCCCGGGTCTCGATCGCCCAGAGCAGGATGGCGATGGCGTCGGCCTCATTGTCGTCGGCGGGGCTGAAGCCGCGGGCGCGAACGGCGGCGACGACTGCATCCTTGCCGGCATTGCCCTTGCCCGTGGCGAAGCGCTTGATCGTACCGACGGGCACGCCCTGATAGGCCACGCCCTCCCTCTCGCACCAAGCGGTCAACGTCGCCAGGAAACCGCCGTAGAGATGTGCGGCATCCGTGCCGACATGTCGCCGGACCTCCTCGAACCAGATCGCCGCGATGGGCCCGGACAGCCGATCGATCTCGGTCAGCCAGTTGGTGAAGCGCAGGTAGCGCATGCCGCCCCCGTCGTAGCGGCCCGGACGCAGCGAGATGGTGCCGCTGGTGATGAGACCGTCGGGGCCGCGGATCGCCCAACCTGTCGTGGTGCCGAGGTCGAGGGCGAGAATGGCGCCGCCCGCAGATGTGGCGATGACCGGGGCCGAAGGGCGCGCGCTCCTGGGGATGGGTGACGGGCACTGGCTCATGGTGGTGGGTCCTTCTCGTCTGATGTCGGTGAGGGGATGGACGGCACGGTGCCTGCGCGCGCGAAGCCCCTGGGGGTGGGAGTGGGAGAACCCGCTTGGCGCGGTTCTCCCCCACCCCCGAAGGGGGTGGCTTTCACCCCCACAACTTCGAGAGCGCATCAACACGTTGAATCTTTTGGAGAAATCGAATTTGGGACGGCCTATTGTGTGGGTCGCGTTCCCAACTTGAATCTGCGAAAGGCCGCGCAGCGGAGCGCGTTGGAGCCAAGGTAGTTGTGACGGGCTTTCCCAACTTGAATGTGCGCGAGACGTCGGGACGGTGCGCGGCTTTGCTAGGTGCAGCGAAAGTAGTTGGGGACCTGACTGCCAAACTTGTCCCAACTTGCCACAACTTGAATCTGCGTAAGTCCGCGTAGGCGACGTGAGCCGGTGCATCACGAGGTCTCCTGCGTCTGATAGACCCAGATGAGCGGGTTTTCGACCGGCAGCGCCGCGCCGCTCTGCGGGCATTTGTAGGTGCTGGGAAGGACCTGGACCCGGACGGGCATGACCTCGCCGGTGTCGGGGTCTGCCGTCTCTTCTCCGGTCGGGAACGTCATGCCCTCGACGCAGAGATAGCCGAACTTCGAGCGCGAGGTCGGCAGACCGAACGGCGCGCCATCGCGAACGAACTTGATGAAACCCTTCGTGGCCAGCACGCTGATCCGTTCGCGGATCGTGTCCTTGCCGCCGAGCCCGGCCTGGTTCTCGAAGCTCTCGGCGAACTGCAGCGCGGTATAGAGCCGGCCGGCCTCGGCCTCATCGAAGAGCAGTTGAAGGATCACGTCGTGTTTGCGCGCGCGCTCGGCGTCGAGCTTCTCGCCGAACTCGCGACGCACCAGCCTTGTCTCCGAGCGGTCGATCGCGATCCAGCGTCCGTCCGCCTTGTCGACGATCATCGGCTCGATGCCGGGGCCATTGCGCAGTTCGAAATGCAGCATCCGCTCCGGTCGGTCCTCGTCGGGCCGGTGCATGATCACGCCGGAGGTGTAGAAGCTGCGGAGGCTGCCCGCGCCCGAGAGCGCCATGAACGGGTCCTCGACGAGCTGCTTCTTGGTGATCTTGCGGGTGTGATGGCAGAGGATCAGGCCGGCATCCGGGGCTACGCCGTCCCGCAGCGCTTCGACCCGCTCCTGCAGGAAGAAGAGCATCGCGGTGTTGTCGTTCTCCCCACCGCCGTCCGGACCCCCATCGAAGAGATTGCGGATCGGGTCGATGCAGAGGATGTCGGGCGCGCCATGCCCGTAGTGGGCGCGAACCGCGGCGATGGTCAGGCCCACGCCGCCGGCGTCGAGCAGCATGCGGACCTTCGGCGTGACGACGAGATTATCGCGCGCCGCGGCCAGGAGCGTCGGCTCGATCCGGATGGCCTGGAGGCGCTCCCGGAGGTAATGGTACTGAATCTCCGCCTGCAGATAGAAGATCCGCAAGGGCCGGCTCGGCGCAAAGCCGAGGAAGGGCACGCCCGCCGCCATGTGGACCAGCAGACTGATCAGGAAGTCGCTCTTGCCGACCTTGGGGGCGCCGCCGAGCACCAGCATCCCGCCAGGCGTCAGCAAGCGCGGCGCGATGATGTCGTCGGGCATCGGGCTCACGTCGTCGAGCAGTGCGCCGAGCGTGAAAACCGGCAGCGCGGACATCGGCGGCACGGCGACCCTCGGCGGCCTGTCCCGCGAGACGCGGCGGACGCTGGACTTGCTGGCCGATGAAATCGCGGGCCGGGTCGGGAGCAAGACGATCATCGCGGATTCCCGCAACCCGGTGGTCGGCACCCGCCTCGTGCGTGAATGGGACGGGGTGGAGCACACCGTCACGGTGATAAACGACGGTTTTGACTGGCAGGGGCGCAAGTTCAAGTCGCTGTCGGCGGTGGCGCGGGCGATCACCGGCACGCAGTGGAACGGCTACCGCTTCTTCGGCCTACGTGAGGCCCGGAGGGACGACCGATGAATCGTCAGGAAGCCGTCGCCATCATACCGCGCCGCCAGCGCTGCGCCATCTATACCCGCAAGTCGAGCGAGGAAGGGCTCGACATGGAGTTCAACAGCCTCGACGCCCAGCGCGATGCTTGCGAGGCCTTCGTGACGAGCCAGAAAGCGGAAGGCTGGGCCACCATTCGCGAACGCTACGACGATGGCGGCTTCTCCGGTGGCACGCTTGAGCGCCCGGGCTTGAAGCGTCTCATTCAGGACGTCGAGGCCGGTCTGATCGATGTGATCGTGGTCTACAAGATCGACCGGCTGTCGCGCTCGCTGATGGATTTCGCCAAGCTGGTCGAGATCTTCGACCGCAATCAGGTGACCTTCGTTTCGGTCACGCAGTCGTTCAACACCACGACCTCGATGGGCCGCCTGACCCTGAACATCCTTCTCAGCTTCGCACAGTTCGAGCGGGAGGTGATCGGCGAGCGCATCCGGGACAAGGTCGCGGCATCCCGCAAGCGCGGCATGTGGATGGGCGGTCACGTCCCGCTGGGCTACGACGTGCGCGACCGCAAGCTGGTCGTCAACGAAGCGGAAGCCGCGACGGTCCGGATGATCTTCGAGCGCTTCGTCGCCATCGGCTCCGCCGCGACGCTGGCCAAAGCGCTCGCGGCCGAGGGCGTTCTGAACAAGCGCGGCAAGCCGATCGACAAGGGCTTCCTCTACAAACTGATCAACAACCGGGTCTACCTCGGGGAGGCCGTGCACAAGGGCACGGCCTATCCGGGCGAGCACGAGGCCATCATCGATCAGGATCTCTGGGACAAGGTGCACGGCATCCTGCAGGAGAGTCCGCGCCTGCGGGCGAAGAACACCCGCCGCCAGACGCCGGCCTTGCTGAAAGGGATCATCTTCACCGAGACCGGCACAGCGATGACGCCGACGGCGACGAAGAAGGGCACGCGCCTCTACCGCTACTACGCCTCGATGGACCTGATCCGAAACCGCCCGACCGGCGACGCCTCGGGCCCGCTGCGCTTGCCGGCAGGCATGGTCGAGGACGCCGTCGTCGGCGAAATCCGCCGCATGATCCGCGCGCCCGAGATCGCGGCCCGAACGATCAAGGCCCTTCGAGAGGAGAACCCGACCGTCGAAGAGAAGGCGGTCGTCACGGCGCTCGGCGAGTTCGATCAGCTCTGGGCGGCGCTCTATCCGGCGGAGCAAACCCGCATCGTCCAGCTTCTGGTCGAGCGGGTGACCGTCGGCGAAGACGGCATCGCCGTCGATTTGCGCCATGAGGGTCTGGGTTCGGTCCTGCGGGACATGATGGCCCCCCGCCAGACGGAGGCCCATGCATGACCGACTCGACGAACACCATCCGCGTCATCATTCCCCTGACGATCCGCAAACGCAATGGGCGGCCGAAGATCCTGCCGCCCGACGAGGTGATGGACCGGGACGGCCAGTCTCAAGACCCTCATGTGCTGCGTGCCATCGCCCGCGCCTGGAACTGGCGGCGGCAGCTGGAATCCGGTGCCGCTTCCACCATTCAGGATATCGCCGCAGCCGAGAAGGTCTCCGACCGGTTCGTCAGCCGAATGATGCGGCTCGCCTATCTGTCGCCGGAGGTGCTCGAACACCTCGTCATCAGGCGCGTGCCACCGGCGCTTTCGCTGAACGACCTCGTCACAGTTGCCGACCGGCCGTGGGCGGAGCAGATGGGGATAGTGTTTGAGGGAAACATACAAGCCCGCTGAATAGATGGCATCACATCTCGCCAGCTACGATGCGATGCGGGCTATTGCCCCCATACTCGCCATGGAACGCCTACCCCGCGTTCTCTGGGTGACGATGCCAGCCGGAAGAACGGCCGCAGAAGGTGAGCCGATGCGATGGACGGAACTGGCTGAAAACGTTGGCTTTAGCGAAGCCGAACCGGGTCGGACGAGGTTCGCTCGGTTAGAGACGAAAGCCGTTCAGAGACCGAAATTCGGCGCTGCGCCAGTCTCCGAGGTTCGGACGGCTCCAGCAAACCTCTTTGAAACTTGGTAGAAATCCGGCGCTCAAGACGCGTCGCTCAGAGTTCGCGACAGGATAATGGCGGAGAGGAGGGGATTCGAACCCCCGATACGGGTTTACCCCGTATACTCGCTTAGCAGGCGAGCGCCTTCGACCACTCGGCCACCTCTCCACCGGCGGGTTTAGCCGCCTTTCGCGAAGCCGATCAAGTACGCACTGCCGTTTTGTGTGAGATGGAGGCGCCGCGGGCGGGCGCAAGGCTTCTGTGCGCGGCGCGGACGCGCTAGACACGGGGGCATGAGCAGTGACCTGACACAAACCCTCGCCGCCGTCACCGATCCCCAGTCGGGCAAGCCGCTGCCCGAAAGCGGGCGTCTCATGGGCCTCGACGCGCGCGACGCGGTGGCCACCGTCATCCTCGCGCCCGGCGGGCCGCAGGACGATCCCGCCGCCCTGAAGCGCGATGTCGAGGCGGCGCTCAGCGCGCGCGCCGACATCGAGCGCGTGCGCGTGATCTTCGAGGCGCCGCGCGGCGGGCAGAAGCCGCGCCCCGACGCGCCAGGGCGTCAGCGCGCGGCCAAGGCGCCGCCGGCTAGGCTGATCATCGCGGTCGGCTCGGGCAAGGGCGGGGTCGGCAAGTCCACCGTGGCCGCCAATCTCGCCGCCGCGTGCGCCAAGGCGGGGCTGGCCACCGGGCTCATGGACGCAGACATCTACGGCCCCTCCGCGCCGCGCCTGTTCGGGCTGACCAAGGTGCCGGGGCTGAAGAAGTCCGATGCCGGGATCGAGCCGGTCGAAGCGCACGGGGTGAAGGTGGTCTCCATGGGCTTCCTGGTCGGCGAGCGCGATCCGGTCGTCTGGCGCGGGCCGATGGTCACCGGCGCGGTGCGCCAGTTCATGGACGACGTGAACTGGGGCGGGCTCGACGTGCTCATCGTCGACATGCCCCCGGGCACCGGCGACGTCCAGCTCGCCCTCGCCCAGGGCACGCCGATCACCGGCGCGGTCGTGGTCTCGACCCCGCAGAACCTCGCCCTGGACGACGCCAAGAAGGCCATGGCCCTGTTCGAGCGCACCCGCATTCCCGTGCTGGGGATGGTGGAGAACATGAGCTATTTCATCTGTCCCCATTGCGGGGAGGGCTCGGAGATCTTCGGGCGCGGCGGGGCGCGCGCCGAGGCCGAGCATCTGGGCATCCCCTTCCTCGGGGAGATCCCGCTGCATCCGGCGCTGCGCGAGGCGTCCGACCGGGGCGAGCTGATCGTGCTGAAGGGCGGGCCGGTCGCCCAGGCGTTCGAGCGCGCGGCCGACGCCATGCTGCACGCGGCGCAGGACGCGCAACGTCCGGCGCCGGAAATCGTTTTCGAAGACTAGCCGATCCTTGGAGAGACCCGATGAGCGACACCGAGCTGGAAGACCTGAGCGCTGAAGAAGTCGCCGAGGCGCTCGACGCCGGACGCATCGTCCTCATCGACGTGCGCGAGCCGCACGAGTATGCCGCCGAGCGGATCGCGGGCGCGCTGCTGATGCCGCTGTCCACCTTCGAGCCGGAGGCCCTGCCGACCGGCGGGGACAAGCGGATCGTGCTGCACTGCGCTGCCGGCAAGCGCTCGGAGCGGGCCGCCCAGCTGGCCGCGCAGGCGGGCGTGAGGGTCGATGCCCATCTCGCCGGCGGGCTGTCGGCCTGGAAGGATGCCGGCTTCGAGACGCTCGCCATCCAGCCCTCCACGGGCCAGATGGTGCGGGTCCGGAACTAGCGCCAGACCTCCTCCAGGAAGGCCTCCACCTCGGCGGCCGTCGCGTCGGGCAGTTCCTGCATCGCGACATGGCCGGCATCCTCGTAGGTGACGAGGCGGGCGTTCGCCATGACGGCCGCGAAGCGCGCGCCGTGTTCGGCCGGGATCATGGCGTCCTGCTCGCCCCACAGGATGAGCGTGGGCGTCTCGATGCCGGAGAGGACCGGTTCGGGATCGGGAAGCGTGAACTGCTCGAGCCGCGCGACCATGGCCTCGCCATTGCCCTCGCGCTGCATGTAGGCGGTCACCCGTTCGACCTCCTGCCCGGTGAGCTTGGAGGGGTCGGCGTAGAGCGCGGAGAGGGCGGCGCGTACCATCGGCTCGGCTGCGCTCCTGAGGTAGAAGGCGACGCCCGGCGGGACCTCCACCGGCTCCTCGGTCACGCCGTTGATCGAATAGCCGCCGGGGCTGACCAGGACGAGCGCGGCCACCCGGTCCGGATTCTGCGCCGCATAGCGCCAGGCAAGGAGGCCGCCCAGCGAATTGCCGCCCAGCGCGAAGCGCTCCGGCGCGATCTCGTCGAGGAGCGCGCCGACCTGTTCCACCGTCGCCGCATTGGAATAGTCCGCGTCCTGCGGCCGACCCGAGAGGCCATGGCCCGGCAGGTCGAAGCGGATCACCCGGTATGCTTCGTCGAGCCGCTCGGCCCAGGGATCGAAGGCCTCCAGGCTGTGGGAGAAGCCGTGGACGAGGACGAGGGCGGGACCGTCCTCAGGCCCCGTCTCGCGCACCCGCCAGGCGATGCCGGCCGCTTCGACATAGCGGTCGCTCCCCAGCAGGTATTCGTCGCGGATCTCGCCGGTGTCGACCGGACGGGAGAGGAAGGCGATCCACGCGATCGCGATGACCGCGAGCAGGATGACGACGCCGAGGACACGCAGCCACATCATTCGCACTCGTGCAGGAATTCGGTGATGGCGCGCTGGGCCTCGGCCTCGGTGAGCAGCGGCGCGTGGCCGACATCGGGCACATTGACCGTGCGCATGCCGGGATGGCGCTCCTCCATCTTCTTCACGGTCTCCTCGGAGAGAAGATCGGTGATCGCGCCGCGGATGAGCAGGAGGCGCGCCGGGGCGAGGGCATCGAAGAAGGGCCAGAGGTCGGGCGGGGCGGCATTGCCCTGCTTGACCGCCGTGGCGATCGCGGGATCGTAGTCGAGCACGATCCTTCCGTCCTCGCGCTGGCGGCAGACGCGGCGCGCGAAAGTGAGCCAGAAGGCGTCTCCGGTTTCCTTCGGGAAGGCGACCTGGTTGATCTCGCGGATCGCCTCGGCGGCCTCCTGCCAGCTGTCGAAGACGGCGGTCCCGCCGACATAGGTCTGGATGCGGCCGAACCCCTTCGGGTCGAGCTCGGGTCCGATATCGTTGAGCACCACGCCTTCCAGGAGATCCGGCTTCTGGGCCGCGAGGATCATGCTCATCAGCCCGCCCATCGAGGTGCCGACCGCGACGAGGCGCGTCCAGCCGAGTTGGCCGAGCAGGCCGATCACGTCCTCGACGTATTTGCCGGGATGATAGTTCTCCGGGTTCGGGTCGCGGTCCGAGCTGCCCCGCCCGCGCACGTCGATCGCGACGACGTCGCGCCCGAGGGCCGCGATCATCGGGGCGACCTCCTCGAAATCCTTCGAGTTTCGTGTCAGGCCGTGCATGCACAGCACGGGCAGCTTCGTGCCGGCCCCTTGCGCGCCATAGCGGCGATAATAGGTGCGCACCCCGTCGGGGGCGGTGAAATAGTGTTCGGAATATCCGGTCATGACGTCCCTTCGCTCAGTCGGCTCGCTGCAGGCGCTCGAAGCCGGCGGCGATGAATTTCGGCAGGCGCTCGTGCACGCTGGCGATGTCGCTCGACCGGCACAAGCCCCCGGACAGATTGTCGATGCGCCCGGTCTCCGCGAAGGTCAGCACCAGCGCACCAGACAGGAAATGATAGCTCCAGTAGATGTCCTCGTCCCTCCAGTCCGGCTTCGTCTTCTTGATCGCGTTGAGGAAGCGCGTCGCGATCGGGTCGAAATACTTCGTCATCACCGCGCCGCCCCATTCGGGCGAGTTGGTGATCTGGGCCACCAGCGCGAAATAGTTCTTCCAGCCCGGCCCGCCGTTCGCCGAACGCTCCAGCATGGGATGGGTGAAGGCCTTGATGATCTTTTCCACGCTCGGTCCGCCCGGCCCGGCATCGGCCTCGCAGGCATCGAGCTCGGCGACGCGAATCTGGTTGAGGATGTCGGCGCGGCGCATCAGCACCGCGTCGAACAGCTCGCGCTTGCCTCCGAAATAATAGGCCACGAGGGCCGGATCGGCGTCCGCATCCTTGGCGATGGCGCGTACCGTGACGCCATGGAAGCCCTTGGCCGCGAACAGCTTCTCTGCCGCGTCGAGCAGTCTCTGGCGGGTCGCCTCGCCGCGCCGATTCATGCGTCCGTCCGGCATCTGTCCGTGTCCTCGATTGGCAGCCCGGCCGCCTGCGGGGCCGGCATCGGTGTGTCCGATCTGCTGCACTCCTTTCCGATCCGTGAAGCGAAGTCTAATTTTTCTTGACAATTCATTCAACGTTGAAAGTATCGCGGCGAACGCCCCCGAGCCGGGGCGAGGAACGATTCCACGGGAGGGACCTACCATGTCGTTCAAGTCCACGATACTCGGCGCGAGCGCGCTCGCCACGAGCCTGTCGCTCTTCGCGGTCGGCGCGCCGGCCGCCTTCGCCCAGGATGCCGAGCCCGAAGCGGTCGAGGAAAGCCGCGGCGACGTCATCACCGTGACGGCCCGGCGCCGTGAGGAGCGTCTGGTCGACGTTCCGGTCTCGGTGACGGCCTTCTCCGGCGAGCAGCTGCTCGATCTCGGCGCCCAGGACATCACCTTCCTCGGCAACGTTACCCCGAACACCACGCTGGAAGTGTCGCGCGGCACGAACTCCACGCTGACCGCCTTCATCCGCGGCGTCGGCCAGCAGGACCCGGTCGCCGGCTTCGAGGGCGGCGTGGGCGTCTATATCGACGATGTCTACATGAACCGTCCCCAGGCGGCGGTGCTCGAGGTCTATGACGTCGAGCGCGTCGAAGTGCTGCGCGGTCCGCAGGGCACGCTCTACGGCCGCAACACGATCGGCGGCGCGGTCAAGTACGTGACCCGCTCCCTGTCGGACGAGCCGGAGTTCACGGCTCGCGTCAATGTCGGCTCGTACAACCAGTTCGACACGATCGTGCACGGCTCGGCGCCGCTTGCCGACACCGTGCGCGTCGGCGGCGCGGTGGCGCGCTTCTCCCGCGAGGGTTTCGGTACGAACCTCTATCAGGGCATCGAGAACTACAACAAGGACATCTGGGCGGCGCGCGCCTCGGCCGAGTTCGACCTCACACCGGACTTCCAGGTCCGCATCTCGGGCGACTACACGCTCGACAACTCCAACCCGCGCCAGGGCCATCGCCTGATCGCGGACCGGTTCCCGCCCTTCACCTATCCGGTGCTCGACGACGAGTACGACACCCGCGCCGGACTGGATTTCCCCGAGCAGCAGGTGGAGGCCTATGGCGGCCAGATCACCGCGGAGTGGAATTTCAGCGACCGCGTCACCTTCAAGAGCGTGACCGGCTACCGCGAAGACGAGAGCACGACGCCGATCGACTTCGACAGCCTTCCCGAGGCCGATCTCGACGTGCCGGCGATCTACGAGAACGACCAGTTCTCGCAGGAATTGCAGATGCTCTATGAGGGCGACCGGCTGTCCGGCGTGATGGGCTTCTACTATCTCGACGCCAATTCCTCGACCATCTTCGACGTGATCCTCGGCACCACCGGCGCGCTGATCGGCCTGCCCGGCCTCAACGCCCAGACCTTCGGCGATGTCAGCACCGAGACCTGGTCGGTGTTCGGCGACTTCACCTACGAGGTGACGGACCGGCTGAACGTCTCGCTCGGCGGGCGCTTCACCAGCGACGAGCGCAGCTCGATCGTGCGCCGCCAGCTCCTGCTCGGCGGGGCCTCGGACTTCTTCGGCGGCCCGGGTTTCCCGATCGCGGTGACCTCGAACTTCCAGGGCAGCGAGGAATGGGACGACTTCTCCCCGCGCTTCTCGCTCGCCTATGACGTAACCGACAGCTCGAACGTCTATTTCACCTACTCGCAGGGCTTCAAGGGCGGCAGCTTCGACCCGCGCGGCCAGACCAGCGCCGCGCCGGACTTCGACGGTGACGGCACGGTCAGTGCGGATGAAGTCTTCGAGTTCATGAAGTTCGAACCCGAGGAAGTGAACAGCTACGAGGCGGGCTGGAAGGCCGACTGGGGCAACTGGCGCCACTCGCTTGCCGCCTTCTACACCGACTATACCGACGTCCAGATCCCGGGCTCGGTCGGCGTGGACACCGACGGCGACGGCGTGAGCGACACCTTTACCGGTGTCACCACCAACGCCGGTGAGGTCGAGATCATGGGTCTGGAATGGGAAGGCTTCGGCGTTCTCGGTTCGGACGCCTTCGTGGCCGGCGACGAGTTCACGCTCTCCTGGTCGCTCGGCCTGCTCGATGGCGAGTACAAGCAGTTCATCAACGCCTTCGGCGTCGATGTCTCCGACCAGGCCTCGCTGCAGAACACGCCGGACACCACCGGCAGCCTGCAGCTCGCCTATTCCGCCCCGCTCCACGGCGGCGAGCTGTCCGTCGTCAACTCGCTCTTCTACAAGGGCGACGTGCAGCAGTTCGAGTTCGCGAGCCCGATCGACCAGGAAGCCTACACGCTCTGGAATCTCAGCGCGGTGTGGGAGTCGGGCTCCGGACAGTGGCAGCTCGGCGTGCATGGGCGCAACCTGACCGACGAGCGCTACAAGGTGGCGGGCTACGACTTCGTGACGAGCTCCACGCTCGGCCTCGAAGGCACGCTGACCGCCTTCTACGGTGACCCGCGCACCGTGACGGCGACCGTCACCTACCGCTACTAGGCGCCATGACCTGAACGACGCCGCCCATCGTCTCCGGTGGGCGGCGTTTTTCTTTTGCGGCAAGGGCCCGGCGCGGTCCATGCTCGTACCGGCGAAGCGCAACGGCGCCGCCTGACGACAGAAATTTCCGGGGAGGAACCATGACCGATCATACCGCACCGAGCGCGGTCAAACCGCCGAGCACAGGCTATCGGGCCTGGGTGCTGCTCATGCTGTTCGTCGTTTACGCGTTCAACTTCCTGGACCGTCAGATCATTTCCATCCTCGCCGAGCCCATCAAGCTGGAGCTCGGCCTGACCGACCGCCAGCTCGGCCTGCTCGGCGGCATCGCGTTCGCCGCGCTCTACTCAACGCTCGGCGTGCCGATCGCCTGGCTCGCCGACCGCACCAACCGGACCTGGATCATCACCGTGTCGCTGACCGTCTGGTCGGGCTTCACGGCCGTGTGCGGCTTCGCGCAGAATTTCTGGCAGCTCTTCCTGGCGCGCGTCGGTGTCGGGGTCGGCGAAGCGGGCGGTGTCGCGCCCTCCTACTCGCTGATCGCGGACTATTTCCCGCCCCAGAGCCGGGCGAGGGCGCTCGCCCTCTACTCGCTCGGCATCCCCATCGGCTCGGCCTTCGGCGTGATCGCCGGGGCGCAGATCGCCGGCGGTGCGCTCGGCGAGAATCTCGACTGGCGCGCGGCCTTCATCATCGTGGGGCTCGCCGGCCTCGTCGTCGCGCCGATCTTCAAGCTGACCCTGCGCGAGCCCAAGCGCGGCGGGCTGGACGTCAAGGCGAAGACCGCCGAGGCCAAGATCCTGCCCGAACCCGGCGAGGGCCCGAGCGCCGCGGCTCCGGCCGAGGCCGCCGACGAGGCCAAGCCCGGCTTCCTCGACGTGCTTAAGGTGCTCGCCAAGAAGCCGAGCTTCTGGTTCCTCACCTTCGGCGCCTCGTGCTCCTCGATGATGGGCTATGGCGTGTTCTTCTGGATCCCGAGCTTCTTCGCGCGCAGCTTCGATCTCGGCATCATCGACCGCGGCTGGCTGTTCGGCGGCGTGCTCTTCGTCGGCGGCAGCCTGGGCATCATCTTCGGCGGGATTCTCGGCGACCTGATGGGCAAGGGCTCCAAGAAGATGTACGCGCTCGTGCCCGCGATCGCCTTCTTCCTGACCTTCCCCTTCTACATCGCCGGCACGCTGTCGCCGAACGCGGCGGTCGCCACGGCGCTGTTCATCATCCCGACCGGCCTGGGGCTCGCCTGGCTCGGCCCGACCCTGTCGGCCTTCCAGCATCTCGCCCCGGCGAACATGCGCTCCATGGCCTCGGCGACCTTCCTGCTGATCAACAACCTGCTCGGCATCGGGGTCGGGATCTACGTGCTGGGCGAATTGTCGACGCTCATGAACCCGATATTCGGCGAGGAGTCCCTGCGCTACTCGATCATGATCGGCGCCTCGCTCTACCTCGTGGCGGGGCTGCTCTTCCTCATCGCGTCGCGCACCATCGCGGACGACTGGGAGAAGTAGAGGTGAGCGGGTTTCCTGCGATCCGGTCCCTCCAGGACATCGAGCGGATCGAGGAGACCCCGCTCGGCGCGCGCCTGTCGACGCGCGATGTCTACCGCACGCTGACCGAGACGGCGGGCCGGTTCGGAAAGCGCACCGCGATCCTCGACCTGCCCGAGGGCGGGCAGGGCAAGCCGCGCCGCTGGAACTACAACCAGGCCCTCGCGGCGATCACGCGCACCGCGAACCTCCTGCACGAGGCCGGGCAGGGCGCGCCGGTCGGCTATCTCCTGCCCAATCTCGCCGAAACCCATTTCGTGCTGTGGGGCGCGGCGGCCGGGGCGGGGGCCGCGCCGGTCAATCCCCTGCTCAACGCCCACGCCATCGCCGACATCCTCGACGCGGTCGGGGCGAGGGCCGTCGTGGTGGACGGGGCCGATCCCGCGCTCGCGGAGAAGATCCGCGAGGTGCGCGCCCGCCTTGGGCGGCCCCTCACGGTGATCGCCGTACGCGGCGTGCCGCAGGGCGAGGACTGGATCGACTACGCCGCCGACATGCAGACCCGCCCCGGCGACCGGCTCGCCTTCGAACTGGCGCGCGATACCGGCCGCATCGCGGCGTATTTCCATACCGGCGGCACGACCGGCTCGCCCAAGGTCGCCCAGCAGACGCATGCCAACCAGACCGCCATGGCGTGGATGCTGCGCTGCGCGCTCGACCTGTCGGAGAAGGACGTCGTCTTCACAGGCCTGCCGCTGTTCCACGCCAATGCCGCGATCCTCACCGGCCTCGCCCCGCTCGCGGCCGGGGCCACGCTCGTGCTCGGCGGCCCGTCGGGCTTTCGCAACAAGGCTTTGCTCGACCGCTTCTGGAGCCTCGTTCAGACCCATGGCGTGACGGTGTTTTCCGGCGTGCCGACCATCTATGCGAGCCTGCTCGACCGCCCGGTCGGCGAGGCGGACGTCTCCTCGCTGCGCTACGGGGTCGTCGGGGCCGCGCCGATGCCGGTCAGCGTCTTCACCCGCTTCGAGGCAGCCACCGGCATCAAGATCCTCGAACTCTACGGCATGACCGAATCGACCTGCGTGTCGACCTGCAATCCGCGCGACGGGGAACGGCGCGTCGGCTCGATCGGCCTGCGCATGCCCTATCACCAGGTCAAGGTTGCGATCCTCGACGAGACCGGCGCCTACGAGCGCGACGCCAGGCCCGGCGAGGTCGGCGTGCTCGCGCTGAAGGGCGAGACGGTCATCCCCGGCTATCGCCAGGCGGACAAGAACAGGGACCTCTTCCTGCCCGGCGGCTGGCTCAATTCCGGCGATCTCGCCCGCTTCGACGCCGACGGCTATGTCTGGCTGACCGGCCGGGCGAAGGACCTCATCATCCGCGGCGGGCACAATATCGATCCGGGCATGATCGAGAACGCGCTCAGCCGCCACGAGGCGGTCGAGCTCGCCGCCGCGGTGGGCCAGCCGGACGCCTATGCCGGCGAGGTTCCCGTCGCCTATGTCGTGCTGCGCGAGGGGGCCGAGGTGAGCGAGGCCGATCTCATGGCCTTCGCGAAGACCGAGGTCGACGAACGCCCCGCCGTGCCGAAGGCGATCCGGATCATCGCCGAGATGCCGGTGACGGCCGTCGGCAAGATCTTCAAGCCCGCCCTGCGCGAGGACGCCGCCGTCCACGCCGCGCGCGAGGCGCTCGAAGGCGCCGGCCTGACGGGGCTCGACGTCACCGCCCGCACCGAGAAGCAGCGCGGGCTGGTGGTGAGGGTGAGCGGGCTCACCGACGAAAACGAGCGCGCCGTTGCCGGCGCGCTCGCGGATTTCGCATTCGCCTGGGAAAGGGCCTAGGCCGCGTTCGCGGTGACTTCCAGGGCATCGACGAAGGCCTTGGAGGCGTCTTCCGCCGCGTCCTCGCCGGAGCCGGCGAAGACCTCGCCCTTCAGTGCCAGCGCCGCATCGCCCTCCACGCCCTGCTTCTCGGACACCTCCGCCAGCAGCGCGACCGCCTCGCCGAGGGCGAGGACCGGCTTGCCGGCCTTGACGAAGTCGTGGACCAGCAGGCGCATGTCCTGGCTTTCCATCAGAAGCTTGGTCGACCGCTCGCCGCCGGGGATGACGAGGCCTTCGAACTTGTCCACGCCGGCGTCCGCGGGCGCCATGTCGACCACGAAGTTCATCTCCTCGCGTGTGTCCGAACGGCCCGAAACGAGCGACTTGTTGGGGCTCGCGATCAGGGTCTTGAAGCCGCCGCGCTCGGCCTGGTAGGCGGCGCGGTTGAAATCGGGCACATCGAACCCGTCAGCGAGCAGGGCGAGCACGCGGCCCGCCTCACCGACCTGGTTGAGGTCGATGCGTCTTTGTCGTGCGTTTCGGTGCGGTGCGGCCATAAATCCTCCAGTGCGCCGGGGTCAGCGCGTCATAAACAAAAACTGTTCGCGATGGTCTGGAACGTAAGTAACCGGGACGCGCGGTCAACCGTTCCACCGCTTTTTTCCAATCATGAGGGTTATTCGTGCGTCGATTGCCGGGGGTGGCGAACCTTGATTTCCACTGTGAAACCGGCATGGTCCGGCGGCAACGGGTTCGGCGTGGCTCGCGTTGGACAACAAATCTTTTTCGATAACTGACTTCGAGGACAATCACGCATGTGCGGCATTGCGGGTGAAATCCGCTTCGACGATTCCCTTCCCGAACTCGGCAAGCTTCAGGAGGTGGCCGAGAGCATGAACCGGCGGGGCCCCGACGCCGCCGGCCTGTTCTCCCAGCGCCGGACCGCCTTCGCGCACCGCCGCCTGAAGATCATCGACCTCACCGACGCCGCCGAGCAGCCCATGGTGGACGGCGAGCTCGGCCTGTCGCTCGTGTTCAACGGCTGCATCTACAATCACAAGGAACTGCGCGAGGAGCTGGAAGCCCAGGGCTACAAGTTCTTCTCGAACGGCGACAGCGAGGTGATCCTGAAGGCCTATCACGCCTGGGGGGAGGACTTCGTCCAGCGCCTGAAGGGCATGTTCGCCTTCGCCATCACCGAGCGCGATACCGGCCGGCTTCTCGTCGGCCGCGACCGGCTGGGCATCAAGCCGCTCTATTACAGCGAGGGCGAGGGCTTCTTCCGCTTCGCCTCGGCGCTGACCGCGCTCACCCGCTACGACGATATCGACAAGAGTCTCGATCCCGAGGGGCTGTCCTTCTATTTCAGCTTCCACGCCGTGGTGCCGCCGCCCTGGACGATTGTGAAGGGGATCAGGAAGCTTCCCCCCGCCACGCTGATGCGCATCGAACCGGACGGGCGCAGGCAGACGCGGCGCTACTGGGATGTCGACTACAATCCGAAGGATCACGAGCGCGGCTATCGCTACGAGGACTGGAAGGACCTCGTGCACACCGAGCTCCGGCGCGCGGTCAAGCGCCGCCTGGTCGCCGACGTGCCGGTCGGGGTGCTGCTTTCCGGCGGGCTGGATTCCTCGCTCATCGTCGGCCTGCTCGCCGAGGCCGGCCAGTACGGCATCAAGACCTTCTCCATCGGTTTCGAGAGCGTCGGGGAGGAGCGCGGCGACGAGTTCCAGTACTCCGACATCATCGCGAAGCATTTCGGCACCGATCACAAAAAGATCGAGATCGACACCGCGCGCACGCTGACCGAGCTCGACGCGGCGATCGAGAACATGTCGGAGCCGATGACGAGCCATGACTGCATCGGCTTCTTCCTGCTGTCCGAGGAGGTGTCCAAGCGCGTCAAGGTGGTCCAGTCCGGCCAGGGCGCGGACGAGATCTTCGCCGGCTATCACTGGTACCCGCCGATGCTGGACACCAACGATCCGCTCGGCACCTACGCCAAGGCCTTCTTCGACCGCGACCGCTCGGAGATGGGCGAGATGCTGCAGGAGCGCTGGCTGACCGGGCGCGACCTGCCGCGCAAGTTCGTCGAGGAGCATTTCGCACGGCCCGGCGCGGACCGGCCGATCGACAAGGCGCTGAGGATCGACACCCAGGTCATGCTGGTCGACGATCCGGTCAAGCGCGTCGACAACATGACCATGGCCTGGGGGCTGGAGGCGCGTGTGCCCTTCCTCGATCACGAGCTCGTCGAGGCCGCCGCGCGCGTGCCCGCCGAGCACAAGACCGCCCAGGGCGGCAAGGGGATCCTGAAGGATATCGGCCGCGAGGTGATCCCGAGCGAGGTGATCGACCGGCCCAAGGGCTATTTCCCCGTTCCGGCCCTGAAATACCTGCGCGGGCCCTATCTGCAGAAGGTGCGCGACGCGATCTCCTCGGAGTCCTTCGCCGGCAAGGGTATCGTCAACCCGGCCTATCTCGACCGGCTTCTGCAGAGCCCGGAGGAGCACATCACCCCGCTCAGGGGTTCGAAGCTCTACCAGATCGGGCTGCTCGCCATGTGGCTCGAGACCCACGGTCTCTAGGAAACGGGGAGCCCCGCCTTGAACCCGAAGAAAACCTCAGATCAGCCGCGCAAGGCGCAGGCCGTCCAGCATCGCCTGAAGCGCATGCGCGACCAGGCGATGAAGGACCCGGTCACCAAGGGCGAGAAGCGCTATGCCGAGCGCGTGGACACCAATGCCGTGCTCGATTGCGGCTGGGGGCGCCTGATCTTCGGGCAGACCTTCACCGATCCCCAGGCCCTGGTGGACTGCCTGCGCGAGGAGCAGCCCCAGCGCCGCGACATCGCCTTCTACATCCGCGATCCCCACGTCGTGCTCGCCGCCGCGCCCCAGGAGGTCTTCCTCGACCCCTCCCATACCTTCCGGCTCGATCTGGCGACCTATCGCAGCTCGAAATCGCGCCCGCGCGGCTATTTCATCCGGCGCCTGGCGTCGGAAGCCGACGCCACCGCGGTCAACCGCATCTACGAGACCAACCACATGGTCCCGGTGGAGCCCGACTTCTTCTGGCGCCAGCGCGACAGCCGCACGCTCAACTATCTCGTCGCCGAGGACAACGAGAGCGGGGAGATCATCGGCACGGTGACCGGCGTCGATCACGAGCGCGCCTTCGCCGATCCGGAAAAGGGCTCCTCGCTGTGGTGCCTCGCCGTGGAGCCGACGACCCAGCATCCCGGCGTCGGCGAGGCGCTGGTGCGCCGGCTGTCGGAGCTCTTCCAGGCGCGCGGCTGCGCCTACATGGACCTCTCCGTGCTGCACGACAACGAGGGCGCCATCGCGCTCTACGAGAAGCTCGGCTTCAGGCGGGTGCCCTTCTTCACCCTGAAGCGCAAGAACGTCATCAACGAGAAGCTCTTCATCGGCTCCCCGCCGGAGGAGGAGCTGAACATCTACGCGCGCATCATCGTCGACGAGGCGCGCCGGCGCGGCATCGGCGTCGAGGTGCTCGACGCCGAGGGCGGGTATTTCCGCCTCAGCTATGGCGGGCGCTCGGTGGTGTGCCGGGAATCGCTCTCCGACCTCACCACGGCCATCGCCATGAGCCTGTGCGACGACAAGTCGGCGACGCGCCGCCTGATGGAGCGGGTCGGCGTTCCCGTCCCGAAGCAGATCAAGGCCGACGAGGAGGACGAGGAGGCGCTGAAGGACTTCCTCGAGGCGTGCGGCGAGGTCGTCGTCAAGCCGGTGCGCGGCGAGCAGGGCCGCGGCGTGGTCGTGGGCATCGACAATCTCGAGGACTTCAAGGCCGCCATAAAGAGCGCCCGCTCGGTCAGCCCGGAAGTGATCGCGGAGGAGTTCAGTCCCGGCGAGGATCTGCGCGTCATCGTCATCAACGACCAGGTGGTCGCCGCCGCGATGAGGAAGCCGCCCGAGATCGTCGGCGACGGCAAGAAGACTGTGAAGGACCTGATCCAGCGCCTGTCGCGCCGGCGCGAGGCGGCGACGCAGGGGGAGTCGAGAATCCCCCTCGACGAGGAGACCGAGCGCATCGTGCGCGCGGGCGGCCACGAGATGGACGACGTGCTGGACGAGGGCGAGCGCCTCAGGGTGAGGAAGACCGCCAACCTGCACACCGGCGGCCAGCTCGTCGACGTCACCGACGATCTTCACGAGGCCATCGCGGAGAGCGCGATCAAGGCGGCGCGCGCGATCGACATCCCGGTCGTGGGCGTCGACTTCATGATCGACGCGCCGGACCGGGAGCGCCACGTCTTCATCGAGGCCAACGAGCGCCCGGGGCTGGCCAATCATGAACCTCAGCCCACCGCGGAGCGTTTCATAGACCTGCTGTTTCCGCTTTCGATCAAGGGCGACGCCAGGGAGGGCCGATCTTGAGCCGCATCGACGACACCTACATCAAGGACCTGCTCGAACGCCTGGTGAACCGGCCGAGCCCGACGGGCTATACCGACGAGATCACCCGGATGTGCTGCGACGAGCTGTCCGAGCTCGGCATTTCCTACGACATCACCCGGCGCGGCGCGATCCGGGCCAAGATCGAGGGCGAGAATTCCCAGCCCGCCCGCTCGATCATCGGCCATATCGACACTATCGGCGCGCAGATCAAACGCCTGAAGGAGAACGGGCGGATGAGCGTGGCCCCGATCGGCACCTGGTCGCCCCGCTTCGCCGAGGGCGCGCGCTGCACCATCTTCACCATCGACGAGGGGGCGTTTCGCGGGACCATCCTGCCGTTGAAGGCCTCCGGTCACACCTTCGGCGACGAGGTGGATACCCAGGAGGCGAGCTGGCAGAATCTCGAGGTCCGCGTCGATATCCGCGTCGAGGACAAGGCCGATCTCGAGGCGGCCGGCTTCAATACCGGCGATTTCGTCGCCATCGACCCGCAGCCCGAATTCCTCGACAGCGGCTATCTCGTCACCCGCCATCTCGACGACAAGGGGGGCGTGGCGGCCATGTTCGCGGCGATGAAGTCGCTGAAGGAAAGCGGCGCGCGCCTGCCGGTCGACGTGTATTTCCTCTTCTCCATCACCGAGGAGGTCGGCCACGGGGCCACCGGGGTGCTGACCCAGGACATCGCCTCGATGATCGCGATCGACAACGGCACCGTCGCCCCCGGCCAGGAAAGCCGCGAGTTCGGGGTGACCATCGCGATGGGCGACCGGGTCAGCCCGTTCGACTATCACCTCACCCAGAAGCTGATCCGGCTGTGCAAGGAGAACGACATCGAGTTCCAGCGCGACCTGTTCCGCTATTACCGCTCGGACTCCGCCTCCGCGATCGAATCCGGCGAGGATGTGCGCACGGCGCTCGTCACCTTCGGCATCGACTCCTCCCACGGCTGGGAGCGCACCCACATCCACTCCCTCCACTCGGTCGCCCGCCTGATCTGCGCCTATTCCACCTCCGAGGTGGAAATCCCGCGCGACAAGGAGGATCTCGGCGATATCGAGGGCTTCACCGAGCAGCCCATGGAGCGCCACAAGGACGAGAAGTGGGAAGGCAAGGACGAGTCCCCGGACCGCCCGAAGAAGGAGTAGGGGTGACGCTCTAGGGCTGGTGGGCGGTGAACCAGGCTGCGGCCAGCGCGTCGCGTTCCTCGGCTCGCCCGGTCAGGACATGCCCTTCCTGTGGCATGATGATCAGCTCGTGCGGGCGGCCGTGACGCTCCAGCGCCGCGGCAAGGCGCACCGCGTGCGCCGCGGGAACCGCTTCGTCCTGTCCGCCATGCATGATGAGGATGGGGATATCGATCTCTTCCGGCCACGCCACGGCCGAGCGCCGGTATGTGATCGCCGCCCGGTTCTCCTCGAAATCGGGCCAGATCACCGGCATCACCGGCGCCCATTGCGGATCGCCGGCCAGTGCATCGAGATCGGTGAAGCCCCCGTAGACCGCGGCTGCAAGCGCGGGGAAGTCGTCGCGGATGGCCTGATAGACCATCATCGCGCCGCGGGATTCTCCGTAGAGATAGATGCGCGAGCTGTCGGCCGCGCGAAGCTCCGCGATGACGGGCAGGAGATTGAAGAGATCGGCGAGATCGCTGCCGCCCATTTCATCGCTGCCCGGCGCGCCCCCGCTGCCCCGGTACATCGGGGCAACCACCAGGAAGCCCTGCTCGGCGAGGCGATGAGCCTGCACGAGAAGCTCTCCGGCGAAGCTTTCGCGCACCCAGCTGCCCCGGTTGAACACCACGACCGGTCTTGCCTCGTGCGCAGGAGCCGAAGGGCCGTATACGTAGGCGAAGACCTCCAGCCCGTCGCTGTCGTAGGCGATCTTCTCCATGCGATACCGGCTGTCGGCGCGCGCGGCCTCGTAGGCGGCTCTGCCGGCATACAGGTGAAGGTTCTCTATCTGTTCGAAAGGGGGCAGGGCGACGGGCTGAGCGCTGCTCTGCAGGAGAGCGAGAAGGCCGGCACAGGCTGCGTTGATCGGCGCGAGAAACGATATCATCTCTAGCATCCCATTGCCGGGGGTCGACTGAAAGGATGCGGCGCGCATCGCGAACGGATGCATGCACTCGATGTGAAGTTCGCTCTTGTATTAGCACGCTAACACGCTATATCGCCCTCTCGAACACGAGAGGAGGCAGCCCATGGCGGCCGGACTGGACAGGAGCGCGCCCGGAACCGGGGCCTCGAACGCGGACGATGTCGCGGCGCTGTGCGAGGCGCTGCTCGCGCTGAAGACGCGCGACGAGATGCGCCGCTTCCTGATGGACCTGACGACGCCGGGCGAACTGTCCGCGCTCGCCGAGCGCTGGCAGGTCGCCCTGATGCTCGACGAGGGCGGCAGGTCCTACCGCGAGATCAGCGCCGAGACCGGGGTGAGCACCACCACGGTGACGCGCGTTGCCCGCTTCCTCGCCCACGAACCCCACCAGGGCTACCGCCTGGTCCTCGACCGCATCAAGGAGACCGGCCGATGAGCGCCGACCGTCTGACGCTCGCCGTCCAGAAGAAGGGCCGCCTGTTCGAGGGCAGCGAGGAACTGCTCAAGCGCGCCGGCGTGAAACTCGCCTATGCCCGCGACGCGCTCCTGCGCCGCTCGGAGAACATGCCGCTCGACATCATGTTCATCCGCGACGACGACATACCGAACTTCGTGGCCTCCGGCGCCTGCGATTACGGCATCGTCGGGGAGAACGTGCTCTACGAGCTTGCCGAGCGCTCCCAGCGCGTGGCCGGGCTCGAGGTCGCGCTGAAGCTCGGCTTCGCGCGCTGCAAGCTGAAGCTCGCGGCGCCGAAGGACGGCCCGATCGCCCGCGTAGAGGACCTTGCCGGCAAGACCATCGCGACGAGCTATCCCGGCCTCACCCGCAAATTCCTCCAGGAGCGCGGCGTGGACGCGGAGATCATCGAGATGGGCGGCTCGGTCGAGGTCGCGCCGCGCATGAACATCGCCGACGCGATCTGCGATCTCGTCTCCACCGGTGCCACGCTGGAGGCCAACGGTCTGGTCGCCTTCGAAACCGTCCTGGAAAGCGAGGCCGTGCTGATCCGCGGGCCGAAGGCGGCGGTCAACGGCGCGGCCGAGACGGCCGAACTGCTCATCGACCGCTTCCAGGGCGTCATCGCCTCGCGCCAGACGAAATACATCCTCCTGAACGCCCCGAAGGACCGGCTCGACGAGATCCGCGCCATCCTGCCCGGTTCCGACGCCCCGACCGTCGCCCAGATCGTCGGGCGCGAGGATGTCGTCGCCGTCCATGCCGTGTGCACCGAGGCGGTGTTCTGGTCGACCCTGGAGCGCCTCAAGGCGGCGGGCGCGCGCTCCATCCTCGTCATGCCGATCGAAAAGATGATGGCCTGATCATGCTCGAACGCATCGACTGGAAAAGCGCCGACGCGGCCACACGCAAGCGCGCGCTCTCGCGTCCGAGCGAGAGCGGGGAAGCCTTCGAGGCCGCGCGCCGCATCGTCGAGGAAATCCGCGTCGAAGGCGACGCCGCCGTGCGCCGCTGGGCCGAGAGGCTCGACCGGTGGGCGCCGGACAGCTTCCGTGTCGCTCAGGCCGAACTCGACGCCGCCGAAGCCGCGCTCGCCGAGGGGGATCGCGAGGCGATCCTTGCCGCCGCCGGCGCCGTGCGCCGCTTTCACGCCGAGCAGGGCTACCGGTCCTACGAGGTGGAGACCTGGCCGGGCGGGCGGGCCGAGCGCCGCGTCACCCCGATCGACGTCGCCGGGCTCTACGTGCCCGCCGGCACCGCGCCGCTGGTCTCGACCCTCGTCATGCTCGCCGTGCCCGCCCGGCTTGCCGGCGTGCAGCGCATCGCGGTCATCGCACCGCCGAGGAAGGGGCAGGGCGTCGAGCCGACCCTGCTGGGTGCCGCGAAGCTGCTGGGGCTCGACGAGGTCTATGCCATAGGCGGCGCGCACGGGGTCGCGGCGCTGGGCTACGGCGTGGCGGGCCTTCCCAGGGCCGACCGCATCTTCGGGCCGGGCAATGCCTATGTCGCCGCGGCCAAGGCCATTCTCGCCCAGAGCGCGGGCGGGGCGGCCGCCGACCTGCCGGCGGGCCCCTCCGAGGTGATGGTCGTCGCCGACGCGACGGCCGATGCCGAACTCGTCGCCTCCGACCTCCTCAGCCAGGCCGAGCACGATGCGCTGACCCAGGTCGTCCTCGTCGCCTTCTCGAACGACTTCGTCGACCGGGTCGAGATCGAGCTGGAAGCCCAGCTCGCCGGCCTGCCCCGCGCCGGGATCGCCCGGGCCGCGCTCGCGAACAGCCGCGCCCTGCTCGTCCAGGACGAAGACGCGGCGGTCGAGGCCGCCAACGCCTATGCCGCCGAGCACCTCATCGTGCAGACCGCGAACCCGCGGGCCCTCGCGGACCGCGTGCGCCATGCCGGTTCGGTCTTCCTGGGTCCGTGGACGCCGGAGGCGGCCGGCGACTATGCCGCCGGGCCGAACCACTCCCTGCCGACCGCCGGCGCCGCGCGCGCCTATGGCGGCGTGACGGTGGAGATGTTCCAGAAGACCACCACCGTGCTCGAGCTTTCCCGCGAGGCCGCGCGCGCCATCGCCCCGACGGTGGAACGCCTCGCCGCGCTGGAAGGCCTCGATGCGCACCGCATCGCGATGAAGCTGCGCCGCGACAGGGCGGAGGCCGGACGATGAGCGGGTTTCTCGATCTCTCCCTTTCGCCCGAGGCCACCGCGGGCCGGGCAGCGGCCGATCTCGCCGCACGCTTGGCCGCGCTTCTGGCCGTCACGCCCGAGCGCATCGTGCTGGCCACGAGCCCGCAGGCCGCGCGCCGCGCGCTCGGCGAGGCCGGGCTCGATCTGGACGAGGACTTCTCCGGCGCCGGCGTGCTCGCACTGGATGAACCCTCGACCGGGGGATGCGTGCTCTACCGGCTCGGTCCGGACGCCGCCCCGCTCGGCGCGGTGCTCTGCGCCGACGCGGCCGAGGCCGAAGCGCTGCGCGCGCGCCTTCCCGGCGTGCCGCTCGCGCTGGTCGATGCCGGCCTGCAGGCGCTCGCGCCGGGCGCCCGCGTCAAGGCGCGGGCCGATCGCGAGGAGCGCGACCGTGTCCTCGAACAGGTTGCGGCGATGCTCGCTGGTCAGGACGGGGTCGAAACCGCCGCGGTGAACGAGGCCGGCCTGCGGGTCGCGGCGCGCGACGACGCGGTGCTCCACGGCCTGGGACTGAGGCTCGAACCGCGCGACGGCGCCTTCATCGCCCATATCCCAGACGCCGCGACAGCCCGCGCGCTCGCCGCCCATCTCGGCGTCTCGCTCTCGGCGCGCACGGCCTCCGTCCGGCGCACGACCAAGGAGACCGATATCGCGCTCGCGGTCGATCTCGACGGGGAGGGGGCGAAGGTCTCCACCGGAGTTCATTTCTTCGACCACATGCTCGAGCAGATCGCCCGTCACGCGGGCATCTCCCTCACGGTGAGCTGCGAGGGCGATGTCGAGGTGGACGCCCACCACACGATCGAGGACGTGTGTCTCGCGCTCGGCGACGCGCTGCGCACCGCGCTCGGCGACAAGCGCGGCATCGGCCGCTTCGGCTTCGCCCTGCCGATGGACGAGACGCGTGCGAGCGTGTGGATCGACCTCTCCGGCCGGCCCTATTTCCGCTTCGACGGCGAGATTCCCGGCGAGCGCGTCGGCGATTTTCCCGTCGAGATGTGCCCGCACGCCTTCCGCTCGATCTCCGAGACCCTGAAGGCCTCGATCCATGTCGAGGTCGACGGCGAGAACGCCCACCACATGATCGAGTCCTGCTTCAAGGCCTTCGGCCGCGCGCTGCGCCAGGCCGTGCGCGTGGAGGACGAGGCCCTGCCCTCGACCAAGGGGGTGCTGTAGATGACCACCGCCATCATCGATACCTCCACGGCCAATATCGCCTCGGTGCGCTTCGCGCTGGAGCGCCTGGACGCGCCCTACGTGCTCGCCCGCGATCCGGGCGAAGCAGCACAGGCGGATCGCCTGATCCTGCCCGGCGTCGGCGCGGCCGGACCCGCGATGGCGCGCCTGGATGCGCGCGGGTGGAGCGAGATGCTGCGCCGGGAGGACCGCCCGGTGCTCGGCCTGTGCCTCGGCATGCAGCTCCTGTTCGAGCACTCGGCCGAGGGCGATGTGGATCTCCTGGGCCTCATCCCCGGACGGGTGGAGAAGCTCGATCCGGGTTCGGACGGACCCTGGCCGCACATGGGCTGGAACGCGCTGACGCATCTCGCCGCCGACGAGGCGCTGCTTGCCGGGATCGAGGAGGGCGAGCGGGTCTATTTCGTGCACGGATTCTACGTGCCCGCGGGCGAACACACGCGGGCCCGATGCCGTTACGGAGCGGACATCACCGCGATCGCGCGCTCCGGAAATGTCGCGGGCTGCCAGTTCCACCCGGAGCGATCGGCCGAGGTCGGCGCGCGCATTCTTTCAAATTTCATAGCGAGTTAGAGATGATTCTTTATCCGGCGATCGATGTTCTGGACGGGCGCGTCGTGCGCCTGGAGAAGGGCGATTTCAACGCGGTGACCGATTATGGCGGCGATCCGGTCGCCGTGGCGCAGGGCTATCTCGACGCCGGGGCGGACTGGCTGCACATGGTCGACCTGTCCGGTGCCCGCGACGGGGCGCGCCGCCAGGGCGCGCTCGTGGAGAAGATCGCCCGGACCGGCATCAGGGTGCAGACCGGGGGCGGGGTGCGCAGCGAGGCCGATGTCGCGCAGATCCTCGATGCCGGGGCCGAGCGCGCCGTGGTGGGCAGCGTCGCGGTGACGAGCCCGCAGACCGTCATCGGCTGGCTCAACCATTTCGGCGCGGACCGCATCACCGCGGCCTTCGACGTGCGCATCGTCGACGGCACGCCCTATCCGGCGGTGAAGGGGTGGACGGAAACGACGCCGACCCCGCTCGGCTCCGTGCTCGAGGCCTATCGCCGGGCCGAGCTGACCCACGCCCTCGTCACCGATGTCGGACGCGACGGCATGCTGGAAGGGCCCAACACCGATCTCTACCGCGACCTCGCCACCGCGCGTCCCGACCTGCGCTGGCAGGCCTCCGGCGGGGTGTCGAGCCTGGACGACCTGAAGCGGTTGAAGGCCGCCGGCGCGGCCGGCGCGGTGATCGGCAAGGCACTGTTCGAAGGCCGCTTCACGCTTCAAGAGGCGCTGTCATGCTAGCCCGGCGCATCATCCCCTGCCTCGACGTCAAGGACGGCCGGGTCGTCAAGGGCGTGCGCTTCCGCGACCACGCCGACATGGGCGATATCGTCGAGCTGGCGACGCGCTACTCCGAGGAAGGCGCGGACGAGCTCGTCTTCTACGACATCGCGGCCAGCCCGCAGGAGCGCTCGGTGGAGCCCGAATGGGTGAGCCGCGTGGCGCGCGCCATCGACATTCCCTTCGCGGTCGCCGGCGGCATCAGGAGCGTCGAGGACGCCCGCGCGCGCCTGTTCGCCGGGGCCGACAAGATCTCGGTGAACACCCCCGCGCTGAAGAACCCCGATCTCGTCGACGCGCTCGCGCGCGAGTTCGGATCGCAATGCGTGGTCTGCGGCATCGATTCCCGCGTCATCGACGGGCAGTGGCGCATCCACCAGAACACCGGCGATCCCGACAGGACCGAGGTGAGCCACCGGCGCACGCTGGACTGGATCGCCGAGGTCGTCGACCGCGGCGCGGGCGAGGTGGTGCTGAACTGCATGGACCAGGACGGGGTGCGCGAGGGCTATGATCTCGACCAGCTCGCCGCCGCGCACGCGGTCTGCTCCGTGCCCCTGATCGCGTCCGGCGGGGCCGGCGCGAAGGAGCACTTCGCCGCCCTGTTCGAGCGCTGCGATGTCGACGGCGCGCTTGCCGCGAGCGTCTTCCACAAGCAGATCATCGCCATTCCCGATCTCAAGGCGTATCTGGACAAGCAGGGCGTGGAGGTCCGGCTGTGAGCCTCGATTGCGAAAGCCTCGACTTCGACAAGCAGGGCGGGCTCCTCCCGGCCATCGTCCAGCATGCCGTCACCGGCGAGGTGCTCATGCTCGGCTACATGAACGCCGCCGCGCTCGAGAAGACGCAGGCCACCGGCAAGGTCACCTTCTTCTCCCGCTCTAAGGACCGGCTCTGGACCAAGGGCGAGACCAGCGGCCACACGCTCGACCTCGTCTCGCTTGCTCCCGACTGCGACCGCGACGCCCTGCTGGTGCGCGCCCTGCCCAACGGGCCGACCTGCCACACCGGCACGAAGTCCTGCTTCGGCGAGGCGCCGGGCCCGGACATCGCCTTCCTCGGCGAGCTGGAACGCATCATCGCCGCGCGCGCCTCGGCGAGTCCTGAGGAGAGCTATACCGCCCGCCTGATGGCGAAGGGCCTCTTGAAGATCGCCCAGAAGGTCGGCGAGGAGGGCGTGGAAACCGCGCTCGCCGCCGTGGGCGAGGACGACGCCGCCCTCACCGGCGAGGCGGCGGACCTCATCTTCCACCTCCTCGTCCTGCTCAAGGCGAGGGGGCTGTCGCTGGCCGACGTGGTGCAGGTCCTGGAGGGACGCCATCGGGGGTAGGCGGCCAAGCCCCTACTGCACCTTTCCCTGAACCCCGCGCGAGCCATGGCGGGAAAGCCTTCCTATACTGAACCCGAAGCCGAATCAGAGGGCCGGGTATGGGCGAGCAGTTCACCGCCGAGGGCGGACGCATCTTCGACGAGAGCTTCGAGCAGGCGCTGAGCTCGCGCTATCTCGCCTATGCGCTGTCCACCATCACCCAGCGGGCGCTGCCCGATGCGCGCGACGGGCTCAAGCCCGTCCACCGCCGCCTGATGCACGCCATGCGGCTCCTGAAGCTCGACCCCGATGCCGGCTTCAAGAAATGCGCGCGCATCGTCGGCGACGTCATCGGTAAGTACCACCCCCATGGCGACCAGTCGGTCTACGACGCGCTCGTGCGCCTGGCCCAGGACTTCGCCCAGCGCTACCCGCTCGTCGACGGGCAGGGCAATTTCGGCAATATCGACGGCGACAACGCGGCGGCCTACCGCTACACCGAGGCGCGCCTGACCGAGACCGCCAAGCTGCTCCTGCAGGACATCGAGAACGGCACGGTCGATTTCCGCGCGACCTATGACGGCGAGGACGAGGAGCCCCTGGTCCTGCCCGGCGCCTTCCCGAACCTGCTCGCCAACGGCTCGTCGGGCATCGCGGTCGGCATGGCGACCAACATCCCGCCGCACAACGCGGCCGAGCTGTGCGACGCGGCGCGCCATCTGATCAAGGCCCCCAACGCGCGCACCGAGACCCTGCTGAATTACATCCAGGGGCCGGACTTCCCGACCGGCGGGGTGTGCGTGGAAGACAAGGCGGCGATGGCCGAGGCCTACGAGACCGGCCGCGGCGGCTTCCGCCTGCGCGCGCGCTGGACGACGGAGGATCTCGGGCGCGGCACCTGGCAGATCGTCGTCACCGAGATTCCCTACCTGATCCAGAAATCGCGCCTGGTCGAGCGCATCGCCGCGCTGATGGAGGCCAGGAAGCTCCCGCTCGTCGCCGACATCATGGACGAGTCCGCCGAGGACATCCGCCTCGTCATCGAACCGAAGAGCCGCACGGTCGACCCCCAGCTCCTCATGGAGTCCCTGTTCAAGGTCACCGATCTGGAGGTGCGCTTCGCGCTCAACATGAACGTGCTCGACCCGCGCGGCGCGCCGCGCGTGATGGGCCTGCGCGAGGTGCTGCAGATCTGGCTCGACCACCGCCGCGAGGTCGTGGTGCGCCGCTCGCGCACGCGCCTTTCCAAGGTGGAGGACCGGCTGGAGGTCCTCGGCGGCTATGTCGTCGCCTATCTCAATCTCGACCGGGTGATCGAGATCATCCGCAATTCCGACGAGCCCAAGCCCGAGCTGATGGCGGAGTTCGGGCTGACCGACCGCCAGGCCGAGGCCATCCTCAACATGCGCCTGCGCAGCTTGCGCAAGCTCGAGGAAATGGAGATCCGCACAGAGCAGGACAAGCTGGAAGCCGAGCGCGGGGACCTCCTCGAACTCCTCGACAGCGAGGAGAAGCAATGGATGAAGGTCGACGCGGAAATCGCGGAAGTGAAAAAGACTTTCGGTCCGAACACCGAACTCGGAAAGCGCCGCACCACGTTCGCCGACGCCCCCGATGCCGACATCGCGAGCGCGGTCGAGGAGGCGCTGATCGCGCGCGAGCCGATCACCGTGGTGCTCTCCAAGATGGGCTGGATCCGCGCGCTGAAGGGCCACCAGGACGATCTCTCGGGCCTCAAGCACAAGGAGGGCGACGAGACGCTGTTCGCGGTCAAGGCCGAGACCACGGACAAGCTCGTCCTGTTCGAGACCGACGGGCGCTTCTACACGCTCGACGCCAGCAAGCTGCCCGGCGGGCGCGGCTTCGGCGAGCCGCTGCGCCTGATGATCGACATGGAGGAGGACGCCGCGCCCATCGCGCTGATCCGCCACGATCCGGGGCGCAAGCTCCTCATCGCCTCCACCTCCGGCCACGGCTTCGTGGTGCAGGAGAGCGAGGTCACCGCCGTCAAGCGCGGCGGCAAGCAGGTCTTGAACCTCCTGCCAGGCGCCGAGGCGATGAAGGCGATCCCGGCGGACGGCGACCGCGTCGCGGTGCTGGGCGAGAACAACAAGCTCCTCGTCTTCCCGCTCGCGGAAATCCCGGAGATGACGCGCGGCAAGGGCGTGCGCCTGTTCGGCGGCAAGGGCGGGGAGATCGCCGATCTCACGGTGTTCTCATCCCAGGAGGGCCTCACCCGCATCGACGGCGCGGGGCGCCGCCACGAGGTGGAGGGCTGGCAGCTCTACGAGGCCAAGCGCGCCCAGGCCGGGCGCATCGCGCCCAAGGGCTTCGGCAAGGCGAAGAGCTTCGATGCGCGCCGGCCGTGAGAGGCGTGACACGCGCCGCCGAACGCGACTAAGGTCCGGCTCACGGTCTTGAAGGGAAGGGACAGGAATGGACGCGGGACTGGTCGTTCTCATTCTCCTGATCATCGCGGCGGTCGTCGTCGCGCTCGTCTACAACCGGCTCGTGGCGCTGCGGCAGACCACGCGCCAGGCCTGGGGCGATATCGACGTGCAGCTCAAGCAGCGCCACGATCTCGTGCCCAATCTGGTGGAAACCGTGAAGGGCTATGCCACGCACGAGAAGGAGACGCTGGAAAAGGTCGTGCAGGCCCGCCAGCAGGCGGTCGACGCCTCCGGGCTGAAGGACCAGGCCCAGGCCGAGAACCTGCTCTCCGGCGCCCTGCGCCAGCTCTTCGCCCTCGCCGAGAGCTATCCCGACCTCAAGGCCAACACCAACTTCCTTGCCCTGCAGAACGAGCTCGCCGATCTGGAGAACAAGATCGCGGCGGCGCGGCGCTTCTTCAACAACGCGGTCGCCGAATACAACACCGCGATCGAGCAATTCCCGGCCGTCCTGCTGGCCGGCCCGTTCGGCTTCAAGCGCGAGGACTTCTTCGAGGTCGCCGCCAGCGAGCGCGCCCGGGTCGAGGCGGCGCCGAGCGTGAAGTTCTAGCGGGCGGCCTCGCTCCGTCCCGCCATCCCGGCCAGCCATGGGCCGAGCCGGGATCTCGCGGGGCAGCCGCAGGAGCCGCGGCCCGGGGGATGCCGGATCCCGGCTCTGCGCGCTGCGCGCTCCGGCCGCGATGACGAGAACGGGAACCTGCAGGCCATGACGCCCAGCACCGGCCTTCGCACCCATATCTGGAACAATAACCTGAAATCGCTCGCGCTTCTGGCGGGCTTTCCGGTCCTGCTGGTGCTGCTCGCCTTTGCCGGAAGCGTGCTCTTCAACGCCGTGGCGCTGGAAGCGGGCACGATCGCGGACGCGCTCTCGCGGAGCGCGCGCGCCCTGCCCGCGATCCTGCCCTTCGCGCTGGCCGGGGCGGGGCTCTGGTTCGTCATCGCCTGGTTCGGCCACCAGGCGATGATCGACGCGATGACCGGGGCGCGGGCGGTGAGCCGCACCGGGGAGCCGGAGCTCTACAATCTTCTTGAAAATCTCTGCATCTCGCGCGGGCTGGCGATGCCGCACCTGCGCATCATCGAGACCAAGGCGCGCAACGCCTATGCGAGCGGACTGAGGGAAGGCCAGTACTCCGTCACCGTCACCCGCGGCCTGCTGGAGAGCCTCGAGCGCGACGAGATCGAGGCCGTGCTCGCCCACGAGCTCAGCCATATCCGCCACAACGACGTGCGCCTCCTGGTGATCTCGGTGATCTTCGTCGGCATCATCTCGGTCGTCGCCGAAATCCTCGCGCGCGGTCTGTTGCGCGGCTCTCTCTCGCGCGTCGGCGGGGCGCGCCGGGGCAGGGGCGGCAATGCCGCCGTTCTGATCCTCATAGGGCTCGCCATCGTGGCGCTGGCCTATGTCCTGGCCATCGTGATCCGCTTCGCGCTGTCGCGCCGGCGCGAGTTCATGGCCGATGCCGGGGCGGTGGAGCTGACCAAGAATCCCGACGCGATGATACGGGCGCTGCAGAAGATTTCCGCCGCGCCGGAGATCGCGAAGGCCCCGAAGGAGCTGCGCGCGATGTTCCTCTACGACCGCGAGACCGGGTTTGCCGGGCTCATGGCGACCCACCCCCCGATCGAGGCGCGCATCGAGGCGCTGGTGCGCTATGGGGGCGGGCGGGCCGAGCCGCCGTCCGGCTCGGTGCCGGCGGTCTAGCGAGCGCTTGCGCCGTCCTCGTCCTGACCGGAATCCGTCTCGATCGTGCCGCCCACCGCTTCCTCGTCCTGGAGGCTCTCGTCGATGGTGATCGCGTCGGCGCGCTCGACCAGCAGCGGGGCGTAGGACTGGGCGTAGATATACCAGACCGAGATGAACAGCGCGGCGATGACCGGGCCGATGATGATGCCGATCGCGCCGAACAGGGTGAGCCCGCCCACGGTGGAGATCAGTATCAGCAGGTCGGGCATCTTGGTGTCCTGGCCGACGAGGATCGGGCGCAGGATGTTGTCGAGCACGCCGACGAACAGCGCGCCGTAGATCACCAGCCCGATCGCCGCGCCGATCTGCCCGTCGAACCAGAGAAAGGCCGCCGCCGGGGCCCACACCAGCGGCGGGCCGACGAGCGGGATGATCGAAAGCGCCGCGGTCACCGCGCCCCAGAAGGCGGCACCGGGTATCCCGGTCACGGCGAGCCCGATCCCGACGAGCGTGCCCTGCACCACGGCGATGACGAAGGTGCCCTTCACCGTCGCGCGGATGGTCGACAGGGCGCGGCGCACCAGCAGGCGCCGGTCTTCGCTCGGCATCGGCAGGAGGTTGACCGTGTTGGCCGCCATCGCCCGCCCGGAGATCAGGAAGAGATAGAGGGCGAAGAACAGCACGATCGCGTCCAGCAGGAAGCCGAGCGTGCCGCCCGTGGCGCGGGTCAGGGAATTGACCACGAAGGTCCCCGCCCGCGAGGCGAGGTCGCCGAGCTGGCTCGTGAGCTCGGTCTGGTAGCGCGCGATCATCTCGCGGAAGGGCAGCCACTCGGGCAGGCCCTCCATGCCTTCCTCGCGGATCGCGCTGACGTGCTCCTGGATCCAGGGGATCGCGATCTGGGACACTTCCACCGCCTGGCGCGCGATCACGAAGGTGGCCGCCGTCAGCGGCAGGACGATGACCAGCGCGGCCAGGATCATGACGATCGCCGCCGCGGGCCGCGCCCGTCCGCCGAACAGGTTGGTGAGCCGGCGCTGGACCGGCATCAGCAGCAGCGCGACGACGGCGGCCAGGAACATCACCGCGAGGAAGTCGCGGATCATCCACAGGAAGACGGCCGAGACGAGCAGCGCCAGGATCACGATGAAGCCGCGCTGCAGCATCAGGCGCTCCGACGCGGTCTTGGCCTCCGTGGCCGCGCGCTTCTCGTCCTCGCTCATGGTCTCTCCCGCGGTTCCTTCTGGGGCCGCACTGTTATGCCGGGTCTACGCCGCACGGCCAATCGGGTTCCGCCGGCTTCCGCTCTCACCCGTAGAGCTGGTTCGGCAGCCAGGTCGCGAGCCAGGGCATCAGCACGATCAGCAGGATGGCGACGAGCTGGATGATCACGAAGGGCATCGCGCCGCGATAGATCGCGCCGGTCGTCACCTCCGGCGGGGCCACGCCTCGCAGGTAGAACAGCGCGAAGCCGAAGGGCGGGGTGAGGAAGCTCGTCTGCAGGTTCAGCGCCATCAGCACGCCGAGCCAGACCGGATCGACGCCCATCATCAGCAGGACCGGCGCGACGATCGGCACGACCACGAAGGTGATCTCGATGAAGTCCAGGAAGAATCCGAGCAGGAACATCACGATCATCACCGCGGCGAGCGCGCCGAACACCCCGCCGGGGACCGCTTCGAGCGCATGTTCGACCGCCGCGTCGCCGCCGAGCTCGCGGAAGACGAGGGAGAACAGCGAGGCGCCGATGAGGATCACGAAGACCATGGCCGAGATCTGCGCCGTGGTGGTCATCACCTCGTCGAGCACGCCCGTGGCATTCAGCCGCCACAGCGCCAGGCCGGTGCCGGCGACGGCGAGCGCGACGAGGGCGAAGGCGAGCGTCATCGCCGTGCCCGGACCTGCGGTGCGCAGATCGACGACCAGCACCGAGCCGATGAGGGCGATGAGGGCGAGGGCGGAAAGGGCGATGACGGAGCGTCCGCGCCCGGGATTGGTCTCGGCCCCCGCATTGCGATAGCCCGCGAGCAGGGTGGCGCCGAGCGCGCCCACGCCGGCCGCCTCGGTCGGGGTGGCGAGGCCGGACAGGATCGAGCCCAGCACCGCGACGATCAGGATCAGCGGCGGCACGAGCGCGCGCAGAAGCGCGCCCCAGGAGAGCTTCAGCTCCTCCTTCGGGATCGCCGGCGAGCCCTTCGGATTGATGGCCGCCATCACGAGCTGGTAGCCGACATAGACCAGCACCAGCACGATGCCGGGGATCAGCGCCCCGGCGAAGAGATCGCCGACCGAGACGATGTCGGGCGAGAAGATCCCCTGCGCGCGCTGGGCCTCCGAATACGCGCCCGAGAGCTGGTCGCCGAGCAGGACGAGCACGATGGAGGGCGGGATGATCTGGCCCAGCGTGCCCGCCGCCGCGATCGATCCCGATGCGAGCGCCGGGTCATAGCCCCGGCGCAGCATGGTCGGCAGGGACAGGAGCCCCATCGTCACCACGGTCGCGCCGACGATCCCCGTCGACGCCGCGAGCAGCGCGCCGACGACCACTACGGAAATCCCCAGCCCGCCGCGCAGCGAGCCGAACAGCGCGCCCATCGCCTCGAGCAATTCCTCGGCGACGCGCGATTTCTCCAGCATCACGCCCATGAAGACGAAGAGCGGGACCGCGACGAGGATCGCCTTGTCCATCTCCATGATGTTGCCGTAGATGCGCTGCGGGAAGGCGCGCAGGTGGATCGGATCGAAGATCTCGAGCGCCGCGCCGATCAGCGCGAAGACGATGCCGACGCCGGCGAGCGTGAACGCCACCGGATAGCCGCGCAGCAGCGCGACGAAGGCCAGCACGAACATCGCGAAGGGCAGGAGTTCGTAGAACAGGTCCATGGCCTACAGCTCCCGCTCGGCGCGTTGGCCGGTCGCCGGCGCCTCGCGTCCCGACAGCGTCAGCGCCGCGCGCGCCGCCATGGACAGGCCCTGCAGGATCATCATCACGGCGAACACGGGGATCGCGGTCTTCAGGAGGAAGACCAGCGGCAGCCCGTCGCTCTCGCGCGAGCGCTCGAGGATCCGCCACGCCCCGCCGACATAGCTGCGCGAGGTCATCAGGATCAGCACGCACATCGGCACCAGGGCGAGATAGTAGCCGGCAAGGTCGGTCCAGGCTTTCCCCGCCTGCGACAGCCTGGTGTAGACTATGTCCACGCGCACGTGCCCGCCGTGCAGCAGGGTGGAGGCCGAGGACAGCAGGAAGAGCAGGGCGTGGAAGTAGATCACGCTCTCCTGCAGCTTGGTCGAGGACGCGCCGAACACATAGCGCTGGATCACGACCGTGACTGTGATCAGCACGAGGGCGAGGGCGAGCCAGCGCACCGCGTCCGCGAGGGTCTCGCTGATCGCGTCGATCGCTCGCGCCGAGCGGTCGAGCAGTGCCGCGATGGCGTCCGGTAGCGGCGAGATACGCGCCCAGAGTGCCGCGATGAGCGGCAGCAGCAGCAACGGGCTCAGCACCAGGCCCGCACGCAGGAGCCACCGGCCGGCGCTCTGCCCGGTGGACGACAGATGGGTCTGCAGCGCGGCCTGCACGGCCCCGCCGCTCGCCCCGTCGATCCCGATGAGGGCGAGGCTTGCCGCGACGATCGAGAAAAGGAGCCAGTCCCCCGCACGCATGGATCAGCGGCCGAGCACGCGGTCGCGCTGGCGGTAGTAGGGCGCCTCGGAGACATTCGCCCAGTCGCGGATCAGCCGGCGCGCATTGATGTAGCTTTCATAGACCCGGCGCGAGATCGGGTCGGCGTTCGCGGTGTCGGCGACGACCTGCTCCGCGATGCGCCCGACTTCCAGCCAGATCTCGTCGGAGAAGGCGCGCAGCTGCACCCCGTGCTCGCCGGTCAGCGTGTTGAGCGCGAGACCGTTCTGGTAGTTGAACTCGGCAAGGCTCTGATTGTTGGCCGCGTGGCAGGCGCTCTTCACGATCGCCTTCTGGTCGGCGGGCAGCGACTCCCAGACGCCGAGATTCATGCCCATGGCGAGCGCGGAGCCGGGCTCGTGGAATCCGGGACCGTAATAGAAGGGCGCCTCGCGGTAGAAGCCGAAGGCGAGATCGTTCCAGGGCCCGACCCACTCGGTCGCGTCGATCGCGCCGGACTGCAGGGCCTGGTAGATCTCCCCGCCCGACAGGGCCACGGCCGCGCCGCCGAGCTGGCGGATCACCTCGCCGCCGAGGCCGGGGATGCGCATGCGAAGCCCGCGGAAGTCCTCGAGCGTGTTGATCTCGCGCTTGAACCAGCCGCCCATCTGGTGGCCGGAATTGCCGGCCTGGAAGGGCTGGATGTTGAACGGGTGGGAGAGCTCGTTCCACAGCTCCTGGCCGCCGGCGAACTCGACCCAGGCCATGATCTCGTAGGCGGTCATGCCCATCGGCACGGCGCAGAAGAAATTGTAGGCCGGCGAACGGCCCTGCCAGTAATAATCGGCCGCGTGATACATGTCCGCGACGCCGTTGGAGACCGCGTCGAAGACCTCGAACGCGCCGACGATCTCGCCCGCGCCGTAGACTTCCACCTCGAGCGCGCCGCCGCTCATCTCGGTGATCAGCCGGGCGGTACGCTCGGCCGCGGTTCCGAGGCCGGGAAAGCCCGGCGGCCAGGTCGTCACCATCCGCAGCCGGCGCGTGCGCCCGCGATTGACGGCCGGCGCGGCGGGCTGCTCGCCGGCCTGCTCACCGCCCTGCGAACACGCCGAGGCGGCACCGACGGCCGCGATCCCGGCCGCGCTCAGGAATGTGCGACGATCCATTCTCGTCTCCCCCGTTATCGTATCTCCCGCGCGCAGGGCGCGGAGCGGCCGGTTGATCCGGCCCTGTCCTGGAAGCGGCGCGCGCCGTGCTAGCGCAGCGCCCCGTAGGAGGTTTTGGCCTGACGTTCCTCCTCGGTCAAACGTCTCCAGCCCGTCGGATCGAGAATCTCCAGCGGGCGGTAGCGCGCCTTGTAGTGCATCTTCGCACTGCCGGGCACCCAGTAGCCGAGATAGACGTAATCGAGCCCGTCCTCCTGCGCGCGCCGGATCTGGTCGAGGATCATGAAATTGCCGAGGCTGCTGGCCTCGAGGTCCGGGTCGAAGAAGGAATAGACCATCGAGTAGCCGTCGGAGAGCTCGTCGACCAGCGCGGCGGCGACGAGGAAGCCGTCCTCGTCGCGATATTCCACGACATCGGTGCGCTGGGCGCCGTCCTCGACCATGCTGGCGAACTCGAAGAAGTCCATTCCCGCCATGTCGCCGTCGCCGTGGCGCGCGTCGAGATAGCGCGTCAGCAGGGCGTACTGCTCCGGGCTCGCCTCCGCCGGGGCGGGGGTGCGCGTCAGGTGGGCGTTGCGCTTCAGGGTGCGGCGCTGCGTCCGGGTCAGCTGCACCTCGCCGACGGGCACGCGCGCCGACTTGCAGGCCGCACAGCGCTCGCAGGCGGGCCGGTAGAGGATCGACTGGCTGCGCCGGAAGCCGACATGGGTCAGCGCGTCGTTGAGCGCCGCGCCCTCGCCGGCCTCGATCTTGGTGAACACCTTCCGCTCCAGCCGGTCGGCGAGATACGGGCAGGGCGCGGGCGCCGTCAGGAAGAAGGGCAGCTGTTTGGTCGTGAAAGGGTGCGTCACGCGTCGGCTCCCAGGGCAGACGGCAGGAGAATGTCAGAGCTTCGCGGCCCGATCAAAACCTCAGTCCGGAATTGAGCCATACGAATACCGTGAAAACGATCCAGATCAGAAGCGAGAGCGGCAGGCCCGCCTTCACGAAGTCGGTGAACTTGTATTTGCCCGGCCCCATTACCAGAAGGTTCGTCTGGTAGCCGATCGGGGTGGCGAAGCAGGTATTGGCCGCGAACAGCACGGTGAGTGCGAAGAGAATCGGGTCGGCCCCGGTCTGCTCGGCGGCATTGAGCGCGATCGGGGTGAACAGGATCGCGGTCGCGTTGTTGGAGAGGACGTTGGTCAGCGCCGCGACGAGGAAGAACAGCGCCGAGAGCAGGGCCACGGTGCCGAACGGCTCGAACAGGGCGACGACGCCCCAGGCGAGCACTTCCGCACCCCCGGTGGCCTGCAGGCTGGTGCCCAGCGCGAAGGCCGAGCCGATCAGCAGATAGACCTTGATGTCCACCGCGCGCGCCGCCTGGCGCACGTTGAGGCAGCCGGTGGCGAGCATCGCGGCGGCCCCGAGCACCGAGGCGATGACGATCGGCAGGAGCCCGCTCGCCGCGGCCAGGATCACGCCCCCGAAGATGACCCGCGCGGCCATCGCGCGGCGCGGGTCGGGCAGGTCGCTCGTCGCCCATTCCACGAGCAGCAGGTCGCGGTCCGCGCGCAGCTTGCGCATCGATTCCGACGACCCGAAGAGCAGCAGGACGTCGCCGGCCTCGAGCCGGATCTCCCCCATCCGCGCGCGGAACATGCGAGAACGGCGCTGGACGCCGAGCACGATCGCGCCCACCGCGTGGCGGAAGCCGATCTGGCGGATCGTGCGGCCGATGAGGCGCGAGCCGGGCGAGACGATCGCCTCGGTCACCGCGAGGCGTTCGCCGGGCGCGGGCGCCTCGCCCGGCCCGGCCGCGCGCAGCATGCCCTTCAGGAAGTCGGCGCGGCTGGCCAGCAGGTCGGTCAGCGTCTTGCGGGTCGCCGCGATGATGACCACGTCGCCGCGCTGCAGCTCGACATCGTCGAACGGGGGCAGGATGGCGTTTTCGCCGCGCTGGATCATGCGCACGGTTACGTCCGGCAGGTCGGGGAACATGCCGGCCACCGGCTTCTGGCCGATCAGGGGATGGCCGGTGTCGACCTCGATCTGGGCGATGTACTGCTTGCCCCCGGAGGTGCCGGTCAGCTCGGTCTCCATGTCCGCGCGCTTGGGCGTGACGTACGGCAGGATGAAAGCGACATAGAGCAGGCCGAAGCTCGCCAGGACGAGGCCGGGCAGGGTGGGGGTGAAGAATTCCAGCTCCAGCCCGGAATTGTTGCGCAGCGACTCGGCGACCAGGAGGTTGGTCGAGGAACCGATCAGCGTCGTCATGCCGGCCAGGATGCACACGAAGCTGAGCGGCATCATGTAGAGCGAGGGCGAGGCCTTCTCGCGCGCCGCGATCGCCCCGAGGATCGGGATGAACATCACCACCACGGGCGTGTTGTTGATGAATGCCGAGACCGCGAACACGAACAGGAACAGCACGAGGACGGTCAGCCGCGGCCGCACGTCGTACATCGCCAGCATGGACCTCGTGGGTCCCTCCAGCGCGCCGGTCTGGAAGATGCCCTGGCCGATGACGAGCAGGGCGAGGATGGTGATGAGGGCCGGGTTGGCGAAGCCGGCCAGCAGCGCGCCGGCATCGGGCCCGCCCACGAAGTGGAAGAAGACCAGGCTCGCCGCGACGATCACCGCCGAGACGAGTTCGATGGAAAAGCGTTCCCAGCAATAGAAGACGATGGCCAGCGATACGCCGGTCAGCACCGCCCACATCCGCCAGTCTTCGATGGCAGAGAGTTGTTCCATGCCCGTCCATCACAGCCCGCGCCCCGGTCGGGGCCGAGTCGGCATGCTAGACGGCGCCGGGTGTTGAGTAAAAGCCCGGGCTGCGGGGCCTAGAGCGAGTGGCCGGGCGGTATGACGGGCGCTTCGCGCAGCAGGATGATCGACAGCCGCCGGTTGCCGGCCAGGAACGGATCGTCGGGGAAGAGCGGTTCCGACCCCGCCTTGCCGGAGACCTCCGCGATGCGGTGCTCGGCGATGCCGGAGCGCGTGATCACTTCCAGCGCGGCATTGGCCCGGGCGGCGGAGAGCTCCCAGTTCGACGGCCCGCTCGCCGAGGCGGGGGAGGCGTCGGTGTGCCCGGAGATCGACAGCCGGTTCGGCAGGCGCGCGGCGACCTCGGCGACGGCGCGCAGCAGCACGACCGCCCGCTCGTTCGGTTCAACCGCACCGGGCTCGAACATGGAGCGCCCTTCCTCGTCGATCAGCTGGATGCGCAGGCCCTCCGGCGTCTCGTCGACGATGATGTGACGCGACAGCTCGGAGAGTTCGGGCATTTCCTGCAGCGCCTGGCGCAGGCTCATCTCGGCGCTCTCGAACTCGGCCGCCTCGCGGCGCGCGAGCGCGTTGGCGAGCGCGTCCTGGGAGACGTCCGGCCGCCCGTCGCTGCCATCCGCGGCCTCGGACGATTCCTGCTCGCGCACATTCTCGTTGCGCACGGCTTCCGGCGCGAGGCGTTCCACCACGGAGGCCGAGCCGGGTCCGCGCACGCCCTCGTCGCCGAAATCGGTGCCGGCGAGCAGGCCGCCCGAGCCGGAGGTCGACGGGCTGACGCTCGCCGGGGCGAAATAATCCGCGATGCCGCGCTTCTGCTCGGGGTCGGCGGTGGCGATCAGCCACATCAGCAGGAAGAAGGCCATCATCGCCGTCACGAAGTCGGCATAGGCGACTTTCCACGCCCCGCCGTGGTGAGCGTGATGGCCGCCCTTCTTGACTTTCTTGATGATGACCGGTTGATCCGACGCCATTGCCATCCACCCTCTGTTCCAGTCAGGCGATACCACCGACAGGGTTAAGGCTGCGTTTCGGCGGGCAAGAAGCGGGAGATAACGGCTTGAAACGGCAACGGGCCTTTCGCGAGGCACTCTCGCGCTTTCCCACCGGGGTGACGCTGGTCGCCACGATGGACGGGCGCCGTGCGCGCGCGATGACGGTCAATTCCTTCTCCTCGGTCTCGCTCGAGCCCGCCCTGGTGCTCTGGTCGCTCGGCCGCGACAGCGCCCGCTACGCGCTGTTCCGCCACGCGCCGACCTTCGGGATCAACGTGCTCGCCTTCGACCAGGTCGAGCTGTCCACCCGGTGCGCGCGCCAGGACGATCTGAACGGTGCGGGAGCGCAGTGGACCGAACGCGAGAGCGGGGCGGTTTTTGTGGAGGGCGCTATCGCGCGCTTCGACTGCCGGGTGACGGCGGTGCACGAGGCGGGCGATCACGAGATCATCGTCGCCCAGGTGCTCGACTTCGACACCCCGCGCGAAGCGCCCGCCCTGGTGTTCAACCGTTCGGCCTACGGGCAGATCTGACGCGAAGGAGAGAACTCCATGGCGAAGCTCGCATTTCTCGGTCTCGGCGTGATGGGCTATCCAATGGCCGGCCATCTGGTGAAGGCGGGCCACGAGGTCGCCGTCTGGAACCGCACCGCGCGCAAGGCGAAGGACTGGGCCGGCGAGTTCGGCGGCCGGGCCGCCGCGACGCCGGAAGATGCCGTGCAGCAGTGCGAGTTCGCCTTTCTCTGCCTCGGCGACGATCCGGACGTGCGCGAGATCGCCGAACCGCTCCTCGAGACGATGGAGGCGGGCAGCGTTCTCGTCGACCACACGACCGCCTCGGCCGAACTCGCCCGCCAGCTGGCGCAGATCGGGGAGGGGACGGGCGTCGCCTTCGTCGACGCCCCGGTCTCCGGCGGGCAGGCCGGCGCGGAGAACGGCAAGCTCTCCATCATGTGCGGCGGGAACGACGAGGCCTTCGCCCGTGCCGAGCCGGTGATGCAGGCCTACGCCAAGGCGATCACCCATGCCGGGCCGGCCGGCTCGGGCCAGCTCGTCAAGATGGTCAACCAGATCTGCATTGCCGGCGTGGTGCAGGGGCTGTCGGAGGGCCTGCACTTCGCCAAGCGTGCCGGGCTCGATCCGGAGACGGTGGTCAAGGCCATCTCCAAGGGCGCGGCGCAATCCTGGCAGATGGAGAATCGCTGGCAGACCATGGTCGAGGGCGAATTCGAATTCGGTTTCGCGGTCAACTGGATGCGCAAGGATCTTCGCATCGCGCTCGACGAGGCGCGGCGCAACGGCTCGCGCTTGCCCGTGGCGGCCCTCGTCGATCAGTTCTACGCTGAGGTCCAGGCGATGGGCGGCGGCCGCTGGGACACGTCGAGCCTCATCGCCCGGCTGGACAATGCCGACGCGAAAAAGGACTGACGCTTGCGCCTCATCGAACTGTCCATGCCCGACGGCGACCGGGTCCAGCAGGTTCTGAAAGCCACGCTGCAGACCGAGCCCGTCGATCACCGGCTGACCGAGCCGGACGATCGCGGCCGGCGCCTGCTGCGCCTGCTGTTCAAGACCGGGGACGGGCAGAAGGCGATCGACGCCATCTCGGCGATCCTCGAGGACGAGACCGACTGGCAGCTCGTGGTGATCCCGATCGAGGCGAGCCTTCCCAAGATCCCCGAGGAGGATGAGACGCGCCAGCAGCAGAAGACCCTCGCCCTGCGCGAGGAGATCTATGACGACATCTCGCGCGGCGGCCGGCTCAATCGCGATTACCTCCTGCTGACCCTGCTTTCCACGCTGGTGGTGGTGTTCGGCATGGCCGCCGACAACGTGGCCGTCGTGATCGGGGCGATGGTGATCGCGCCGCTGCTCGGCCCCATCCTCGCCTTCTCCTTCGGCTCCGCGCTGGGAGACCTTCCGCTGATGCTGAAGGCCGCGCGCACGGCGATCGCCGGCCTGTCGCTGGGGCTCGCCGTATCCTTCCTCATAGGGCTCACCCTGCCGCTCGATCTCACGTCGCAGGAGCTGATGACGCGCACCGTCGTGGGCCTCGATTCCCCTGTGCTGGCGCTCGCGGCCGGCGCCGCGGCGGCGCTGTCGATCGTCACGGGCCTGCCTGCCGCGCTGGTCGGCGTGATGGTCGCGGTCGCGCTGCTGCCGCCCGCGGCGGCCGCGGGCCTCTTCGCGGGGGCGGGGCTGTGGATGCTTGCCGCCCGCGCGCTCCTGCTTCTCTTCATCAACGTCGTCAGCGTCAATCTCGCCGCCCTGGTGGTGTTCTTCCTCAAGGGCGTGCGCCCGCGCACCTGGCTGGAGCGGCGGGCCGCCAAGCGCTCGGTCTATGTCAATGGGGCCGTCTGGTTCGCCCTCATCGTCGCGCTGACCATGATCGCGGCCCATTTCGCCGCCCAGCCCGCGGCCGTACTGCCGTGAGCGTCGCACTGGTCTTCCAGCTGCTGGACTATGCCGGCGTGTTCTTTTTCGCCTTTTCCGGCGGGATGATCGCGGCGCGAAAGAGCCTCGACCCGTTCGGCGCGGCGATCGTCGGCGCGGCGGCGGGCATGGGCGGGGGCACGCTGCGCGACATCCTGCTCGGCCAGCTGCCCGTCTACTGGGTCGACGCGCCCGAGTATCTCGCCATCGCGGTCGCCGGCGCGCTGACGGGCTATTACGGCTCGACCCTGCTGTCGACCGGCACCGGCGCGCGCCGCGCCGCGCTCGCCTGGGCCGACGCGGTCGGGCTCTCGGTGTTCTGCGTGCTGGGCGCGCAGGCCGGACTGGCCGTCGGGGCGCACTGGGCGATCGCCATCCTCACCGGCGTGATGACCGCCGCCTTCGGCGGGCTCGTGCGCGACGTGCTCGTCAACGACGTGCCGCTGGTGCTGCGCGAGGAGATCTACGCGCTCGCCGCGCTCGCCGGAGCGGCCGCCTATGTCGCCGCGCTCGCGCTGGCGCTGCCGGCCGGAGCCAGCGCGGTCGGCGCGGCGCTGCTCGCCTTCGCCATCCGCGCCGCCGCCATGCGGTTCGGCTGGACGCTGCCATCGATCGGGCGGATCGACTGAGGCTCAGAGCCCGTCGAGCGCCGCGACGAGATCGCCGACCAGGTCGGCCTCCGCCTCGATGCCGCAGGACAGGCGCACCAGGTCGTCCGGGGTGGGACTGTCGGGCCCCTCGATCGGCTTTCGATGCTCGATCAGGCTTTCCACCCCGCCGATGGAGGTCGCCTGGATGAAGACCTGCGTCGAGGCGGCGAGTTTTCCGGCCGCCGCGAAGCCCCCCTTCAGCCGGAGCGAGAGGAGGCCGCCATACCCGCCCGTCATCTGACGCGCGGCAATGGCGTGACCGGGATGGGTCGCAAGGCCCGGATAGAGCACGTGGCTCACCGCCGCATGGTCCCGCAGCGCCCGGGCGAGGGCCATCGCGTTCGCGCTCTGGCGCTCGAAGCGCACGAAGAGGGTGCGCAAGCCCCGGACCAGCAGCCAGCTCTCGAACGCGCCGGGCGTGGCGCCGGAAAGGCTCGCGATCTCGCCGAGACGGGTCCAGCGCGCGTCGGTCTCGCGCGTCGCGACGACGCCGGCGAGCACGTCGGAATGTCCGTTGAGATACTTGGTCGCCGAATGCATCACGAGGTCGGCGCCGAGATCGAGCGCGCGCGTCGTGCACGGCGGAGCACACGTGCCGTCGACCGCCAGGATCGCCCCGGCTTCGTGGGCCGCCCTCGCGCAGGCCGCGATGTCGAGGATCGTCCAGGACGGATTGGCCGGCGTCTCGATCCAGACGAGTTCGGTGCGCCCGGGCTCGATGGTTCCGGCAAGGCTTTCCGGCGCGTCCGGGTCGAACCAGGAGAGGGTGATCCGCCCCGTCGCGGCGAGGCGCGCGAGCAGCTTCCTCGTGCCGTGATACATCCGGCTCTGCGCCACCACGTGACCTGCCGGCGCCACGGTTTCGAACACCGCCGAGGCCGCGCCGAGGCCGGAGGCGAAAAGCCGCGCCGCCTTCGCACCTTCAAGGGCCGCGACGATCGCGGCGGCATGATCGGCGTTCGGCCCCTGCGGGCGGGCATAGTCGCGCGGGCCGATCAGCTGGTTGCCGGCATCGCGCGCGAAGGTCGTCGCCGGGTGCAGGGGCGGGATGACCGCGCCGGTCTCGGCGTCGATATGATGCAGCGCCTGCGCGGCGAGCGTCTCGGGGCGTCTATCCATTGAGAACCCGCGCCGCCCGCGGGGCGAAATAGGTCAGCACCCCGTCCGCGCCGGCGCGCTTGAAGGCCATCAGGCTTTCCATCATGACCCGCTCGCCGTCGATCCAGCCATTGGACGAGGCCGCCTCGATCATCGCGTACTCGCCGGAGACCTGGAAGGCGTAGGTCGGCATGCCGAACTCCATCTTCACCCGCGCGACGATGTCCAGATAGGGAAGGCCGGGCTTGACCATCAGCATGTCCGCGCCCTCCTCGATGTCCATGGCGACCTCGCGCAGGGCCTCCTGCGAATTGCCCGGGTCCATCTGGTAGGTCTTCTTGTCGCCCGACAGCGCCTTCGCCGAGCCGATCGCGTCGCGATAGGGCCCGTAGAAGGCCGAGGCGTACTTGGCGGCATAGGACAGGATCAGCGTGTCGGCCTGTCCGGCCTCTTCCAGCGCCGCGCGGATCTTGCCGATCCGCCCGTCCATCATGTCGGAGGGGGCGATCACGTCGCAGCCCGCCTGCGCGTAGATCACCGACTGCTCCTGGAGGCGCTCGATCGTCTCGTCGTTGAGGACCTGGCCGTTCTTCAGCACCCCGTCATGGCCGTGCGTGGTAAAGGGATCGAGCGCGACGTCGCACACGATCCCCACCCCCGGCGCGGCATCCTTCATCGCCTTGACCGCACTGGCGACGAGCCCGTCCGGATTGAGCCCCTCGCTTCCCGTCTCGTCCTTCTTGCCCGGGTCGACATGGGGGAAGATCGCGATGGCCGGGATGCCCAGGCGTTCGGCCTCCTTCGCCGCGGCGGCGGCCGCCTTCACCGACAGGCGCTCGATTCCCGGCATGGACGGAACCGGCTCGGTGGGATCGGCGCTGTCGGAGACGACGAGCGTCCAGATGAGGTCGTCCGGCGTCAGCGTGGTCTCGCGCACCAGGCGGCGGACCCAGTCGTGCTGGCGAAGCCGCCGCAGCCGGGTGTTGGGAAACTGGGGCATTCTGGTCTATCTCGCGTGTCGAATCCGGTGGGAAGCTTGCCCGGCGAAGACGCCGGCGTTAGGCAACGTCCCGCGTGTTTTAAGGAGAAACTCCGTGCATTTCGAGCTTAGCGAAGAGCAAGGCCTGATAAAGGACGCGGCGCGCAAGTTCGCCGAGGACCGCCTGAAGCCCAATGCGGCGAAGTGGGACGAGGAGAAGATCTTCCCCGTCGACGTCCTGAAAGAGGCCGCGGAGATGGGCTTTGCCGGCATCTACACGCGCGATGATGTCGGGGGCTCGGGCATGACGCGGCTCGATGCGGCGATGATCTTCGAGGAGCTGTCGCGCGGCTGCGTCTCTACCGCCGCCTTCATCTCGATCCACAACATGGTCTCCTGGATGATCGACACCTGGGGCAATGAGGACCAGAGGAAGCAGTGGCTGCCGAAACTGACCGCCATGGACCTCATCGGCTCCTACTGCCTGACCGAGCCGGGCTCGGGATCGGACGCGGCGAGCCTGCGCACCAGGGCGGTGCGCGACGGCGATCACTACGTGCTCAACGGCTCGAAGGCCTTCATCTCCGGGGCCGGGACGTCCGACATCTACGTGGTGATGTGCCGCACGGGCGAGCAGGGCGCGAAGGGCATCTCCACGCTCGTGGTGGAGAAGGGCACGCCCGGCCTCTCCTTCGGTGCCAACGAGAAGAAGATGGGCTGGAACTCCCAGCCGACGGCCGTCGTGACGTTCGAGGACTGCCGCGTGCCGGTGGAGAACCGCCTCGCCGAAGAGGGCGAGGGCTTCCGCATCGCCATGAACGGGCTGAATGGCGGGCGCATCAATATCGGCGCGTGCTCGCTCGGCGGGGCCAGCGAGGCCTACGACCAGGCCCGCGACTACGTCACCGGGCGCGAGCAGTTCGGCAAGCCCATCGCGGCCTTCCAGGCGACGCAGTTCAAGCTCGCCGACATGGCGACCGAGCTCGATGCGGCCCGCCTGATGCTCTACCGCGCCGCCGACGCGCTCGACCGCAAGGACGCCAGCGCCCCGAAATACTGCGCCATGGCCAAGCGCTTCGCGACGGATATTGGCTTCAAGGTCGCCAACGACGCGCTGCAGCTGCATGGCGGCTACGGCTATCTCAAGGACTATCCGATCGAGCGCATCGTGCGTGACCTGCGGGTCCACCAGATCCTGGAAGGCACGAACGAAATCATGCGCGTCATCATCGCGAAGGACCTGATCTGATGACCGAAGACGTCAAGACCTGGAAGACCGGCGATGTCGGCCGGATCACGCTGAACCGCCCGAAGGCCCTCAATGCGCTGAACCAGGACATGGTCACGGCCATGATCGAGGCGCTGACCGGATGGGCGGATGACGACGACGTGAAGGCGGTCGTCGTCGACGGGGAGGGCGAGAAGGGTTTCTGCGCCGGCGGCGACATCAAGATGCTCGCCGAGAGCGGCAGGGCGGGCGACGACCGCGCCTGGCGCTTCTGGCGCGACGAATACCGGCTCAACACCCTGATCAAGGAATACGCCAAGCCCTATGTCGCCCTGATCGACGGCATCACCATGGGCGGCGGCGTCGGGGTGTCGGTTCACGGCTCCCACCGCGTGGCCGGCGACCGGACCCTGTTCGCCATGCCCGAGACCGGCATCGGCTTCCACCCGGACGTGGGCGGGGCGTACTTCCTGCCGCGCCTGGCCGGTGCGCTCGGGACCTGGATGGGCCTGACCGGGGCCCGCCTGAGGACGGCCGACGCGATCGCCGCGGGCGTCGCGACCCACTACGTGCCGAGCGAGCGAAACGGCGAGCTGATCTATGCGCTGGAGACCGAGCGCCTGGACGATGACGGCGAGCGCATCGAGGAGCTGCTGGACGGCTTCGGCGGCGATGCCGGCCACAGCGATCTCGCCCACGCGCGCGGGCTGATCGATGCGGCCTTCGGGCGCGAGAGCGTGGATGCCATCCTGTTCGCGCTCGACGAGGCGGGCGATGCCTGGTCGGCGAAGCAGGCCGGCACCCTGCGCTCGAAGTCGCCGACATCGCTCAGGGTCACGCTCGAGGCGCTCAGGCGCGGTGCCGATCTCGATTTCCGCGGCGTGATGACCCAGGACCTGCGCGTCTCGATGCGCTTCCTCGCGCCGGGTTCGGACTTCTACGAGGGCGTGCGCGCGGTCGTGGTCGACAAGGACAATGCCCCGAAATGGGCGCCCGCGCCGACGGGTACCGAGATCGAAGCCTTCTTCGGACCGCTCGATGGCGAGCACGAGATGACGTTCATTTGAGGAGCAGGGACATGGCCCGCATCGCATTCATCGGCCTTGGCAACATGGGTTCGGGCATGGCCGCGAACCTCGTCAGGGCCGGCCACGAGGTTCACGCCTACGATCTGAACGCCGAGGCGGTCAAAGCGCTCGAGGCGAAAGGCGCGACGGGAGCCGCCAGCCTCGCCGAGGCGGTCCGCGGCGCGAAGGCCGTCGTCACCATGCTGCCCGCCGGCAAGCATGTGCGCAGCGTCTATGAGGGCGAGGACGGCATCCTCAATCTCGCCGAGCCCGACGCCATCCTGATGGACTGCTCCACGATCGACGTGGACTCCGCCCGCCATGTCGCGAGCGAGGCGGAGAAGAAGGGCATGGCCTTCGTCGACGCGCCGGTGTCCGGCGGCGTCGCCGCCGCCGAGGGCGGCACGCTGACCTTCATGGTCGGGGGCAGCGAGGAAAATGTCGAGAAGGCGAGGCCCTATCTCGCAGACATGGGCAAGGCGGTGATTCGCGCGGGCGATGCGGGCGCGGGCCAGGCGGCCAAGATCTGCAACAACATGCTGCTCGCCATCCACATGATCGGCACGTGCGAAGCGATCAATCTCGCCCAGAAGCTCGGCCTCGACGCACAGAACTTCTTCGACATCGCGTCCAAGGCCTCCGGGCAGTGCTGGTCGCTGACGAGCTATTGCCCGGTGCCGGGCCCGGTTCCGGCCGCGCCCTCCAACCGCGATTACAAGCCCGGCTTCGCTGCGCCGATGATGCTCAAGGACCTGCGCCTTGCGATGGATGCGGCCGGATCGGTGGAAGCGTCCACGCCGATGGGTAAGCGCGCGGAAAATCTTTACACCGCCTTTACCGAAGCGGGTGGGGATGATCTCGACTTCTCCGGCATCATCAAGATGCTCCGCGGGGAGATCGGCGAGAAGCCGTGATGAAATTGCGAGGCGTTGGCAGGACTTAGCCGCGACAATCGGTCTCCACCCGTTTCCGATGACGGGGCGGATCGTTTATGTCAGGCTGATGAAAACGAGATGAGGAGCCGCCACTCCCCGGCGGCGAGAACGATGAATTACAAAGACGCCTTCACCTCCGCCGTGGCTCGGGTTCGGGCCGAAGGCCGCTACCGGGTATTCGCCGACCTCCTGCGCAATCGGGGCAAGTTCCCTCGCGCCCGCTACCGGGAAGCGCAAGGCGAGGTGAAGGACGTCACGGTCTGGTGCTCCAACGACTATCTCGGCATGGGCCAGAGCCCCTGCGTCATCGGCGCGATGAAGCAGGCGCTCGACGATGTCGGGGCCGGGGCGGGCGGCACGCGCAACATTTCCGGCACGACCCATTACCACGTGGAGCTGGAACGCTCGCTGGCCGACCTTCACCAGAAGGAAGCCGCGCTGCTCTTCACCTCCGGCTACATCGCCAACCAGGCGACGCTCGCCACGCTCGGCAAGATCCTGCCCGGCCTCATAATTTATTCCGATGCCCTGAATCATGCCTCGATGATCGAGGGCGTGCGCCAGGCCGGCTGCGAGAAGCATGTCTGGCGCCACAACGACGTCGCGCACCTGGAGGAGCTGCTGAAGGCCGCGCCCAAGGATGCGCCCAAGGTGATCGCGCTGGAGTCGGTCTATTCGATGGACGGCGATATCGGCCCGCTGGAAGAGGTCTGCGACCTCGCCGACAGGTACAATGCGCTGACCTATCTCGACGAGGTCCACGCCGTCGGCCTCTACGGCCTGCGCGGGGCGGGCGTAGCCGAGCGCGACGGCTTGATGGACCGGTTCGACATCATCGAGGGCACGCTCGGCAAGGCCTTCGGCGTCATGGGCGGCTATATCGCCGCCGATGCGGTGATCTGCGATGCGATCCGCTCCTGGGCGCCCGGCTTCATCTTCACCACCTCGCTCGCCCCCGCGATCGCGGCGGGCGCGCGTGCGAGCGTGGAATTCCTCAAGAGCGCAAACCATCTGCGCGAGGCCCATCAGGAGCGCGCCGCGACGCTGAAGGCGCGCCTGAAGGCCGAAGGCTTCCCGGTCATGGACTCGGTCACCCATATCGTGCCGGTCCACGTCGGCGATCCGGTGCTCACCAAGCGCCTGACCGACGCCCTGCTCGACGAGCACGGCATCTACGTCCAGCCGATCAACTATCCGACCGTGCCCAAGGGCACCGAGCGCATGCGCTTCACGCCGACCCCGCTGCACACCGACCAGATGTTCGACGAACTCGTCGAGGCGCTGCGGGCGGTCTACGCCAAGCATGCCCAGGTGCGCATCTCGGGGATCGCGGGATGAGCTCGAAGCGCGATCCGTCCGCGGGCCGCGAGATCATCTTCGAGTTCCAGTCCGTCGGCGAGGCGGTACGCGTGGCGGCGATCGACGTCGAGACGGGCGAGGAGGTCGTCATCCAGGGACCGGTCACGACCGGCCAGGAGGAACTCGAACGCGTCGCCGCCCGCAAGCTGATGCGCCGACTCGAGCAGGTTTCGAAGGAGTCCGACGAAAAGAAAACGCCCCCGCGCGGCGGCGGGGGCGTCATCGTCTAGTTGAGTATAAACGCGATTACTTGGACGCGCGCTTCTTGCGTCCGCCGCGGCCGAGGCCGATATCCTTGGCGAACTGCGAGCGGCGGCGCGAATAGGCCGGGGCGACCATCGGGTAGTCGGCCGGCAGGCCCCACTTGCGGCGGTATTCTTCCGGGCTCATGTCGTATTGCGAGCGCAGATAGCGCTTGAGCATCTTCAGCTTCTTGCCGTCTTCCAGGCAGACGATGTAGTCGTCCTGCACCGATTTCGACACCGGAACGGCGGGCTTCTGCTTGGTCTCGGCCTTCTCTTCCTCCTTAGAGGAGAGCGAACGCATCGTGGAGTAGATCGACTTGATCATCTCCGGGACGTTCTCCGAAGGAATAGAATTATGCGTAAGGAAGGAGGCGACGATGTCGGTCGTCATCCGGAGGATTTCTTCCTGGTCGACGGTGCTGGTTTGCTCTTCAGTCATTGCCAATCCTGTTTAACGTTGCAGAATCGCGCGGAATAACGCGCCTTGTCGCCTCTATATTGGTTCGCAGCATGCTGCACAAGTGATGTTTCGAGAAAAAATGCAGACTTCGTTCCCGCTTCAAGAATTGCCGCTGTCGTTGATGCGCGACCTCAAGCAGTCGTTGCCCGAAATTAAGCGGTCCTGCGGTGTTGTCGGCGTGCGCCCGGAGCCGTATGTCTGTGCCTGAGCACGAGACAGGGAGCGAGCCGATGCCCGACGATCAGTCCAAGAGCCTTCAGCAGTCCTTCTTCGGTGAGAGCCTCGCCGCGCGCGACCCCGAGCTCGCCGATGCGATCTCCAGGGAGCTGCGCCGCCAGCAGACGCAGATCGAGCTGATCGCCTCGGAAAACATCGTCTCGCGCGCCGTGCTGGAGGCGCAGGGCTCGCCGCTCACGAACAAGTATGCCGAGGGCTATCCCGGCAAGCGCTATTACGGGGGCTGCGAGTTCGTCGACATCGCCGAGGAGCTGGCGCGCGATCGCGCGAAGCGCCTCTTTGGCGCGGCCTACGCGAACGTGCAGCCCAACTCGGGCAGCCAGGCCAACCAGGCGGTCTTCCTCGCGCTCCTGAAGCCCGGCGACAGGATTCTCGGGCTCGACCTGTCCGCCGGCGGCCATCTGACGCACGGCGCGCGCCCGAACATCTCCGGCAAGTGGTTCGAGGCCCATCACTACGGGGTGAGGCAGGACGACCACCTCATCGATTACGACGCCCTTCGCGACCAGGCCCGCGAGCTGAAGCCCCAGATGATCATCGCCGGCGGCTCGGCCTATCCGCGCACGATCGATTTCGCGGCCTTCCGCGAGATCGCCGACGAGGTCGGCGCCTATCTCATGGTCGACATGGCCCATTTCGCCGGCCTGGTGGCCGGCGGCGCCTATCCCAACCCGGTCCCGCACGCCGACGTGGTCACCACCACGACCCACAAGACGCTGCGCGGCCCGCGCGGCGGCATGGTGCTCTCGCGCGACGAGGAGATCGGCAAGAAGATCAACTCGGCCGTCTTCCCCGGCCTGCAGGGCGGCCCGCTGATGCACGTGATCGCCGCGAAGGCCGTCGCCTTCGGGGAGGCCCTGCGCCCCGAGTTCAGGACCTATGCAAAGGACGTGATCGAGAACTGCAAGGCGATGGCCGGTGCGCTCACCGAGCGCGGCTACGCGCTCGTCTCCGGCGGTACGGACAGCCATCTCGCGCTCGTCGACCTGCGGCCTAAATCGCTCACCGGGGACATCTCGGAGAAGGCGCTCGAACGCGCCCACATCACCTGCAACAAGAACGGCGTCCCCTTCGACCCGGAGAAGCCGACGGTGACCTCCGGGCTGCGCATCGGTTCGCCCGCCGGCACGACGCGGGGCTTCGGCAAGGCCGAGTTCGCGCGCGTCGGCGAGATGATGGCCGAGGTGCTCGATTCGCTGAGCGTGAACCGTGAGGGCGACGCGCAGGTCGAGGCGCGGGTCCGCGAGGAGGTGATCGCGCTTTGCGAGCGCTTCCCGATCTATTCAGAACTCGGCTAGGAGAGGCGCCTTGCGCTGTCCGTTCTGCAGCCATCCCGACACGCAGGTGAAGGACTCCCGTCCCGCCGAGGACGGGCAGGCGATTCGCCGCCGGCGCCAGTGCCCGTCCTGCGCGGCCCGCTTCACCACGTTCGAGCGGGTTCAGCTGCGCGATCTCAACGTGATCAAGAGCGATGGCAAGCGCGTGCCCTTCGACCGGGACAAGCTGATCCGCTCCATCCTGCTCGCCACGCAGAAGCGCGCGATAGACCGCGACAAGCTCGAGCAGATGGTCTCCGGCATCGTGCGCCGCCTGGAGAGCGGCGGCGATCCGGACATTCCCTCGAAGACGATCGGCGAGATGGTGATGGAGGGGCTCAAGAACCTCGATACCGTCGCCTATGTCCGCTATGCCTCGGTCTACAAGGACTTCCGCGAGGTCGCCGACTTCTCCGACTTCATCAAGGGCGAGAAGCTCGGGTCCAGGACGAAGCCCGGCGCGCGCAGGGACGAGGACGAGTAGCTCGCCATGGAGGTGGTGCTCAAGCTCGCGACCTCGCTGGACGGGCGCATCGCCCTCGCCAACGGGGAGAGCCGCTGGATCACCTCGGAAGAGGCCCGCGCAGAGGTGCACCGGCTGCGATCGCAAGCCGACGCGATCCTGACCGGCCGCGGTACCGTCGAGGCGGACGATCCGCGCATGGACGTGCGCGACGTTGAGGGATTTCACGGGCCGCAGCCGGCGGTCGCGGTGCTCGACACGCACTGCCGGGTCCGCCCGCAGGCCCGGATCTTCGCCGCCGGACGCGAGCGCTTCGTCTTCTGCCGCGGCGACGCGCCCGGCGCGCGCGCCGAAGCGCTGCGCAGCGCGGGCGTCGAGGTGGTGGCCTGCCCGGGCGAAGCCGGCGTCGTCTCGATCGACGCCGCTCTGAGCGAACTCGACGGGCGCGGTTTCGCCTGCGTCCTCATCGAAGCCGGTGCCGCGGTCGCGGCCTCGGCGCTGCGCGCGCGCGGGCTGACCCGCATCGAGTGGTTCCGCGCTCCGATCGTGCTCGGCGGCGATGCGAGGCCGGTTTTCACAGGCCTCGGGCTTGAGAGCCTCGCCTCGGCCCCCAGATTTGTGCGTGCGGGCGTGCGCGAGTGCGGCCCGGACATCCACGAAACCTACGAACTGGACCGCTGATGTTCACCGGCATCGTCACCGCAAAGGGCCGCATCGCCAGGATATCGGGCGAGCGCGACCGCCGCTTCGAGATCGAGTGTCCCTACGATCCCGCTGGCATCGCGCTCGGGGCGTCCATCGCCCATGCCGGCGCCTGCCTCACCGTGGTCCATGTCGCTCCGGTCGCCGACGGTGCGCGCTATGCCGTGGAGGTGTCGCCGGAAACGCTGAGGCGCACCACGCTCGGCGCCTGGCGCGAGGGTGACAGCGTCAATCTCGAGCGCCCGCTGAAGGTGGGCGACGAGCTTGGCGGCCACATCGTCCAGGGCCATGTCGACGGGGTCGGCGAGGTGGTCTCTGTCGAGCGGAGCGAGGGCTGGCTGACGCTGCGCGTGCGCGCGCCGGGAACCCTGTCGCGCTTCATCGCGGAGAAGGGCTCGATCGCCGTCGACGGCGTCTCGCTCACCGTCAACGCGGTGGAGGGCGCGGTGTTCGACCTGATGATCATCCCCCATACCGCGAAGGTGACGACGCTCGGCGCGCTGAAGCCGGGAGC